>CALBDB010000079.1 GCA_937927755.1 uncultured Lysobacterales bacterium
CTATCGATTAACCTTATGCGGGCGTTCATAGCCCAGTTCAACCACGCGGCGCGCGCTGGCTTCAATTTCCGCCTCTGAAGCATACGGCCCTATCCATACTTTATAGAATCCCCGGCTCTTCTGTACCGAGACAGGCTTGAGTTGCGCCGCCATCATTTTTCCTGCCAGGTCTTCGGCAGTTTTACGTTTACTGAACGCGCCGACCTGCAAAAATGTACCATCGGCCAACTTTACCGAGGCCTTTTTCGATGTTTTGACATCAATGGCGCGGACATCAACCCGCGCGGTACCGGTTTGGTCCACACCGAGCCTGATCGCTGCCGCATAGGAAAGGTCGATGATGCGGTCTTCATGAAACGGACCGCGGTCATTGATCTTGACAATCATACTGCGGCCGTTATCAAGGTTGGTGACCTCCGCATAGGTGGGCAGCGGCAGACTTTTGTGGGCGGCCGTGGCCAGGTGCATATCATAAAGTTCACCGCTCGACGTCCGCCGGCCATGAAACTTGCTGCCGTACCATGACGCGACGCCACGTTCATGGTAACCCTTGCTGGAGGGTAGCACCGTGTAGGTTTTTCCCAGCACGGTGTAGGGGCTGTGGTTGCCGTAGCGTGCCAGGGGTTCGTCTTTTGGCACCGCGTCACGGACATCATCAGCCGAGATCTTGCGGCTAGAAGGCCCATCAGCCTGCCCTGCGTCCCTCTTTTTGTCGCCCGCGCAGGCGGCCAGCAGCATCAAAGCAATTAACGCCGAAATGATCAGTCTTGTCATCACAACTGGCCCATTCTCTCTTTGATCTCCTGGCTTAAATCGTACACAGCCATAGCATAGCGTGGGCTGCGGTTATAGCGGGTGATCACGTAAAAGTTCTTGAATACCAGCCAATAGGTATTGCGGTTTTCCTCAGCCAGTTTCAGGACCGCGGCTTTAAGGTCGGGAGACAGGTCGTTTGAACTCCTGAACCCATTTTCCTCCCACTCGGCGACGGTCAGGCCCGGGGTGAAATTATTTTTCGAAACCTTGTCAAAGGCGGCCCCGGATGACGCCAGTGCGCGCCGCGTGACCGGTTGACCCGGCTCCCAGCCGTGACGGTGCAGGTAATTCGCGACACTGCCAATGACATCGGCTGTTGAACGCCAAAGGTCCCTGCTGCCATCCCCATCAAAATCCACCGCGTATTCCCGGTAGCTGCTGGGCATAAACTGGCCCATGCCCATTGCTCCGGCATAAGAGCCGTTGATCTCACTGGCTGGCAACCCTTCCTCGCCGGACAACTGGATATAGTGCATCAGTTCACTGGAAAAAAATGAGGAGCGGTCAGAGGACAGGTTCTGGGGGTAATAGAAACCCAGCGTTACCAGTGCGTCGATGGTACGATAACTACCGGTGATGCGCCCGTAAAATGTCTCTACGCCGATGATCGCGACGATGATCGCTTCATCCACGCCAAACTTTTCAGCGGCAGAGGCGATCAATTCACGGTTTTCAAGCCAGAAGTCGACACCTTCCTCGATCCGCTTGTCGGTCAGGAATATCTGGCGGTACTGGTGCCACGGTTTGCCTTCGGCAGGCCGGCTGATTGCATCTATGATGGATTGCTTGTATTCGGCCTCATCAAGAAGGGCCCTGACGTCCGCCGCCGGCAAGCCGTATTCGGACACGGCCCTTTGTACAAACTCTTCAGTACCGGGGTGTTCGGAGGCAACGGCAGTTAGGCAAAAAAACAGCAGAGCAAAAAATTTTCGCATTTATAAGGGGTTCCTGGCAGCGTGCATAAACGTTTTTTATTGGGTCGAGGCACAGAGTTTAACCGAACGGGAAACAAAATCCGCTCTTACGACCACTCCAATTTCACCGAAACCCGTAAATCATACCAGTCTCACAGGAACTGGCGAAGGACAGGTGCAAGTGGGCGCAGGGCTGGACTGAACCCAATAGCCGTAGCTATTGGGTGAAGGGAGCTCAAGCCCAGTTGTAGCTGAACAAGCCAGGATCGTGATACTGGTGTGATTTACGGGTTCCACTATTTTATGAATTTCCGGTGGCCATAAATGGACATCATCATGCCAAAGCCAGCCAAAAGTGTCACTGCGGAGGTGCCGCCGTAACTGATCAACGGCAATGGCACACCAACTACCGGCAACACGCCGGCGACCATGGCGCCGTTTACCAGCACGTATACGAATACCGTCAGGCTCAGGGCGCCCGCCAACAGCCTTGAACCGGTATGCCGGGCGACGCTGGCAATATACAGCCCGCGTGCGATCAGCAGCATATAGGCCAGCATCAGCAAGGTGACGCCAACCAGCCCGAACTCCTCGGACAAAACCGCCAGGATGAAATCGGTGTGCCGCTCAGGTATGAATTCCAGGTGTGACTGGGTACCGTTCAGCCAGCCCTTGCCGGTCAGGCCACCCGAACCTACAGCGACCTTTGACTGGATGATATTCCAGCCATGGCCAAGCGGGTCGGCTTCCGGGTTCAAAAATGTGCGCACCCGGTCACGTTGGTACTCTTTCATGACCAGCCATAATACGGGCGCCGCAGCAGTAGCCAGGCCAACAAAACCAAAAAGAATACGCCAGCGCAGCCCGGCCAGGTAAAGTGTAAAAATTCCACTGGCCGCAACCAGCAACGAGGTGCCCAGGTCAGGCTGGCGCGCAATTAAAAGCACCGGGATCAACATTATGCCGAGAGTGACAAAAACAGGCTTCCAACCTGGCGGCAGCACTTTAGGATGCAAATACCAGGCAACCATCATCGGCACCGCGAGCTTCATGATTTCTGAGGGTTGAAACCGCAGCAGGCCAATATCCAGCCAACGTTGCGTGCCGCGACCAACACCCAATATCCAGGTTGCCAGCAACAGCGCAATGCCAATACCGTATAACCATGGCGTCCACAGCCTGAGGATACGCGGCGGCACCTGGCTAATGGCCAGCATCACAAAAATACCGAAGCCGAGGCGAATAGCCTGGCGCTCGACCACCGCCATATCCGGCCCGGATGCGCTGTACAAAATGAACAGGCCAAACGCCATGATCAGCATTATCAGGATCAGTAAAACGGGATCCAGGCGGGGTTTTCCAACCCACGCAGGCACCAGCCCCTTCATGGTTCCGGCTCCCACTGCAGTTCCTGGTCGAGCCAGGCATCCAGTGTGGCGCGTGCAATCGGTGCGGCATTGGTTGAGCCGGCGCCGCCGTGCTCCACGACAACCGCGATGGCTATCCTGGGGGCCTCGACAGGTGCAAATGCAATGAACAGCGCGTGGTCACGGAGGTGCTGTGCAACCTCGGCTTCCTCGTACTCCTTGTCCGCTCCCAGTGTGTACACCTGCGCCGTGCCGGTTTTACCTGCGGTGCGGAAATGCGCGTCGACCGCCACACCCCTGGCGGTTCCGCGCGGGCCGTTGACGACCCTGTCCATACCATCCAGGATCGTCTGCCAATTCTGCTGATCATTGACCGGCACCTGCAATGCAACGGGCGCCGTGGCAGGTCTTGCGCGCTCGATACCCGCCTGCTTGGTGGCGTAAAGCAACCTGGGTTCATAACGTATGCCACCGTTAACCAGCGTGGCAACCGCATTAGCGAGCTGCAGTGGTGTAACCACGTTAAAGCCCTGGCCAATACCGGCGATAACCGTTTCGCCCGGATACCAGGGCTCCTCGTGAATCGCCAGCTTCCATTCGCGCGACGGTAAAAGGCCCCCGCCTTCACCCTGCACATCGATACCGGTGGGTGCGCCAAAGCCGAATTGCGACAGATAGTCGTGCATCCGGTCGATGCCCATATCCATCGCCAGCTGGTAAAAATAGGTGTTGACCGATTGTTCCAGGGCAGATTTGATATCCACCCAGCCATGCCCCCCATCCTTCCAGTCACGGTAAGGCCTGCTGTAACCTTCAATGTAAAACTCCCCGTTCGAAAAGACACGGGTCTGTGCTGAAACCAGGCCCAACTCCAGCCCGGCAAGGCCGACAAATGGTTTCAGTGTTGAACCCGGTTCGTAACCCCCGCTCAGCGCCCGGTTGAATAGCGGCCGGCCGCTTGCATTGAGTATGTCGCGGTATGCCTGTTGCCCGATACCATGAACAAAAGCGTTCGGGTCGTAGGCGGGTTTGCTTACCAGCGCGATGAGACTGCCATCGGCCGGGTCGATGGCCACCACCGAGCCGGGGCGGTCACCGAGCGCATCCCAGGCTGCTGTCTGCACGGCCACGTCGATGGACAGTACAAGATCGTTTCCAGGAATCGCATCCTGTCGCTCGAGCACTTTCAGAACCCGTCCGCTGGCATTGGTTTCGACGCGCTCAAAACCCACCGTGCCATGCAACTCCTTTTCACGGAACTGCTCGACACCTATTTTTCCGATGGTGCGTGTACCTCGGTAGTTGCCCGCATCGACACTGGCAATGTCATCCGCGTCGAGCCGGCCGGTATAGCCCAGAACGTGGGTGAGCAACTCACCGTAGGGATAGTGCCTGGACAGGTAGGGAACAACATCTGCACCCTGCAGATGGTGCCGGTTGACAGCGAAGCGTGCGACTTCCCTTTCACTCAAATTGAATTTCACCGGAACGCTGTCAAATATCCGGTAATGCGTGCGTGACCTGTGAAAACTCGCGCGGTCGTCTTCATCCAGGTCTATCAGCGTGGACAGTTCATCCAGCAAGGCCTTCAGGCCGGCTGTTTTCCCGGGAACCTTCTCCGGCATGATCTCCAACCTGTAAGCCGGTTCGTTTTCTGCAATGATGCGCCCGCGCCGATCGTAGATCATGCCCCGGTTGGGCACCACCGGACGGACGGAAACGCGGTTGCTTTCCGAGCGCGTGGAGAAACTGTCATAGGCAAAAATCTGCAACCACACATAGCGGCTCAGCAACACCAGCATCATCAGTGAGATGATTAAAAAACCGATACGGGCCCTGCGATTGAACAACTGCCTTTCATCCCGTTCATCCTTGATGGTGCTGTCACTGGCAAAACGAATCATGGGCTTCGCTGTCGTTTCCAGGCGCGTAAGCGGTCAAGCAAAAGAAACAGCCACGGCCAGATGGCCATCCCGACCAATGGCGCCAGCCAATATTTCCAGGTCGGTATGGGTTCGCCCAGCAACACCGTGATCCAGATCAGGATGATGCGGTCGTTGACCAACAGGCCCAATACGCTGAGCGCCTGCTGCCACGGCGGAAAAAACCGCAAGCGCGAACGGAAGCGCTGCACCAGGAATACCATGATAACCAGGCTCAGGGCGTGCATACCCATCAGGCTGCCGCTGAGGGTATCCAGAACGACGCCGGTAATGAAGGCCAGGCCCATACCGATCATGTCGTGGGTTTCCAGTGACCAGTAGATCACCACCAAGGCCACCCAGTAGGGTATGAACGGGGACAGGACCTGGGGAAACGGCAACAATGAAATCAGGATAGCCGCCATGATGGTCAAAAAGATCAGGCTGCGGCTTTCGCGGCTCATGTTCACGGCTGTTCATCCGGTAGCGGTGTGTCAACCACAGCGGGTTCGCTATCTTCGGCTTCAATACCTTCGGCCTGGATAACCCGAGGCTCAATAAGAAGCACTTCGCGCCCCCGGTCGAGTGCTGCAAACGGCCGCACATAAACGATTGCAAACGTATCTCCGCTATCGCGTTGTATACGCTCCACCTCGCCAACCGGGAAGCCCGGCGGGAAGCGGTCGCCAAGACCGGAGGTTACTATCATGTCGCCGGGGCTGACATCTGCCTGCAACGGTACATTGGGCATCAGCAGGTGCTCCGTTCCGCCGTTTCCAAATGCCACCGTACGTAGCCCTGTCCGGTTGATTTGCACCGGCAAGGCGTGATCCGGGTCGGATATCAACCGCACCGTGGAATAGTGCAGGTGCACGTCTTCGACCTGGCCAATGACGCCGAGGCCATCAATAACTGCCTGGCCAACGGCCACACCTTTGTCATTGCCGCGGTTGATCCAGACCTTGTGGGAAAAGGGGTCGAGGTCGACCCGCAGCATTTCGGCAAATTTGAATTGATAGGCCCTGCCCTCGGTCGCATCGAGCAGGTTTCTGAGCCTCTGATTTTCCTGTTCAAGGGCTGCCTGTGTTTGCACCGATGCAAAAGTATTCAGAAGCTGTTTCTGTAACTGATGATTTTCAGAGATCAGGTCATTACGGGCACGGGTGTGTTGATTGATTGACCGCAAAACCTCCGCGGGCCAGCTAACCACGTGGAATATAGGCTCGAACGCCAGTTCCATTGTGCTTCGTATCCGGGGAACATAGTGGCCGCGCTGATCCATGAACATCAACACGATAGCCAGCAGGATGTACATCATCAGCCGTGCTGTGCGCGTGCCGCTTTCGCCGAACCATTGGCTGGTTCCTGATGATTCTGTATGTGCCACTACTTAATGTGTGCCCGCGCGGCCAGGTACAGACACCTGGCGCGGTAATTCCTCTATTTTCTAGTTCGAGGTGAAAAAATCACCGTGGTTTTCGTCCATCAACTCAAGTGCGCGCCCGCCGCCCCTGGCCACGCAGGTCAGCGGATCGTCGGCCACGAACACCGGCAGACCGGTCTCCTCGGAAATCAGGTGATCCAGGCCTTTCAACAGGGCGCCGCCGCCGGTCAGGACGATACCGGTCTCCACCACATCTGCACACAGTTCCGGCGGTGTCTGTTCCAGCGCCGCCTTGACTGCATCTAGGATACTGGCCAGGCTTTCGGTCAGGGCTTCCAGCACTTCATTGCTGTTGATTGTAATCCGGCGCGGTACACCTTCGGCCAGGTTGCGGCCGGAAACGGACAGTTCTTCTGCCTCTTCATCGGGCCACGCACGACCGATCTTGATCTTGATCTGCTCCGCCGTGGATTCACCAATCAGCGTGCCGTAATTGCGGCGGACAAAGTTGACGATCGCATCGTCAAACTGGTCACCGCCAACACGGACCGAGTTGGAATACACCAGGCCGTTAAGCGATATAACCGCAACTTCGGATGTGCCGCCACCGACATCCAGCACCATGGCGCCGCGTGCCTCGTGTACCGGGATACCGGCACCAATCGCCGCAGCCATCGGCTCTTCAACCAGGAATACTTCCCTGGCGCCGGCGCCTTCGGCCGACTCCTTGATCGCTTTGCGCTCAACCTGGGTTGAACTGCAGGGTACGCAGACCAGCACACGCGGGCTTGGACGCAGGAACCGTGACTCGTGTACTTTCTTGATAAAGTGCTGAAGCATGGCTTCGGTCATGTTGAAGTCAGCGATCACGCCATCTTTCAGAGGCCGGACCGTGCGGATATTACCGGGTGTGCGGCCCAGCATCAGCTTGGCTTCACCACCTACGGCCGCCACCGACTGGGGGCCGCCGGGGCCGCGGTCCATACGCACCGCCACCACCGAGGGCTCGTTCAATACAATGCCCTGCCCACGCACATATACCAGTGTGTTTGCAGTTCCTAAATCAATAGATAGATCGTTGGAAAAAAGACCTCGGAGACTTTTGAAAACCATGTTGTTATATTCCGGGGCAAAATGCCGGGTTCAGGGCTGGATAATGTATCAGCCAGCCTGCTTTTCAGCAAGCAGCACTGCGTGATGAAGGCCCTGTTAACGCTGTTTTTAATAAACTCTGAGCCGAAGGTGTAAAATCCGCTAAAATGCCGCATTCCCTAGTGCGAACTTCAAACAAGGTACGGATCAAAGTATGTCAGTATTAATCTGTGGCTCCCTGGCCTATGACACCATCATGGTTTTCCCAGAGCGTTTCAAGGATCATATCCTTCCTGAGAAGGTCCACATCCTCAATGTCTCTTTCCTGGTGCCTGAAATGCGCCGCCAGTTCGGTGGTGTCGCCGGTAACATCGCCTACAACCTGAAAATGCTGGGTGGCGACCCTTACCCGATGGCCACCGTGGGTGATGACTTCGGCCCCTACCAGAGACGCCTGGAGTCGCTGGGTATTTCGACACGCTATATCCGTCATCTCGAAGGGGAATTTACTCCCCAGGCGTTTATCACAACCGACGTCGATGACAACCAGATCACCGCATTCCACCCGGGGGCAATGCAGGAAAGCCAGCTGAACAAGGTCGAAAACGCTGACGGCGTAACCCTCGGCATCGTCGCCCCGGACGGCCGCGAGGCCATGCTGCAGCACAGCCGGGATTTTGAACGCCTGGGGATTCCGCATATTTTTGATCCGGGCCAGGCGATGACACTGTTTGACGGCAACGACCTGCGAGCATTTATCCACCAGGCCAACTGGCTGGTCGCAAATGATTATGAATTCCAGCTCATCCGTGAACGAACCGGCATGGACAAGGAGGAAGTGGCCGCTCAACTTGAAGCATTGATCATCACCCGCGGCGGTGACGGCTCAACCCTGATCACCAGTGCGGGTGAACAGCTCATAGAAACGGTCAAGCCGACCGCAGTCCTGGATCCGACCGGTTGCGGCGACGCCTTCCGTTCGGGCCTGATTTACGGTTTGCTGAATAACCTGGACCTGGTTACCGGGTGCCGGATTGGCTCTGTTATGGGGGCTTTGAAAGTCGCTGTGCAAGGCCCGCAAAACCATGTTCATACACTGGATGAGATCGTAGGGCGCTTCAAAGACACATTCGGATACTCATTTATCGGCTGAATTTGCTAAAACCTGCCCTTATTCGGGCATTTACGGTTGACAATACACCCCGGTAAATGGAAAATTGCCGCCCCGATCGCAATGGTCGGTTTTATATTAAAAGAGAAGCACTGGTGATGTAGCTCAGCTGGTTAGAGCGCGGCATTCATAATGCTGAGGTCGGTGGTTCAAGTCCACCCATCACCACCACACAAATCAGTTACAAAACTTTATCGAACACTCGTTTTCACGTCGGTACTGGCCTCTCCTAAGTGGAGTTGAGGTCCGAGCCTATCGGGATCGGGCTGCTTTTACCTGACTTTGGCCTTTATTCCGGGATCTGCCTGACTGCACCTTCGCCCCGCGGGAAATTATCGGTGCGGAACGGGCTGGCCGGCAAACCGGCGCTGTTGTACAGGTTGGAATTTGGAAAGCCGCTAAACGCGTATCTAAGGTAACGCGGGTCTGCAACCTTGCTTGAGCGCACCACAACCAGGTCGCCGTCCAGTGAGGCCAGCGCAGCCTCGAAACGTCCTGATTCGTCCGCCAGTTCAAAACCCCTCAATGCTTTGCCGTCGACAACGAGATCACCGGTATCAAACTGCACCACGGCCTGCCCATCTTGGAACGAGATGTGCTGCGGTGCCGGGCCGGTGTCGATCACCTTCTCCCCATACACCCGTTTTCGGGCCAGCAGCGCCAGTCGGTGGGCAATACTGCGCTTGTCACGCGGGTGGATGTCAGTCTCGTCACCCGCGTCAATGGCCACCGCCATACCAAGGTTGGGTAACATGTCCAGTGTTTTCATCTGGATGTCGCGCAAGTGGGCATAGTTCACGTCAACACCGTCCTTGCCGTTGAAACCCGCCAGTTGGACATAGAAAAACGGGAAGTCGCCCTGTCCCCAGCGGCTGCGCCAGTCGCTGATCAGGTCGGGGAACATACGCGTGTATTGTTCCGCGTTCCACGAGTCCGTTTCGCCCTGGTACCAGATCACGCCACGCAGCGTGAAGGGGATCAGGCCGCTGATCATGCCATTGAAATAGCCTGACGGCAGGCGGCGCGCGGGTGAGCGCGGCGGGCTGCTTTCACGCCCTGCCGCTTCCCATTCGTCATGGGCGGCGGGAAAGGCTTCCACTAGTTTTTGGTAATAGCGGTAATGGCCAGCAGCGTCGGGGTTTTGGGCCAGCACTTCCCTGCTGGTCCAGTTCACCGCCCGCGTGCCGCCCTTGTAGGACAACACGATTCCCACGGGCACGCCCTGGGTTTCGAAGATTTCCCGCCCGAACAGGAACGCCACCGCGGAGGCATTCGCCATGGCCCTTGCGTCGGGCCCATACCAGGTACCTTCCACGTCATGCCGGGGGGAATCTACCGAACGCTCCTTTACCGAAAAGACGTGCAATTCGAGGTTCTCAACACCCGCCAGGCTCTCCTCGGTATGCGTTGTGCGGGCCAGCCGCCAGGCCATGTTTGACTGGCCGCCGGCAAGCCATACTTCGCCGACTTTAACGTCCTCGACCAGAACCTGGTTAAAGCCGCTGACCTCGAGCCGGTCAGGGCCGCCGGCGTCCATCGGATTCAGCGTCACCGACCAGCGCTCGTCCTCGGCGACTGTTACGTGCCGTTGACCACGGAACTGGACAACGACACGCTCGCCGTTGTTCGCCCAACCCCATACCTTGACCGGCATCTGCTGTTGCAAAACCATGCCATCGGAAAACAGTGCAGGCAGCTCGATGTCAGCAACAGCCGCGCTGCACACGGCCAGCAAAGTCAATGCGGCGAAGGTCCGTTCGATCACGTCGGTTGTCCTCATGTTCTTTTGTTTTGCGGCCATTTTGGTGCTTTCCAATTGCGCGTCCCGCACACCCCGGTCCTGCTGTGTGCCATTGTCGCCGATCATGCCGCCGAAGTGCGCTTCAGGAATATGTCAATCACCGGCAGCCGTCAGTCCTTGGACGAACCGGGGATAGTTTACTTAACTCCACAGTTCTGAGCGGCTCTCCCGACAAAGCGACCTGCTTGCCGAGTTTGTGGAAGTCTTCTGCAATGCTGACCGACGCACAATGTAGTCGGGTAATGCAGCATTAAAGGTTCATTTGCGGGCACATTGGTAAAAGTGTATTCCGAACTTAAATCTCATAGTCTGTTTCATGTTGCAATAACCTACCTCGCTGAGGCATGGTTGCTACTCGGAGTTTGCGGGTTGCTTTGCGCCACTAGAGTTTTTTGCATGGTCTTTGAGATAGCAGGCATCACACTGCCAATATGGCTGCCGCTTTTGTGGGGCATATTGGTGGGGCTGATTTTTTCTACCGTCGGTGCCGCCGGCGGCATTCTTGCTTCGGTAGGTCTGATCTCGGTCATGGGAGTGCAGGATCCCAACCTCGTCAAGCCCATGGCCCAGGCATTAACACTGGCAACACCGTTAGTTGCAGTGCCAGGCTATTACCGTCAGTGCCGCGTCGTCACGAGCCTGGCAGTATTGATGGGTTCCGGCGGAATCCTGGGTGCGCTCGTTGGCAGCACACTGTCCGCCGCCTATCTTTCAGACATGAACTTATTCAGGCTGGCGTTCGGTGGTTTTATCCTGCTGATTGCGCTGCAAATCGCATGGAAGCTTTTCAGCCGTTCCCGCAACGGTAATACCCGGGCCGAACTCGCCGCAGCAGCATTTGAAGCGCTGGTGCGTGAGGGTGGTTCACCCTGCTCAATTGGTGTCAGGCATTTGCAATACTCACTGCGCAACATCGACTTTGAGTTTGGCGGAGAACGATTTTCCTACTCACCCTGGGTACCCTTTTTTACCGGGGCTGGCATTGCTGTTATTTCATCAGCACTCGGGGTCGGTGGTGGTTTCCTGTTGGTGCCCTTTATGGTCATTTTATTAGGGCTGCCCATGTTTATAGTGGCAGGCACAGCGGCGCTGGCGATAGCCGTCAGTTCAGTGACCTCAATTGCAAACTATATGCGGCTGGGGGTAGAGCTTGATATACCGCTTTTGGTATTTTTGCTGACAGGCACGCTGGTAGGTGCGTGGATTGGCCCGGTTTTAAGCAGGTATCTGCATGAACGCTGGCTGCAGAGCATCCTGAGCCTGGTATTGTTGCTGATCGGCTTGCGCTACCTGCGGGTATTTTAACGGTCGATGGAGTAGATGCTGGGATACTCAATGTCCGATAAGCGCCGCAACGGAGCTTTCCTGCTTTCGGGCGCAGGCAAATCTCACTTCTGTTTGCGGTCTTTATCTTCCTTTAGAAAATCACCCAAGGTATGTGAGCGAGCCCAGTTTTCAATCTGTCCCTTCAAAACGCTCCACTGGGAGTGGAGTGGACAGGGGTTATTGGTATCGCAGTTTCCCAGGCCAAACAGGCAATGATCTGCGGTTGGCTCAAAATCAACCGCCCTCAGAATATCAATGAACCTGATTTCCGCTGGTAGCTTGGCGAGAATAAACCCACCGTGATGTCCTTTTTTGGCATCAACCAGGCCGGCTGCGACCAGCCTTCGCATTATCTTGGAGAGAAAGGGCGCCGGCACATCAACGGCCTCACCAAGGTCACTGGAACGAACCCGCTCGTCTGATTCCAGCCGCGCTAGATAGGTCATTGCCCGAAGGGCATATTCGGCTGGGCGGCTAAGATACATCACGAAAGTTTACTTGCTATTTTTTGACATGGCAATTCAATAGATGTTTATTTCCATTGATTCGGGAATTTCAATAGATTTTTATTTCTATTGACTTGACAATCTATTGACTTGGATTTATTTTGGACGCTTGCATCCCGTGATGCAGAAAACGCGCGCGCGCGCGAGTGAGAACGTGTTAAAGGGCAGTGAACCAGAAACAGAATAAGAGCGTTTATCCCGATCACATGACGACCGTGAGAAGAAGGAAATGACAAGCACCCCAGCCGTATACGAATACGATAAAAAGAAACAAATCTCCGTCCTCAGCATGAACACACTGGCCTTTACGGTCAACTTTGCAGTATGGACGATGTTTTCCGTTATCGGCATCAAGATCAAGGGCGAACTGGGTTTAAGTGAAACCGAGTTTGGCCTGCTGATTGCCACGCCGATCCTGACCGGTTCCCTGGTGCGATTGCCGCTTGGTTTTCTGACCGACCGCTTTGGTGGACGCAGGGTTTATTTCATTCAAATGATCCTGGTTGCTATTGCAACCTATGGTTTGCACTTTGCAGACCAACTATGGCAATACCTTGTCATCGGCCTGTGCATGGGCCTGGCCGGTGGTTCCTTTGCAATTGGCATCGCCTACACCTCGGCCTGGTTTGAGCAAAAACGACAGGGCTTCGCGATGGGTATCTTCGGTGCCGGCAATGCCGGCGCGGCTTTGAATATATTTGTTGCACCGCTGATTATCGTGGCCATGGGCTGGCGCGCAGTTCCTACGATCTACTCCATCGCCATGCTGGTCATGGCATTTGTATTCCTGATGTTCACCTTTCCGGACCCACAATTTGAAGAGCGCCGGAAAAGCAGCAGCTTCCCTGCTCTCAGTGAACAGTTCAAGGCCCTTACTGAAACCCGGGTATGGCGTTATGGCCTGGCCTATTACTTCGTGTTTGGCGGTTTTGTTGCGCTATCCCTGTGGTTGCCCAAATACTACATGGCGGAATACGGCCTGAGTCTCGAGCAGGCAGCCCTTATTTCATTGATTTTCGTACTGCCCTCGGGTGTGATCCGTGCCCTGGGTGGATGGATCTCAGACAAATTTGGCGGTGATACAACGACCTGGTGGGTCTTCTGGATATGCATCATCTGCCTGTTCTTCATGTCCTATCCACCGACATCCGTCACCATCCACAGGATCGACGGCGACCTGACCTTTGGTATCGCAACGGGTGTTGTGCTGTTCACAGCGCTGGCATTTATTGTCGGTATTGCGCAGGGTATTGGTAAAGCCAGTGTCTACCGCAGTCTTGCGGATCACTACGCCGGCAACATGGGCACCGTGGGCGGCCTGGTCGGTGTCATAGGTGGTCTCGGCGGTTTTACCCTTCCCATCATGTTCGGTATCGCGGTCGATGCGACCGGTGTACGCAGCACCACCTTCATGTTGATGTTCGGCGTGCTCGCCGGTGTCATGATCTGGACCTGGATGGCAGAGAGAGGTGAACGTGAAGAGGTCCTGGCCCGCAGGCCCGGGTTGCGTGATCAGCTGGTCCAGGAAGAATTGGCCAAACCACTTACAACTGCCGGTCGCTGGATAAGCAACTGGCGCCCGGACGACCCCGGGTTCTGGGCAAAAGGCGGCAAGACAATTGCCATGCGCAACCTGATTTTCTCCATGCCGCCATTGCTGTTGTCCTTCGCTGTCTGGATTGTCTGGAGTGTCGTGGTAATCGAACTTCCGCGAATTGGCTTCAATTTCAGTACCGGTGAACTTTTCTGGCTTGCTGCCATACCGGGCCTTTCCGGCGCCATGTTCAGGCTCCTCTACTCATTTGTAGTGCCGATATTCGGCGGCCGGAATTTCACCATATTCAGTACCCTGACCCTCTTGGTGCCTGCCTTGTGGATGGCGGTGGCGGTGCAGAACCCCGATACCTCTTACGTGGTATTTGTGTTCATCGCCCTGTTGTGCGGTCTTGGCGGCGGTAACTTCTCCGCCAGCATGGCCCATATCAGTTTCTTCTTCCCCAGGAGAAAATTGGGAACGGCACTAGGATGGAATGCCGGTATCGGTAATCTCGGTGTCGGTATCATGCAAGCCGTTGTACCGATGGTGATCTTCAGCGGCGCACTGGCTTTCAAGGGCGGTTTACCCCAGACCTATGAAGTGGGTGGCGTCACCAGCCAGGTCTGGCTGCAAAACGCCGGTTTGATCTGGGTACCGTTTATCCTGCTTGCGACCCTTGGTGTTGCATTTGGCCAAAACAATTTACGTAGTGTCCAGGAGACCTACAGTGAGAAGAGTGCGATCTTCACCAGCAAACATGCATGGGTGCTGAGCTGGCTCTACACCGGCACGTTTGGTTCCTTTATCGGCTTCGCGGCAGCCTTCCCCATCCTGCTGGCCGTATTATTTCCAGAATCCGGGGCGCTGAAGTGGGCCTTTGCCGGTCCGTTGATTGGTGCGCTGATCCGACCGCTTGGCGGTTGGTTATCTGACCAGGTTGGTGGCACCAAGGTAACGATCTGGAATTTCGCTGTAATGTTCCTCGCGGGTATCTGGGTATTGCTCAGTCTGCCGTCAGGAACCGGTGAACCGGATGTCAACGGCTTCTTTATGGCCTTTATGCTGCTGTTTATCGCTGCGGGTATTGGTAACGGGTCGGTGTTCCACGTTGTACCCGCCGTCTTCCGCAAACTGCATGAGCGCACAGCCAGGGGCCAGGATCAAACCGCCCAGGCAGCAGCGGTTACCGCAGGTGATGTCGAAGCATCGGTCGCGCTGGGCTTCACAAGTGCAATCGCCGCGCTCGGCCTGTTTTTCATACCGGCGTTCGTGGCCACTTCCTTGCAGGCTACCGGTTCAGCACACCTGGCCATCAGCGTGTTCAGCGTTTTTTACCTGAGCTGCGTGCTGGCGACCTGGTGGTGGTACGGGCGTAAAGATGCAGAGGTAAGGTGCGACTGAAGGGTCGCGAAGCATAAAAAACCAGGGGTACTGCGCCCCTGAAAACAAGGACAAGGTCAGGAGAACCTTATGGCTAAAGATATTCAAACCTGGAACCCGGAAGACCCACAGGAATGGGCCGCAACGGGCAAATCCATTGCTTCCCGCAACCTGTGGATTTCCATCCCCAGCCTGTTATGCGGCTTCGCCGTGTGGCTGTACTGGGGAATTATCACGGTGCAGATGCTCAATCTCGGGTTTCCTTTTGCAAAATCGGAATTGTTTTCGCTGGCAGCAGTAGCCGGTCTTTCCGGTGCCACCCTGCGTATCCCGAGCACGTTCTTTATACGCATCGCCGGTGGCCGTAACACCATATTTTTCACCACCGCACTACTGATGATACCCGCTGCAGGCACCGGTATAGCGCTGCAGGATCCAAATACGCCTTTATGGCAGTTCCAGTTCCTGGCGCTGCTGTCGGGTATCGGTGGCGGCAACTTTGCATCATCCATGTCCAATATCAGCTTCTTCTACCCGAAGAAACAGCAGGGCCTGGCGCTGGGGTTGAATGCCGGCCTCGGTAATTTTGGTGTTACAACGATGCAGATCCTGGTGCCGCTGAGCATGACGTTTGCCCTGTTTGGCGGCGACTCAATGACCCTTCAGACCTCCAGTGGCACGCTGATTGGCAAGATCCCTGCGGGTACTGAAACATACTTGCAAAACGCCGGCTTCGTCTGGCTGCTGTTCCTGGTCCCACTGGCGTTTGCGGGCTGGTTCGGGATGAACAATATCCGTGACGAACACGTGTCACCGCATCTTGGTAACCCGATCTCGTCGTTTGCGATTATCAGCGGAATGTTGTTGATTGCGCTGTTTACCGCAGGCAGCGGTCTTTGGTTGATGTTGCCCGAATCAGCCAATGGTTCCGGCTTCGGCGTACCTAAGGAGATTGTCCTGTTGCTGGTCGTCGTTGCGACCGTCGGCCTGCTCAAGCTCATACCCGGCGAAGTCGGTACCAACCTGACGCGTCAGTACAAAATATTCAAAAATAAACACACCTGGGTGATGACCGTCATCTACACCATGACCTTCGGTTCGTTTATTGGCTACGCCGCCACCTTTGCGCTGGCGATCAAGGTAGTATTCGGCTACCAGCACGTCATGGTCGATGGCGTCATGACACATGACCTGGTCAACCCCAATGGCCCCTCTGCCCTGATGTATGCCTGGATGGGCGCCTTTATCGGCGCATTGATCCGGCCAATCGGCGGCCAGATCTCCGATAAGATTGGCGGTGCCAAGGTTACCCAGATAATTTCAGTCATCATGTTGGTGAGCGCACTCGGTGTGGCTTATTACCTCAAGGTCGCCTACGCATCAGCGACGCCGGAAGAATATTTTGTACCTTTCCTGCTGCTGTTTTTGGTGCTGTTCGCCGCGACCGGTATTGGTAACGGGTCGACCTTCCGCACGATTTCACAGGTGTTCAACAAGGAACAGGCCGGGCCCGTCCTCGGCTGGACATCCGCCATTGCGGCCTACGGTGCGTTTTACATTCCAAAAGTATTCGGTGAGCAAATCAAGGCGACCACACCAGAAAATGCATTGTTTGGTTTTGCCGCCTTTTATTTTGTCTGCATCCTGATCAACTGGTGGTTCTACCTGCGTAAAGACGCCGAGTTCCACAATCCTTAATTTCCGGAGCATGCTATGAGTCATTTCCTCGACAACCTGACCTATTTCACCAGGGAAAAACCGGAAAAATTTTCCGATGGGCACGGCATTACCACGTCCGAGCCGCGCGACTGGGAACGCGCTTATCGCGGGCGCTGGTCGCATGACAAGATCGTGCGGTCAACCCACGGCGTAAACTGCACCGGTTCATGTAGCTGGAAAATTTACGTCAAGGGCGGCCTGGTAACCTGGGAAACCCAGCAGACCGATTATCCGCGCACGCGGCCCGACCTGCCCAACCACGAGCCACGTGGTTGCTCCAGGGGCGCCAGTTACTCCTGGTATCTGTACAGCTCGGCGCGCCTGAAGTACCCGATGATCCGCAGCCGGTTGTTGAAGGCCTGGCGCAGTCTGAAGGAACAGTACGGTGACCCGGTTGCAACCTGGCAGCATCTTGTCGAGGACGAGGCAACAGCCAAAGCCTACAAGTCAGCCCGTGGTATGGGCGGCATGGTGCGCGGCGAATGGGATGAGATGAATGAAATCATCGCGGCCTCGAATATTTACACCGCCAAGAAGTATGGGCCCGACCGGGTTATCGGGTTTTCACCTATCCCGGCCATGTCGATGGTGTCATACGCGGGCGGCTCCCGTTACATGTCGCTGATCGGCGGCACCTGCATGAGTTTCTACGACTGGTATTGCGATTTACCGCCGAGTTCTCCGCAGACCTGGGGTGAGCAGACCGATGTGCCGGAAAGCGCCGACTGGTACAACTCCAACTACATCATTGCCTGGGGCTCAAATGTGCCGCAGACACGTACACCGGATGCGCATTTTTTCACCGAGGTGCGTTACAAGGGCGCCAAGACCGTGGCGGTTACACCCGATTACAGCGAGGTTGCCAAGCTTTCCGATACCTGGATACCGGCGCGCCAGGGCACCGATGCCGCCGTCGCCATGGCGATGGGCCACGTTATCCTGAAAGAATTCCACGTCGACAATCCCAGCGAGTATTTCAATGAATACGTTCGCAAGTATTCCGATATGCCGTTTTTGGTCATGCTGGAGAACAAGGATGGCCGCTGGGTGCCCGGACGCACGTTGCGCGCATCTGATTTTGCCGGAGCCTTGAACCACGAAAACAACCCGGACTGGAAACCGGTCGTATTTGATACGGACAGCCAGCAGGTAGTGGTTCCCAATGGCACCATCGGTGCACGCTGGGGTGACCAGGGCAAATGGAACCTGGAAGAAAAAGACCAGCAGGACGGCAGCGATATCACCCCCCTGCTGAGCTTCCTTGAAAATTCTGATGAAGTCCTGCCCGTCGCATTCCCCTACTTCGGTAACCAGGAACACGATCAGCAGATTTTCGCGCACTCAGACCACGACAGCATCCTGAACCGCAAGGTGCCGGTTAAAACCCTGGAGCTTGCCGAAGGCACGGTCAAGGCCGTTACGGTCTATGACCTGATGCTGGCGAATTATGGCCTGGACCGCGGTCTTGGTGATGACCAGGTCGCGCAAAGCTATGACGATGATATTCCGTACACGCCGGCATGGCAGGAAAAGATTACCGGTGTTGGCCGCGAACAGATCATCCAGGTAGCACGCGAGTTTGCCGATACGGCCGACAAGACCCATGGCCGCTCGATGGTCATCCTGGGTGCCGCGATCAACCACTGGTACAACATGGATATGACCTACCGCGGCATTATGAACATGCTGATCATGTGCGGTTGCGTGGGTCAGAGCGGCGGTGGCTGGGCGCACTACGTGGGCCAGGAAAAACTGCGTCCGCAGACGGGCTGGCTGCCATTGGCCTTCGGGCTCGACTGGCACCGTCCGCCACGCCACATGAACAGTACGTCGTTCTTCTACAACCACTCCAACCAGTGGCGTTATGAAAAGCTGGAACTGGATGAGATCCTGTCACCGCTGGCGGATAAGTCAGCCTGGGAGAACCAGAGCCTGATCGACTGCAATGTCCGTTCCGAGCGCATGGGTTGGCTGCCATCTGCACCACAGCTTGAGGAAAACCCGCTGGAGCTTTCCAAACAGGCGAAAGAAGCGGGTATGAGCAGTGTCGATTACGTGACGGGCCGTTTAAAGGACGGCAGTCTGCGGATGTCCTGCCAGGCGCCGGATGATCCGCGCAACTTCCCGCGCAACCTGTTTATCTGGCGCTCCAACCTGCTGGGTTCCAGCGGCAAGGGGCACGAGTACATGCTGAAGCACCTGCTGGGCACCAAGAATGGCGTACTTGGCAAAGATCTCGGTGAGACGGGCGGCCAGAAACCAACCGAAGTTGAATGGGTTGACCATGAAACCGAGGGCAAACTAGACCTGGTCGTCACACTGGATTTCAGGATGTCCACCACCTGCGTGTATTCGGATATCGTTCTGCCGTCTTCAACATGGTATGAAAAGAACGATCTGAACACGTCGGACATGCATCCCTTTATCCACCCGCTGTCACGCGCTGTCGATCCCGCCTGGGAAAGCCGCAGTGACTGGGATATTTACAAGGGACTGGCAAAGACCTATTCGGAACTGTGTGTCGGACACCTCGGTTCCGAAACCGACATAGTCGCCCTGCCCATCCTGCACGATACCCCCGCAGAGTTGGGCCAACCACTGGATGTGAAGGACTGGAAGAAAGGCGAATGCGACGCGATCCCCGGCAAAACCATGCCGAATTACATCGAGGTGGTACGCAACTACCCGGACACCTACAAGAAGTTCACATCACTCGGCCCGCTGATGTCCAAGGCCGGTAACGGCGGTAAAGGCATCGCCTGGAATACCGAGGACGAGGTCAAGCTGTTGGGTGACTTGAACCGGCTGGTCACGGAAGAGGGTGTGTCGAAAGGCTTGCCCCGGATTGAATCCGATATCGATGCGTCAGAAGTGGTGCTGTCACTGGCTCCGGAAACCAACGGACAGGTTGCCGTTAAAGCATGGCAGGCGCTGGGCAAGGTCACGGGCCGTGACCACACCCACCTGGCATTGCCAAAGCACGACGAGAAAATCCGATTCCGTGATATCCAGGCGCAACCACGCAAGATTATTTCATCACCGACCTGGAGCGGCCTGGAAGACGAGCACGTCAGCTATAACGCCTGTTACACCAATGTGCATGAACTGATCCCGTGGCGGACCCTGACCGGGCGCCAGCAGTTCTACCAGGACCATGCATGGATGCGGGATTTTGGTGAAAGCCTGTGCGTCTACAAGCCGCCGATCAATACCAAGACGGTGACACCGGTGATCGACGCCCATGGCGAAGGCCATAAACAGATTGTATTGAACTGGATCACTCCGCACCAGAAGTGGGGGATCCACAGCACCTACTCGGAGAACCTGCTGATGCTCACTCTGAGCCGTGGCGGGCCCTGTGTATGGATGTCTGAAAACGATGCCGCCAGGATCGATTGCGAAGATAACGACTGGATTGAGCTATACAACACCAATGGCGCAATTGCAGCTCGCGCGGTGGTTTCCCAGCGTGTTCCTGACGGCATGGTCATGATGTACCACGCACAGGAGAAAATCATCAACACGCCGATCAGCCAGATCACGGGTCACCGTGGCGGTATCCATAACTCCGTTACCCGTGCAGTGGTCAAACCGACCCACATGATCGGCGGCTACGCACAACTGGCATACGGCTTTAACTATTACGGCACGGTTGGCTCCAACCGTGATGAATTCGTGGTGGTGCGCAAACTGCCACAGGTCGAGTGGCGTGTAACAACAGCAGATGACTCTGCTGAGGAGGCCTTGGCATGAAGATCAGAGCACAAATCGGCATGGTCCTTAACCTGGACAAATGCATTGGTTGCCATACCTGCTCGGTAACCTGTAAAAACGTCTGGACATCGCGGCAGGGCGTGGAATATGCATGGTTCAATAACGTTGAAACCAAGCCCGGTGTCGGTTATCCGCGTGAATGGGAAAACCAGGACATGTGGAATGGCGGCTGGACCCTGCATGGCAACAGCAAGCTCAAACCAAAAATGGGTGGCAAATTCCGCCTGCTGGCAAAAATTTTCGCCAACCCGGACCTGCCGGAAATCGACGAGTACTACGAACCATTCACCTACGATTACCAGCACCTGCAACAAGCTCCTGAATCCCGGACAATGCCGACCGCGCGTATGAGTTCTGTGATAACCGGCGAGCGTATGGAAAAACCGCACTGGGGTCCCAACTGGGAGGAGATTCTGGGCGGGGAGTTCAGCAAGCGCAGCAAGGACAGTAATTTTGAAGACATTGAGAAGGAGATGTACGGCCAGTTCGAAAATACCTTCATGATGTACCTGCCGCGTCTGTGCGAGCATTGCCTGAACCCTAGCTGCGTGGCGTCCTGCCCCAGTGGTGCGATCTACAAGCGTGAAGAAGATGGCATCGTGCTGATCGACCAGGACAAGTGCCGTGGCTGGCGGATGTGTGTCAGTGGCTGCCCGTACAAGAAGATCTACTTCAACTGGCAATCGGGCAAGTCTGAAAAATGCACATTCTGTTACCCGCGTATCGAAGCCGGTGACCCGACCGTCTGTTCCGAGACATGTGTCGGCCGTATCAGGTATCTCGGTGTCATGTTGTACGACGCCGACCGGATCGGAGAAGCCGCAAGCGCCCCCGACAAGGAAGACGTGTACCAGGCGCAACTTGATATCTTCCTCGACCCGAACGACCCGGAAGTAATCGAGCAGGCCAAAAAAGACGGTGTGCCGGAAAGCTGGATCACCGCGGCGCAGCAATCGCCGGTCTACAAGATGGCGATGGACTGGAAGGTCGCCTTCCCGCTGCACCCGGAATATCGCACTTTGCCGATGGTCTGGTATATCCCGCCGCTGTCACCGATACAGGACGCGGTTGCCAAGGGCAAGATTGACAGCGATGGTGTCATCCCCGATGTCACCAAGTTGCGAATCCCCGTCAAGTACCTGGCGAACATGCTGACAGCCGGCAAGGAAGCGCCGGTCGTTGCAGGCCTCCAACGCATGATAGCGATGCGTGCATATATGCGCGCCCGTTCGGTTGAAGGTGTCAACGCGACCGGAATCCTGGACCAGGTAGGTCTTGATGAGCAGACCCTTGATGACATGTACCGGATCATGGCATTGGCCAACTACGAAGACCGCTATGTCATCCCGACCAATCATCGTGAATACGCCGGCGAGACGCCATTTGATAACGAGATCGCATTCAATCACCGGTCTTCCTGTGGCTTCAGCTTCGGAAACGGCTGTTCCGACGGCATCAGCAAGACCAGCCTGTTTGGCAGCCCGACCCACAAAAACACTCTGAGCGGCAAGCCGCGAGCGGCGAAGGACTGAGCACATGAAAACCTTCAAGGTTCTGGGTTTATTGATGTCTTATCCGAAACCGGAGTGGATAGCACACCTGGATGAATGCGAAGCGTTGCTGATGGAGGAGAAGTTCCTGCCGAAGAAACACTTGCAGGCCGTGCTGGCATTCATAGCGGAATTGAAAGTAGCGGATATCTATGATGTGCAGGAGGAGTTTGTCGGAACCTTCGACCGTGGCCGTACTCATTCACTTCATTTGTTTGAGCATATCCACGGCGAGTCCCGTGACCGGGGGCAGGCTATGGTTAATCTTGCCGACGCCTACGAAGAGAAAGGCTTTTTCATCGACCAGGCGGAATTACCCGACTACATTCCCCTTTTCCTCGAGTTCCTTTCCCTTTGCCCTGTCGACGAGGCTGTCGCTTTGCTGGGTGAGCCAATCGATATCGTGGCAACGATCGCGGCCCGCCTGAAGAAACGAGGCTCTTCTTATGCCGCATTATTTGAAGCATTTGTCGCCTTGTCCGGGGTCAAACCGAGCCGGGAAAAGATAGAAGAAGTACTGGCACAGGAACCGGAAGACACCAGTCTTGATGCACTGGACAAGGAATGGGAAGAAGCGGCCGCATTTGCCGGTCAACCAGGTCAGGCCGACTGCGGGTCATGCTCGACACCGTCGGACGGTTTGGACATAAAAATTACACAGTAGGAAGCATTCACATGGCAAACTACATCAATCAGTTTTTCTTCGGGATTTACCCGTATATTGCGATAACCGTGTTCTTTCTCGGCAGCTTGCTGCGCTATGACCGCGACCAGTACACCTGGAAGGCCAGCTCAAGCCAGATGCTGAGCAAGAAGGACATGCGCTTGGGCAGCAACCTGTTCCACATCGGAATCATCATGCTATTTTTTGGTCACCTGATGGGTTTGCTTACACCCCACTGGGCCTACCATTTCATGCTTTCGGCCGGCACCAAGCAATTGCTGGCCATGACGGCCGGCGGAATTTTCGGCATCATCTGCCTGATCGGCATGATATTGCTGATCCGCCGGCGTATGCTCGATGCCCGAATCAAGGCGACCTCGCAGGCTAGTGATCTTCCGATCCTGTTGATCCTGTTTGTGCAACTTGTTATTGGCTTGTTGACCATTCCATTTTCTGCACAGCACATGGACGGCAGCTCAATGCTCGCCCTGGCTAGCTGGGCGCAACACCTGGTGACTTTCCAGGGTGACGCAGCCAGCTTCGTGGCTGGTGAAGCATTTATCTTCAAGGTTCACCTGGTTCTGGGACTAACAATCTTCCTGATTTTCCCGTTCACCCGCCTGGTACACGTCTGGAGCGTGCCGATCCAGTACCTGACCCGCAGCGGTTACCAGATTGTCAGAAAACGCAGTTAGTTCTTCAGTACAAAGGGAGGAACAGGGATGTCGATATTCGTCAATGATGTCGAGATAGAAGAGACGGAAATAGGGCAGGAGATGCAACATCACCCCGCCCCGAGCCAGCAGCAGGCCTGGAGGATGGCCGCGCAGTCCCTTGTCATCAGGCAACTGTTACTGCAACAGGCAACCAAAAATGGCCTGTGCCCGGATGATGGCTCGGACATTTCGATCGACCAGGAAGAGCAGGTCATCGATAAGCTCCTGAAGCTGGAAGTGACAGTGCCCGAGGCAGACGAGGCAACCTGTAAGAGATTCTACGACAGTCACCTGGATAGATTTATGGATGCCGCATCCGGAAAACGCCAGTCATTCAGCGAAGCTCAGACGCAAATACGTGATTACCTGCACACAAAAGCCATGCGTGTAGCGGTGGCCGAGTATATAAAATCACTTTCATACAATGCAGACATAAAGGGTTTTGAACTGTCTGGGTGAATGCCCCCATCGCGCCTTCATCAGTGCAGGTACAAGAGTTATCCCTCGTTTCAATACAAGCTTTAATGCCTGCTCCTGTGTCAGAACCAGTCATTCATTTCCCGCTGTTGCTTATGGCTGCTTCTCTAATCGAACCCTGATGTCAAGTTCCCATTGTTTATGGCATATTACTGGTCGCGTCTTGGCGTGGGTCACGCTTCTCTTCGCAGTCGGTACTGGTGGTATCCAGCCGCTGCAGGCATTGGTCAGACGGTGTGGAGAGCCATGCTAACGGTCGTGCTTTATTGCACAGCAGCCACTTTGGGCTTCATCCAGACCACGTCCACGCCGGAACGCTTCTGCTGGGGTCGGAGGGTGCTGTTATTTCATGACCTTGCAACCTCCGTACTCCAGCGGAATGAGGTGTCATCGAGCCACATGCGGTGCAGGATGACGGCGAACAATTACTCGAATAAAAGCGGTTCTTGCTGGCTATTGATCGCCAGCAATCAACCACGGCGCCAATATTTCGGTTGCACTATTTTTCACATTGCTGCGATGGGAGATACTAAACGCTTGTGACGATTGATAATATCACTGCGTCTTGCATAATTAATGAGTGACCTTGGTAGAGTCATTTTTCAAACAGCCTGAAGTGGGTAGCACGCATGAATAAACGGAAGAAAGCGACTTTGGTCTTGATGGTTCTAGCTGCCGCCGCGTTCAGTCGATTCGCAGCAGCTCTTGAACGCAGCGACGTAGACGTTCAGCACTTTTCGCTCGAATATAGTTTTTCTCTTGATGGAAAGTTTGCCTTTCAGAACTCTCTCGCCGGAACTGCCAACATACGATTTCGAAACGTAGGCAGTGAGGCCATCAAAAATCTACCTCTACTTCTCAATCGCCTAATGCGATATGAAACGGTCACCGATGACGCAGGCCGAACCTTGGAGATTCAATCCCATTTGATGGAACTGGAAAATTTCGAGTTTTTTCAGGCCAACATCGGGGTCGTGCCTCTAGCGGAACCTTTGCAGCCGGGGGATACTTTGGAACTTTCCATATCTTTCGGCGGCCGGCTCACTGGTTACGTGGGTGCCGGAATGCTTTATACGCAAGAGTATCTAGACCCTGCTTTTACGATTCTCAGAAGCGAAGTTCTACCTTGGCCGCAGATTGCTGAACCAAACTGGCTTGAGGTTCGACGCGGCTGGGCTGACCCATTCGATTGGAATGCGGTGTTTGACGTACCAGCTTCCCATCGAGTAGCGAATGGCGAACCTGTGGAGGTCATTACACAGGGCGATCGCCGGATTTTCCGCTACCGTAGTAGCCGCCCGAATACCTATCTCGTCTTTCCCATCGCGCCCTATGAAGACTTACATGTCGGTGCCAATCGCATTTTTCACTTGCCGGGCAACCAGGCGAACGCACAGCGCCTTGCGGACAGTATGAATCAAGCAATGGCTTTGTTTGAAAGCTGGTTTGGACCGCTTGCGCAGGAAGGTGGTCTCTCCATCATCGAAATCCCCGAAGGATTTGGCTCGCAAGCCCAGTTTCCGACCATTATCCAGACCGCCGACGCATTTAGCTCTGGCGAAGAAATTGACCAGCTTTATCATGAACTTTCACATTTGTGGAACGTGGATACTTACGAGCCTCAAAGTCCCCGGTTGGAGGAGGGGCTGGCAACCTTTCTTCAAGGCCTCGTCAGTGTAAAACTCGGCGGTAATGTCAATCTGAGTGAGTATATGGCTGGTATATCAAACCGAATTACAGACACATATGAAAGAAATCCGAAATACAAAGATATTGCGATTGAGAATTTTGGTCGTGAGGGAGTGACTGGCCTATCTTATGGAGTAGGAGCGTTATTTTACTACGATCTTTATGAATCCCTTGGCGAAGAGAAATTTATTGGCCTCTTAAAAGGATATTACAGTGCTTACACCGACGGAGGGGCCAATTTCGATACGCTGGTTGCTTATTACCGAGAGAATGTGGGCGGTGATTCCGCAAAGCTGGTCGATGAATGGCTGGTTGGGACAGGTTACGTCGCCAAACTGAAGGTGAATTGAGGAAGACTGAACATAAGCCTTCCCTCTGCGGATGTGTCGCCTCAAGGGCCGCTCCTGGCTGCCATTGAAGTTACTGAATCTCAAACTGGATAGATGCCTGCTTTTCACCCGAAAGCAACTGTCCTGAAACTGTCGATTTTTGGAATGACGTCGCTGCGCTAACGGCGATAAACAGTCTTCCACCTTGTGCAGGTTTGAGGCGCAGAGACATAATGACTCCCTCTCAGATGCTCTCAACTTTAAGAACTATGGATTTACGGTAATGTTGTTAGAAAACTTTCAGGTATTAAACATAGAGTTCAAGCAATTAACAGCGAGGGCTAGTGAAACCATTGCAACCCGAAGTAGTATGAATAGTTGAGACGATTGTCGGACCCAGATTCAGACCTGATACGGCTGCCGGCGGACGTCAGAAAATGTAGGGCGGGAGTAATTTCATAATCCAAACCTAACTGGAAATTCAGCGTGCTTTGTTCAAAAGAAGGGAGCGCAACACCAAAAACCTCCATCATCCCTTGCAATGAGTTGCCTAAAGGGTGACTCACGGCTAAACCATAATCCCAAAAGTGATCCCCATCACTGCCCACATTCCAGCCAACTTGGCCATTCCATGTCCAATCTTCCATGGTGCGTGATACCAACACAGGCAAGCTAAGCACTCTGATGTCTTCTGGCCCATTCGCTCTGATGATCTGGTTCGATACCGGCAACGTGTAATTCGCGGCAAGCGCCCATTCCCATTTTGGCGTTGAACTGATCCGCCATTTGTAAGCAAGCGAAGCATAAGTTAGCCCTGTGTTGCTGGAGCCGCCTTCTGGTTTGTCGATCGTATACGGAAGCAGAACTGAAAGCTGTGTATTGCTGGTTAGGCCTAATGAAATATCTAGAAGTGGTGTATGTATGTAATTACCCGCTGATCGGTCTTCGCCAGCAACAGCGTTGATGACTTCCCACGCTCCGGGATCGAGAATGCCTGGATCATCTGTCACCAGCGGTGGGCCCGCCACGCTGTTGGAGACCAGGGAAAATTGTAAAAGCACTGTCAAAAGCGCCCCCCAAACCTTTCCCCGATGAATGCTAATCTCATAATGGGCCCTTGCTAGAATATATAAGTTCGACACCTGACTAATCCACCTTAATTGATAGCCGTGATTACAACTTGGTCATTATTTGCCGATAGCAATCGAGTTCGACAAACACGCAACGTCTTGTTATCTATAAATCAAACGTATACCCAGTAAAGTGACCACTGAGTTTCCATGGGCACATTATCAGGACATAGAGTTCGCCTACTTGACATAAATCAATTAAACGCTAATGATTATCATTCTCGTTTTCATTATTCATTGCGAATAATTGTATGAGTAATGAAAATCAGGGATTCATTAAATTATTAAGAATCGCAGTACAGCCACTATTGGCTGGAAGCCGACTATCGTCAACTTGAAGTGTGATGGTAAGCTGTTCGGCTGAAAGCAGACATTTTCCAGGAATGATTTTCAACGAATTAACAGGCAGCAAACGGCCATAAGCAGAGGTGACCTAAAAACGCAATATCTGGACCAGTTATTACACAGCCGTAGCAAATAGTATGGATTTTGCCTATCTTTCTATTAAAGGAAATCAGACTTGGCCTAGGACGAATGTACAAATCAACCTCTCAGGGGGAGCTATGAAATTTCTCACTTTTCTTCTAGTCACGTCGCTCGTGATCGGTCCTTCAGCCGCAATCGCAGGTAAAGGCGCAGGTAAAGGGCCCAAGGGTGGTCCGTCATTCGAACATTACCAATGGACGAAGATTGTCGAGACGGACTATGAGGCCGAGCGCTGGGAGCCGCGCGCTGGCCTGCAAGCCGTTGAGTTTCACAACTATCTTTTCGTGATTGCTGGGCGAACGCCGCTGGAACCCACTGTCGATAATCCGTTTGCCAGCCTGATTCACGGCGACGTCTGGGTGAGTCCGGACCTGGGCGGGACCTGGATCGAGTTGCTGCAGGACGCTGAGAGTGAGGGTCTATGGAAGAACAGGGCCTACTTCGAGGCGGTTGCACACAATGGTTACATTTACCTCATGGGTGGTCAGAACTTCACGACGCTTTTACCATTCCCTCCATTCTTCCTGCCTTCGGAGTTTTTCAAGGACGTCTGGCGCAGCAAAGACGGCGTCGACTGGGAGCAGATGACCGGTGATGCAGAATGGGCAACTGACCCTGTTTGTCCTCCGCTCGGCCCCGTCCCACCAGTTAGCCAAGGGCGCGCCGGCCTTAGCGCGGTCAGTTTTAAGGGCAAGTTGTGGGTTCTTGGCGGATCGCAAGGCGATGACCTCTCCATCAGTGTGCCCCCAGGCCCCAACTGCCGCGCACTTTACGACGACGTCTGGTATTCACAGGACGGCTCGGAGTGGCACGTGGCCACGGACGACGCACCCTGGGAGGCGCGGGCCGGTGGCGTTGCCCTGGTGAAGGGAGGGTGGTTGTACTACATGGGCGGCGAAAGAGGATTCACCGGTGAAGAAGACTATTTCAATGATGTCTGGCGCACGAAGGATGGCGTGACTTGGGAGGAAGTCAGAGAGAACACCAACCCGGTCGAGGGCGACGATTTGTGGTCGCCACGGCCGGGGCACAAGTGCTCGGTACTGGCCAATCACTTCGTCTGCATGGGCGGTTTTGGCACACCATTCAATCCCTCGGACATCTGGGTCAGCAAGGATGGCGCCAACTGGAAGCAAGTCAGTGATACACCGTGGAATAACAACCCAATTTCAAACCTCTTCGTTTGTCCTCCGCCCCCACCGCCACTGTCGCCCGACCTGATCTGTGACAACATCCGTTACGATTTTGACATGCTGACCGTTGCAGGCGGAAAAGGTGGGATGAAGCCATCGATATTTACCTTCGGCGGTGACCGTGAGGTGTTTATTCCTGGGTTTCCTGACAATTACTTGAGGGTTGAAAACGACGTTTGGCGTTACAGTCCAAGGGAATGAAGATAGTCTCGCGATTAGACATATCTCGGTGAATAAGGGGCCGGATACATTTATGGCCGGAAAAGGTTCAGGAGCCGGATACATGTTCGGCTCCTGTGCCAATGCTTCTCCCAACTAACGAGACGTCCAAAATGTCAGCTTTTGGCCGTTAGCAGTCGCTCACATCAGGGATATATCCACCCAATGAATGACTGCTTTGCGCTTGAAAGCGGAAGTTCACCTAATGAAGTGACTAACTTCCGCTAACGGCCAAAAGCCGCCTTATGCCGTACACGAAGACGCGGTCACGATGCCCTCTCCTTATGAGTGGTTCAGCGCCTATCGGCACTGTGAACTCTATGGCATGGATCACACGCCTGAGCGCCTGCAGCAGAACTGGCTGCCCCCGCACCCGGAAACCGGGCCTTTGGCTGACAATGGCCGCGATGCTGGGTGTGCTCAAGATGTCTCGCTTTTGATGAAAAAAACAACATGTAAGAGCCCGCAAAGCGGGCTCCTACAACGTCTTTATTACGGCAGCGGAACGAAGTCCTCCACGATGTCGATCCAGAGCGGCCGGGGTATCAGGAAGTCGCCGGTCCATACGTCCAGCGGCACGCCATCGGCTTCGCCCAGATAAAACAGGTCGGTCTGGAGCGCTGTGTGAGAATCGTCGCCGCTACGAATAAAGCGCTGGTAGCGATTCGGGTGTGCGTCGTGCAACTTTCCATGTTCGGAGACAATCAAAGCGCGATACATTTCCTGGGTCGGCACCTTGAGGAAGAAACGATTGGTCGCGTCGCCATCCGTGGAATAAAACGCTTCCCGGATTGTGCTGTCGTTGTCCAGCCTCCACTGAATGATTGCAGTCGCCTGGCCCTGGTCGTCGCACTCGGTGCAGCTTGCCGGATAGAATTTGCCAAAATCCCAGTCTGCGGCCCGCGCCTGGATGGCTGGTACATCAAGAAGATTAATCGCCACGGGACCCGCGTCGTTGAACACCGTGATCTTCTTGGTGTTGCCGTATGCAAAACGCGCCAGGAAAGGCGCAAAGGCGGCAGCGCCTGCGCCTCCCGCACTGGAACCGGCAACCATGATACGGTTCGCTCTCGGGAACATGGACTTCGCAAGATCGATTCCGGCCGTCACATTACGCAACCCACGATGGAAGCGTACCGGGCCGAACGGAAAGTTCGCGTCGACTACATCATTGTCGCCGCTGAAGACCGATCCGTCGCAGTAGGGCATGTACACGATCGACCAGTCACCGATCGGATTGGGAATGATCTCGCTGCCCGTGTCAAACGAGTCCGCCCAGATTCCAACAGGAGGAGGAGGCGGTTCCTGATCTTCAGCCAGAATGTTACAGAAATAGAAATCTTGCCAACAGGCGCCGCCGCCTTGAAGCATGATCAGCAGGTTGTCGGAATCGTTGTCCTTGGAGAACGCCGAGAACGGGGTGCCGGCGATGCAGATGGGGCCGCCGCCCCCGTCCGGATCAAAAGTGTGCTTGACCCAACCGTCTCCGACGTCGGTCGAAGCCACGGGCGTAAACTCGCCCGTGTACTTGGTCACCCCGGAGTCGACCAGTTCCTCCATGGCTTCCGGATTGAGCCCCCGCCGCGTGGGTTCACCCCATGCGGTGCCGTTCGTGATAAACAGACTGATCAGAACGAGTAAAAATGTTAGTTTTTTCATACTTCCTCCAAAGTGGTGCGTTATACGATCTGGGATCAATAGCTTAGATTGAGTATAGACAATTTTAAAAAAAAATATCTGACGCAATCTCAAACCAGCGTTCCCGTTGGCGACTAAGAAGAATGCAGCCCTTGGGGATGGTGGGTATGCTGGGTTTTTGGGATTGGATTATTGGTATTTACTGTCGCAGATAATTTTGGCAAAAATCCAAAGGCTGCTTTACAGGTCTTGCTACGGTTTGATGGACACTTTCAATGTCCGCATAATGCGGCAGGAGGTGTTCCATGACAAAGAAGCAGTATCAACGTTACAGCCCCGAGTTCAAGATCCATGCATTGAAACGGGCGAGCGAAGACGGGGTTA
>CALBDB010000080.1 GCA_937927755.1 uncultured Lysobacterales bacterium
AGATGGTAATGCCTGGTGACAATGTCCAGATGAAGGTAGAGCTGATTGCACCGATTGCGATGGAAGAAGGTCTGCGTTTTGCTATCCGTGAGGGTGGCCGTACCGTAGGTGCTGGCGTTGTCGCCAAGATCTTTGAATAAGACACTATTGAATAGCATAGGCAGAGCGAGTTAAAGAAATGGCTGATCAAAGAATCCGTATCCGGTTGAAAGCATTCGATCATCGTTTGATCGATCGCTCGGCCAGTGAAATTGTGGAAACCGCGAAGCGGACTGGCGCACAAGTGCGTGGTCCCATTCCGCTGCCCACCCGTATTGAGCGTTATACCGTGTTGACGTCTCCGCATGTAAACAAGGATGCGCGCGATCAGTATGAAACTCGTACGCACAAGCGCCTGATGGACATTATGGACCCCAATGACAAAACCGTAGACGCGCTGATGAAGCTGGATCTTGCAGCTGGCGTTGATGTACAGATCAAGCTGTACTGATCGGTTTGAATACACTAGATAGATTGGCAGGACGATAGGCAGAACAATGACGATTGGACTAATAGGCCGCAAACGCGGCATGACCCGGGTGTTTACCGAGCAGGGAGACAGTGTTCCTGTAACGGTCATCGAGGTCAGCCCGAACCGAATCACACAGGTTAAAACCGTGGAATCGGACGGATACAGCGCATTGCAGGTAACACTGGGTACAAAGCGCAGTGGTTTGCTGACCAAGCCGCAGGCCGGACATTTCAGCAAAGCTGAAGTTGAGGCAGGCGAGGGCTTGTGGGAATTGAGACTCGAAGGCGACGAGGGTGCAGACCTGGAAGCAGGCGCTGAACTTAACGTTGAGCAGTTTGAGGCCGGGCAAATAGTTGACGTAACCGGCACCAGTAAAGGTAAGGGTTTCGCCGGTAGCGTTAAACGTCACAATTTTTCGATGCAGGACGCGACTCACGGTAACTCGCTTTCACATCGTGCACCTGGTTCTATTGGCCAGTGCCAGACTCCCGGGCGTGTATTCAAGGGTAAGAAAATGGCCGGCCAAATGGGTGATGTTCGTGTGACCACCCAGAACCTTGAAGTGGTTCAGGTTGATACAGAACGCAACCTGTTGTTGATCAAGGGTGCCGTGCCCGGCGCCAATGGCGGCCAGGTTTCTGTTCGCCCAGCCGTGAAAATGCACTGAGGAGAATGATGATGGAACTCGCAGTTGCAGGCGGAAACGCAATTAACGTATCGGAAGCTACCTTTGGTCGCGACTTTTCCGAAGCGCTGGTTCACCAGGTCGTAACTGCCTATTTGGCAGGCGCGCGCTCGGGGACCAAAGCGCAGAAAACCCGTTCAGATGTTCGTGGTGGTGGTCGTAAACCCTGGCGCCAGAAAGGCACAGGCCGGGCTCGTGCCGGTACTATTCGCAGCCCAATCTGGCGTGGTGGTGGCAGGGCATTTGCTGCTCGTCCACAGGACCATGCGCAGAAGGTGAATCGCAAGATGTACCGTGGTGCATTGCAGGCAATTTTGTCTGAACTGGTGCGACAGGAGCGTCTTATCGTGCTGGATTCACTTGAACTCAGCGCGCCAAAAACATCAGAAGTGCTGAAGAAACTGGCAGATCAGGGTTTTGAGAAGGGACTGATCATTACGCCGGAAGTCGACGGAAACCTGTTCCTGGCAACACGTAATGTTCCCGATGTTTACGTATTGGATGTTGCAAGCCTGGACCCGGTCAGCCTGGTGGCTGCAGATAAGGTGATCATGACCGTTGACGCGGTCAAGAAGATTGAGGAGTGGTTGGGATGAGCAATGAGCGCTTGTACAAGGTGTTGCTTGCGCCGAGGGTGACTGAAAAGTCAACCCGGGTTGGTGAAAGCAGTAATCAGTACGTTTTTAAGGTTACCACCGACTCCAATAAGAAAGAGATCAAGGACGCTGTTGAAAAGCTGTTCGAGGTCAATGTTGAGTCTGTTCGCATTGTTAAGGTCAAGGGCAAGAGCAAAACATTCAAGCTCCGCGCCGGCAAGCGTAACGACTGGAAAAAGGCATACGTCCGCGTACAGGAAGGTCAGGTAATTGACTTCCTGGGCGGAGAATCAGTTTAAGGATATTTGGTTATGGCAATTGTTAAGGCAAAACCAACTTCACCAGGACGCCGTGGTGTTGTGCAGGTCAAACATGATCACCTGCACAAGGGGGCTCCCCACGCTGCGCTGCTGGAGAAGAAATCACGCACGGGTGGCAGAAATAACACCGGTCGTATAACTACGCGTCATCGTGGTGGTGGTCATAAAAAACACTACCGCGTAATTGACTTTAAGCGTGATAAAGATGGTATCGCCGGTCGCGTTGAGCGCATTGAGCACGATCCCAACCGCACCGCGCATATCGCGCTGGTTCTGTACTCGGATGGTGAGCGTCGTTACATCATTGCGCCCAAGGGTCTGCGTTCAGGTGACCCGGTCAAGAGTGGCCGCGATGCCGCCATCAAGCCGGGTAACTGTCTGCCCCTGCGCAACATACCTGTGGGTACCGTCGTGCATTGCGTGGAAATGAAGCCGGGCAAGGGTGCGCAGCTGGCCAGAAGCGCCGGTGCAGCGGTACAGCTGGTTGCCCGCGAGGGTCAATATGCAACCTTGAGGTTGCGTTCGGGTGAGATGCGCAAGATTCCTACCCGCTGCCGCGCAACGATCGGCGAGGTTTCGAATTCTGAGCACAACCTCGAAAAACTGGGCAAAGCCGGTGCCAAACGCTGGCGTGGTGTGCGTCCGACAGTTCGTGGTGTTGCCATGAACCCGGTTGATCACCCACATGGTGGTGGTGAAGGCCGTACATCAGGTGGCCGTCATCCGGTTTCACCCTGGGGTGTTCCGACCAAGGGATACAAGACTCGCAGCAACAAGCGTACGGACAAATATATCGTCCGTCGGTCTGGAAAATAACGGATAGCGAACATGGCAAGATCGATTAAAAAAGGACCTTTCATTGACCATCACCTGGCAAAGAAAGTCGCGGATTCAATTGAAACCAACAACAAGCGTCCGATCAAAACATGGTCACGACGTTCAATGATACTGCCGGAAATGGTTGGTCTGACCATTGCCGTGCACAACGGTCGACAGCATGTACCGATCCTGATCAATGATCAGATGATTGGTCATAAACTCGGTGAATTTGCGCAGACCCGGACCTTTAGGGGTCATTCGGGCGACCGCAAAACCAAGTAGGTAAGAGCCATGAATGCAACAGCAAAATTAAGAGGCGCAGGAATATCTGCGCAGAAGGTACGCCTCGTCGCGGACCAGGTACGCGGCATGCCGGTTGAAAAAGCCGAGCAGCTACTGGCTTTCAGCACCAAAAAAGCGGCTCGCATCATGAAAAAGGTGCTGCTTTCTGCAATTGCAAATGCTGAACACAATGATGGTGCGGATATTGACGAGTTGAGCATCTCCGCCGTCATGGTTGACGAGGGCCCTACCTTGAAACGGGGCAGGGCTCGCGCCAAAGGGCGTGGCACAAGAATCTTGAAACGCACCAGTCACATTACGCTGACTGTGGCTGACAGCGAATAGACCAGGACAAATATTATGGGTCAAAAGGTACATCCAATCGGCATCCGCTTAGGGATTTCCAAGGACTGGAATTCAACTTGGTACGCCGAGCGTGGCGAATATGCGGAAATGTTGAACTCTGATCTTGCGGTCAGGGAATATCTGCAGAAACGCCTGGCACAGGCAGCGGTAAGCCGTATTCAGATTGAACGCCCGGCAAAAACTGCCCGCATCACCATACATACGGCAAGGCCGGGTATCGTGATTGGCAAGAAAGGTGAGGATATCGAAGCCCTTCGTCGTGAAGTGACTGCCCGTATGGGTGTTCCGACTCACATCTCAGTTGCGGAAATTCGTAAGCCTGAACTGGACGCGCAGCTGGTTGCCGAGGGAATTGCACAGCAACTCGAGCGCCGCATAATGTTCCGTCGCGCGATGAAACGCGCTGTTGGTAACTCAATGCGTCTCGGCGCCCTGGGCATCAAGGTAAAACTTTCCGGCCGTTTGAACGGTGCGGATATTGCCCGCAGCGAATGGTATCGCGAAGGCCAGGTGCCTCTGCACACATTGCGTGCAGACGTTGATTACGGCGTTGTTGAAGCGGCAACGACCTACGGCATCCTTGGCGTGAAAGTATGGATTTACAAGGGCGAAGTATTCGACTTGTATGCAGCCAAACCTGAGCAGTCTGGCAGTAGTAAAGGCGCCAACTAGGAGACTGAGCAATGTTGCAGCCAAAACGAACAAAATTTAGAAAGCAGATGAAGGGCCGTAACCGTGGCATGGCGCAGGTGGGTAACCGAGTCAGCTTTGGTGAGTATGGCCTCAAGGCAACGACAAGCGGGTTTATTACAGCCCGCCAGATCGAAGCCGCACGACGTGCCATTACCCGTTATGTAAAACGTGGTGGGAAATTGTGGATCCGCGTGTTCCCCGACAAGCCGATTACCAAGAAGCCGGTAGAGGTCCGCATGGGTAAGGGCAAGGGTCATGTTGAGTACTGGGTTGCCCCGGTACAGCCCGGTCGTGTGCTCTATGAGATCCAGGGTGTTTCAGAAGAAGCGGCCCGTGAAGCTTTCCGTCTGGCATCTGCCAAACTGGCGGTTAAGACCACCTTTGTATCCAGGTCGGTGATGTGATGAATGTTAATGAAATGAAAAGCAAGACGACGGTTGAATTGAACGAAGAGCTTAAAAACCTTTTGCAGGAACAATTCAACCTGAGAATGCAAAAAGGAATGGGTCAAATGACCGATGTCAATGAATTGCGTCGTGTGCGCCGTGATATTGCGCGGGTCAAGACCGTCATGACTGAAAAATCAACTGAAGGTAATGCAGCATGACTACTACACAAGAAATCAAGCGCACCCAGGTTGGCCGCGTTGTCAGCAATAAGATGGACAAGAGCGTAACCGTTTTGCTCGAGCGTCAGATCAAGCACGCACTGTATGGAAAGTACATCAAGCGTTCAACGAAAGTTCGCGCGCATGACGAAGACAACAATTGTGGAGAAGGCGACAAAGTTGTGATCGCCGAGTGCCGTCCTCTTTCTAAATCAAAGAGCTGGCGGGTGATTGAGATTCTGGAGCGGGCACAATAGCCCGGCCATCGGTTAAAACCGGAGAATATTAAAAATGATTCAGATGCAGTCCATGTTGACAGCTGCAGACAACAGCGGTGCACGTCGGGTGATGTGTATCAAGGTGCTGGGCGGTTCCAAGCGACGTTATGCGCGTATTGGCGACATTATCAAGGTAACCGTCAAGGACGCAATCCCACGCGGCAAGGTCAAGAAAGGTGAGGTATATGACGCCGTCGTTGTGCGTACAAAAAGTGGTGTGCGCCGCAATGATGGCTCACTGATCCGCTTCGACGGTAACGCAGCAGTGCTGCTGAATCCGAAATTGGAGCCGATCGGTACCCGTATTTTTGGACCTGTAACACGTGAACTGCGCTCTGAGCGGTTTATGAAGATTGTCTCGCTTGCACCAGAAGTGCTTTGAGCGGGAGGAGTATTAGATGAAACGCATACATAAAGGCGATGAAGTTATCGTCATCACAGGCCGCAGCAAAGGAACGCGGGGTCACGTACTCCAGGTTCTGGATGCCGAGCGTTTGCTGGTTGAAAACGTGAATATGGTAAAACGCCACACTAAGCCTGACCCCGGCCGTAACAAGCCAGGTGGCATCGTGGAAAAAGAAGGCCCTATCCATGTTTCCAATGTAGCGATGTTTAACCCGGCAACCGGCAAAGCAGACCGTGTTGGTTTTAAATCACTGGAAGACGGTAACAAGGTGCGTGTTTTTAAATCCACCGGCGAAGCCGTTGATATCTAGAGATCATTAAAATGGCCAGATTACAAACTTATTACAAAGAGACACTCACTCCACAGTTGATGGAAAAGCTTGAGCTTAAAAACATCATGGAAGTGCCAAAGATCACCAAGGTTACGTTGAATATGGGCGTAGGCGAGGCCGTTACCGACAAAAAAGTGATGGCGGCTGCTACTGGCGACATGGAAGTTATTTCCGGCCAAAAGCCAATTATCATCAATGCACGCAAATCCGTGGCAGCGTTCAAGATCCGTGATGGATGGCCGGTTGGTTGCAAGGTGACACTGCGTCGTGAGCGTATGTACGAATTTCTGGATCGCCTGGTAAACATCTCCATTCCGCGTATCCGGGATTTCCGTGGCCTGAACCGTAAATCATTTGACGGACATGGTAACTACAGCTTCGGTATCACGGAGCAGATTATGTTTCCGGAAATCGACTTCGACAAAATTGACAAGATTCGCGGTATGGATATCACCATTACCACGAGCGCAAGAAACGATGCGGAAGGTTTGGCGCTTTTACAGGCATTCAACTTCCCGTTCAAAGATAAATAGGTAAGGACCTAAGCACATGGCAAAAGTATCCATGATCAATCGCGAAAAGCGGCGCACCAAACTGGTAGGTAAGTATGCCGACAAGCGCAGCGCACTCAAGGCGATCATCGCAGATCCGGAAGTCGGGTTTGAAGAGAAGCAGCAGGCAATGTTTTCGTTGCAGAAGTTACCGCGTGATTCCAGCCCGGTACGTCAGCGTAATCGTTGTGAAATTACCGGTCGTCCACGCGGTTTCTATCGTAAATTCGGACTGTCCCGTAACAAGCTGCGCGAAGCAACCATGCGCGGTGATGTGCCAGGCCTGAGAAAGGCAAGCTGGTAACAGGTATCAAGCTGGTCTATGACCTAGCTTTAATTTGAAACAAGGTATTTAATCATGAGTATGAGTGATCCGATTGCCGACATGCTGACACGCATCAGGAATGCGCAGTCAACCGATAAAGTTACGGTAAGCATGCCGAACTCAAAAACAAAGGTGGGTATCGCCTCCGTGTTGAAGGAAGAGGGATACATCACTGACTTTCGCGTTGACGAAAACGACGGCAAACCAAGTCTTGAAATTACACTCAAGTATTTTGAAGGCCGTGGCGCTATCGACAGCCTGAAACGTGCTAGCCGTCCTGGATTGCGTATCTATCGTGGCAAGGATGACCTGCCGCGTGTGCTTGACGGTCTGGGCATTGTAATCGTAAGCACATCGCGTGGCTTCATGACCGACGTGGCGGCGCGTGCTGCCGGCCACGGCGGTGAACTCATTTGTTACGTGGCTTAAGGAGACTGGTATGTCACGCGTAGCCAATAACCCTATCAAGCTGCCTTCTGGTGTTGACATCAACATTAGTGGTTCACAGCTGAATGTAAAGGGCCCCAAGGGCAACCTGGACCTGGATCTCCACCCGAACATCAGCCTGGAAGAAACTGATGGCGAGTACGTGGTGAAACCGGCAGATGATGAGCACATTGCAATGGCGGGCACCTTCCGGGCACTGGTCAATAATATGGTCGTGGGTGTCAGCGAAGGTTTTCAGAAAAAGTTGCAGTTGGTCGGCGTGGGTTACCGCGCTCAACTCCAGGGTAACAAACTGAATCTCGCACTTGGATTCTCACATCCGATTGAATACAACGCACCGGATGGCATCACGATTGAGACACCATCCCAGACCGAGATTATTGTCAGTGGTTGTGACCGGCAAAAAGTCGGGCAGGCGGCCGCAAACATACGTTCATACCGGCCGCCGGAACCGTACAAGGGTAAGGGTGTGCGTTATTCCGATGAGCGTGTTGCAAGGAAGGAAGCCAAAAAGGCCTAGGCCCCGGCTTGCTTAAGAGGAAATAGGAATGGAAAAGAAAACAGCACGTTTGCGCAGGGCAAAGAAAACCCGCGCACATATTCGTCGTCTGGGTAAGCCGCGTTTAACGGTGCACCGCAGTGGGCGTCACATCTATGCGCAGGTAATTGCAGCAGAAGGTGGAACAGTTGTTGCAAGTGCATCAACGGTGCAGAAAGATCTGCGTACCGGCTTGAAAAGCACCAACAATAAAGATGCTGCCAAGGCCGTTGGAAAGGCGGTAGCTGAAAAAGCTGTGGCCGCTGGCGTATCGGATGTAGCGTTCGACCGCTCAGGCTACCGTTATCACGGCAGGGTTGCAGAATTGGCCGATGCAGCGCGCGAAGCCGGGCTGAAATTTTAGTTCGTCCTACTGAAGAATCAGGAAACAGGTAAAAAAATGTCGAGAACAGACAGAGAAAACGACGACGGGATGCTTGAAAAGCTGGTAGCCGTCAATCGTGTTGCCAAGGTAGTCAAGGGCGGACGCGTGTTCGGCTTTACGGCACTGAGTGTGGTTGGTGATGGCAATGGCAAGGTCGGGTTTGGCTATGGAAAAGCCAAGGAAGTCCCGGTTGCAATCCAGAAATCCATGGAGAAGGCGCGTCGTGACATGGTGACCATCTCTCTTAAGGAAGGCACTTTGTGGCACCCGATCAAAGCCAGTCACAGTGGCTCGAGAATTTATATGCAGCCCGCGTCAGAAGGTACTGGTGTTATCGCCGGTGGCGCTATGCGTGCGGTATTGGAAACGGTTGGTGTTCGCAACGTACTGGCAAAGAGCGTTGGTTCGAATACACCCATCAACCTGGTCAGGGCAACCATAAAGGGCCTCAAGGCCATGCATAACCCTGAATCAATTGCTGCCAAACGCGGCAAGCCAGTTGATGAGATCATGGCTAACCATAGTTGAGCAAAGCAATGGCTAAGAAACAACAAATCAATGTGACGCTGGTCCGTTCACCGATCGGAACCCAGCCCAAACACAGGGAATGCGTACGTGGCCTTGGTCTAAAGCGCATGCACCAGACCGTGACACTTGAGGACACACCTTCAGTGCGCGGAATGGTAAATAAAGTTTACTACATGGTACGAGTGGAAGAGGTTTGACCGCTTCTGCGAACCTGGTGATAAGGAAAGTACAGAAATGAAATTGAATACTATCAGTCCCGCAGAGGGCAGCAAAAAGAACAGCAAGCGTGTTGGCCGTGGTATTGGCTCAACAAATGGCAAAACTGCAGGCCGTGGTCATAAAGGCCAAAAATCCCGTTCCGGTGGTTTCCACAAAGTCGGATTTGAAGGTGGTCAGATGCCTTTACAGCGTCGTCTGCCAAAACGCGGGTTTGCCTCTGCGACTGCACGCTATAAAGCGGAAGTCCGCCTTTATCACATTGCGGCGCTGGATGCCGATGTGATTGATATGGAAACACTGAAAAAGGCAGGTATCGTCAAGCACGATGCGCGCAAAGTAAAAGTAATCAATACGGGTGAAGTTGGCCGCCCTGTAACAATCAAGGGCCTGGCTGTCACCAAGGGTGCTGAAGCCGCGATTATCGCTGCGGGTGGAAAGGTCGAATAATGGCAAAAACGCCATCACAAGTAGCAGACACGCTTGGCGGTATCGGCCGATTGACCGAGTTGCGCCAGCGCTTGCTGTTCGTGTTCGCGGCATTGATCGTGTATCGCATCGGTACTTTTATCCCGGTTCCCGGTGTCAACCCACAGGCCTTGCTGCAATTCATGAATTCGCAACAGGGAACCATCATTGATGTGTTTAACCTGTTTACCGGCGGTGCTTTGGAACGTTTCTCACTGTTTGCGCTGGGTGTGATGCCATATATTTCTGCATCGATCATTATGCAGTTGATGAGTAGCGCGATTCCGCAGTTACAGCAGTTAAAGAAAGAGGGCTCCAGCGGGCGACAGAAGATAACCCAGTACACGAGGATATTTACCGTGGTACTGGCAGCATTTCAGGCGGGTAGCGTCGCGTTTGCACTGCAAGGTCAGACGTCTATCGTGTTTTCACCCGGTTATGGATTCATATTCACCGCAGTGGTCACACTGACTGCAGGAACATTGTTCCTGATGTGGCTCGGTGAGCAGATCACTGAAAGAGGTGTAGGTAACGGTATTTCATTGATCATTTTTGCAGGCATCGTTGCAGGATTGCCACGTGCCATTGCAGGTACATTGGAATTGGTCAACACCGGTCAGCTGAGCATACCCGCTACTCTGTTTATCTTGCTATTGGTACTGGGCGTGGTCTATTTCATCGTCAAGGTCGAACGTGGCCAGCGTCGCATAACAGTTAATTATGCCCAACGCCAGGGTAGGGTTGCTTACCAGAACCAGCAGACACATTTACCCCTGAAGCTGAACATGTCGGGTGTTATCCCTGCGATTTTTGCATCCAGCCTGGTAATTTTCCCGTCGACACTGGCGACGTGGTTTTCCAGTTCGGAAAACCTTGGCTGGTTGACGGATGTTTCAGCAGCGCTTACCCCGGGTAACCTGCCGTATACGCTTTTGTATTCAGGACTGATTATATTTTTCTGTTTCTTTTATACGGCGTTGGTTTTCAACTCCAAGGAAACAGCTGACAACCTGAAGAAGTCTGGTGCATTTATTCCCGGAATTCGCCCAGGTCGTCATACCGCCGATTATATTGACAGTGTGTTAACACGGTTGACTATGGTTGGTTCCATGT
>CALBDB010000081.1 GCA_937927755.1 uncultured Lysobacterales bacterium
TCGAAGCAGATGACAGGCACCTGCCAGCCGTGCCAGGCCAGTTCTCCAAGCAACCAGGCGGGCGCGCGTTTAAAAGGCTCCGGCGCGGTGTAATCCATGACCTCGGCCACCGCGCTGTTGGGAAGCAGCACATGGCTGTCGACAAGGGGCGCCAGGATGGTGCGGATTTCCCGGTCAGGCGTATTTTGGTCAGGCATTTTTTCCTGCCTCCTTGCTCAGCAGTTTTTCTACTTCCAGCAGCAGCTCCGACTCCTTGTAGGGCTTGGAAAGATAGGCGTCGGCACCCGCTTTTTCACCACGTTCCCGGTGTTTCTCCCCGGCACGGGAAGTGATCATTATGATCGGAATATGCCGCAACCTGGCATCGGCCCGCACGTGCTCCGCGACCTGGTATCCGTCCATGCGTGGCATCTCAATATCCAGCAGCAATACGTTGGGAACACGGTCCCGCATCTGCTCCACTGCGTCGACGCCATCCCTGGCGGTGATGACCTCAAAATCATGGCCCTCTAGCACGCGGGTTGTTACCTTGCGCATCGTAATGGAATCGTCGACGACCAGGGCCAGCGGTTTTTGCGGCAGGAAATCGATATTTTCCATCGGCGGTGCAGGCCGCGCACCGGTCAGCATAGCCTGCCTGATCAATGGTCCGGCATCGATGATGATGACAACCTGGCCATCCCCGGTAATTGTTCCACCAAGGATTCCGGGCACACTGCTGATATGTGGGCCAACCGGCTTGACGACAATTTCCCTGTGCCCGAGCAGTTCGGGCACACGGAATGCGGCGCGCAGGTTTCCGGATTTGACCATCAGGATTGAAACGGTATCGTCGCCAACCGGGGTCGAAGGTTCGCCAAGTAATGGTTCGAGATCGAGGATCTTGTAAGGCTCACCGGCGAATTCGTATTCTGGTTTGTCACGTTCGAGCAGGGCCTGGTAATCAGCGGGCAATATACGGGCAACGCCCGCAACGCCGGCTAGCGGCACCAGGTAGCGGTGTTCACCGGCGGTTACGCCGATGGCCTGCATAACGGCCAGTGTGAACGGTATACGGATGGTGAAGCGGCTGAACTTGCCTTCTTCGGATTCCAATTCCACGGAGCCGCCGATCTGCTTGATCTCGTTATTTACGACGTCCATTCCGACACCCCGGCCGGCCAGTTTCGTAACCGTCTTGGATGTTGAGAATCCGCTATGCAGAATGAATTGCAGCAACTGCTGTGGCGGCAGTGTGGCGCTCTTTTTCATCAGCCCCAATTCGATGGCGCGTTTGCGTATCGCCTGCAGATCCATACCGGCGCCATCGTCTTCCACGCGAACCACGAACTCGGTGGCCTCGGCGGCTACTGTAATGGTGAGCTGGCCTTCAGCCGGTTTATCGAGTTTGCGGCGTGTAGCGGGCTTCTCGATGCCATGCACGACCGAATTTCTGAGCAGGTGCTCCAGTGGGGCGGTAATCCTTTCCAGTACATTGCGGTCGAGCTGGTCTCCACCGCCGGTCATGCGTAACTGTAACCGGGCCTTCTTGCGCGTCTCGCTGGCCGCAGTCCGTATTATCCGGCGCAGGCGTGGCGTGATGGTGCCAAAGTGGACCATGCGTGTCTGCATGAGTCCTTCCTGCAACTCGGTGCTGACCCTGGATTGCTGCACCAGCAATGCCTCTGATTTGCGGGCGGACTCGTCCAGCAGTTCGTGCAGGTTCAGCAGGTCGGATACCGATTCCGACAGGCCGCGTGACAATTGCTGGATGGATGAATAACGGTCCATTTCCAACGGGTCAAACTCTTCCGAGCCAGGCGGAGATTCCTGCTGGAAGCGTGAGCCGATCTGTGTCTCAGTTTCGATCTCGAGCTTGCGGAACTGGTCACGCAGGCGCGAGACGGTTTCATCAAATTCCTTCAGGTTCTCACGCATCAGGCCTACCTGCTGCTCGAGGCGGGCCCTGAAAATACTGATTTCACCGGCTGAGTTGACCAGTGAATCGAGCAGGTCGGCGTTGACGCGAATCTGTTGGGAAACAGCTGGTTCTTCGCCAGGTTCCTCCGTGGACTCAGGTGCGCTCACTGGAAGCTCGACATCCGGAATTTCAAGCAATTCCTCGGGCGCGGCATCAATGGTGGTTTCTTCCGTGGCCTGCACCGGCACCGCGGCGAGGGCTTCGACCTGCTGTTCAAACAGCATCAGCGTATCGCCCGCCTCCGGTATGATGCCCTGGCTTGCCTGTTCCGCCCAGTTATTGAGCCGGTCACATCCCTGCTCCAGTACGTCGATAGCTGACAGGGAGGGTTGCAGCAGTTTGCCGGCGATGTGCTCCAGCAAGGTTTCCATCGCATGGCTGAGGTTGCCCAGGGCGTTGAGCCCTGACATGCGCGCGCCGCCTTTAAACGTGTGGATCTCACGTTGCAAATTCCGGGCGATTCCGAGGTCGGGCAGCTTGTCCCGCCAGCTGTTCAACAGGGAATCACAACGCTCCAGTATGTCCGTGGCTTCCTCGAGGAAAATACTGAGAATTTCCGTGTCGACCGCCTCGGTCTCCGGTTCTGCAGCTTCAGTTTCAACCCCTTCTTCGGGCTCAACAATTTCCTCAACCTCGACCTTCTCTTCGGCTTCGCCGGCGGTTTCTGGCTGGGCCTCAGGCACTGCAACGGCTTCCTCACGGGTTTCCGCCACTGCCTCATGTTCAACTGCCAGCGCCAGCAACTGCTCTATCTGGTTTTCTTCGTCATCGTTCAGCGCGGCTTCCGGGTCGCCCTGATGCATGGCGAGACAGGTCTCGAAATGGGCCAGGCTGGTGGCCACCGCCCAAATGGCGGTATCGTTGAATGCCTGTCCGCTTGCACGCTGTGCTACGAGAAAACCCTCGAGCGCCCTGGCGATGTCGGATTCCCTGCCGATTGGATCCAGCGCGGTTGTTCCGGTAATGGTATGGACGGCGAGTACCTGGTCGTCGTTGGCTGTGCTGTTGCGGTCCCCGGATATTCTCTCCATCAAGCCCTTAAGTACAGCAAGTTTCTCGGCCAGCTCTTTGCACACCAGTTCCTTCAGTGTTGGCTCGGCGGCGCCGCCGGGCAGCAGTGCAGAAAGTGATGCCGGCAATACGCCTGTCAGGGCTTCCCAGTCAGCAGCATTACCGGCAACCAGGCTGTTGGCCTGTTGACTGATCGCTTCGATGGCTTCGGGCTCCAGCTCTGTTGGTTCCTGTAGCAACCGGCTTCTAAGCGCCGGCAGTGTGGCTTGCACCAGGGGAAGCAGTACAGCGATGTCATCGACCGCTTCTACATTGCCTTCCAGGAACATGTTGAGCAACTCTTCAATGTGCCAGGCAAAATCTCCCAGTTCGTAGGCACCGACCATGCGTCCGCTGCCCTTGAGCGTGTGGAAGCCACGGCGGATATCGGTCACCAGCGCTTTGTCGCCCTGGTTTTGCGTCCACTTCGGGATCAACACACCCAACTGGCTTGCAACGGATTCGTATTCTTCCAGGAATACTTCCAGCAATTCCGGATCGACCGTGGGTGATTGTGAAGGGTCTGCGGCACCAACCCCTGCCAAGGGCGCTTCGGTCGCCGGAGCGGGTTCTGCGATAACCTCCATTTCACCGACCGGTAAGCGACCAAGTCTTTCCTGCAGTATTTCGAGAAAACGTTCACGGTTACTTTGCTGGTCACGACAACCGGCAAGGTAGAGTTCGAACGCGGCCACTGCATCGGTAACTGTTTCCAGCTTGTCCTGGCTTATATCCGCTTCCGATCTTGATATCCGCAGCAGGTTACCGAGGGCATTCCGCAATTTGAATGCCAGGGCGGCTGTTTCAGTCTCCCCAATCAGATCAAGGGCTCCGGCGATATGTTCCATTGGCCCGGTGTAGTCCGCCTCGAGGTCGCCGTCCAGATAACGCCGCACGCCGTCCTGGACCTGGTGCAGGCTGACAACGCATTCGTCGAGCAGGTGGGAGTGGATTCGTCTTTGTTCATGCCCCGGGAGGTCTATAAACCCCGTGGCCTGGTCTTCCGGCAAGGGTTCACCCAATGTCGCAATCTGCTCCTCGAGTACGGACTCAACCTGGATCAGTTGCTCCGCGAGGCTCATCAGCAATGATTCGCGTGATGGTGATTCGCCTTCGGGTTCACCACCTTGTTCAGGGTTCTGCGCGGGGTCCTGTTTAGATTTGGTGCCGGCGTCAAACGCGGACATCAATTTACCGATGGATTGGGCTGAATCACCGAGCCCCATCATTTTCAAAGTGTCCTGCAGCCTTAGCAGGGCGTCGTGGCTTTGTTCACGCCTTGTGGGTTCTATCTCACCGGTCCTCAGTTCAAGGTCCAGTGCATCCTTGACCATGGACAATTCATCGCGGACCGCCGCGCCCAACGATATATACAGTTCACGGTTGCGGCCGGTTACGGCGCCGCGGGCCCTGATCAGCACATCGCGGTCCGGAACCAGTTCCTCCAATTGGAACAGCTCCCTTAGGTTGTCCACGCCGGCACTGCCCGGTTTGGCCTGTGCAATATGGAACAGCAGGGCTTGTGACACGGCATCGACCGATTCCATTTCGGTTGCTTCTTCACCGCCTTCAGAAAGGGTTTTGATCACAAGGTGCAAACGGGCAAACAAACGGCGCAAATGCACGTCATTTTCGGTAACGCCGTCGAGTAATCCGCCAATGACCTCGCGGGCTATCCACCATAGGCGCTGCAAATCCAGTCTTTCCACGCGGCGTTGCAGCATTTCGCACACGGAGTGGAGGGGTGACAACAACTCAACCTGTTCCTGTTGCTGCAGCCAGCGGAGCAGTGCGTTTTCCCATTGGCGGCGCATGCGCAAAGCAAATTCCAGGAATGGTTCGTCAAACGACGCCTCATGCCCGCCTTCATCGTCATCCGGTTCCGGCAACTCGACATCCAGGCTGGGCGCGAAGAGTGTTGCTTCCGAAACAATATTGGCGTTGTAGGCTGCGCGCAGCTCGTTGATGACCGGCAGCAGCAGGACCGGCAGGTCGTGATGCCCGGCCTGCAGGCGGTCGAGATAGGATGGAATTACCACTATGGCATCCATCAGCGCGCCATAGGCTTTTTGGCGGTCACGGATGTTGGACTTTTGCAGTTCGTCACAAACCGTGATCATTTCTTCAACCACGAGTGTCGCGCCCTTCAAAACCAGTGCTTCAAATGTGTGCTTCAGCTGCACCAGGTGTTCGGTGGTGCTCTCAACACCATCACCGATGTGCGGGCTGTTCGCAATATGTTCGATCTTGGTGCGGACCTGATCCAGGTGCTTGTCCAGGTCAGGACGCACCCAGGTCAATGCCGTGCTCACATTTGAAGCTTCCAGTAACATCAGGTTAACCTGCACCCGTCACGGTGGACACCTTGCCCGGCTTTTTTGTCGATGAATTCACTCAATCCTCTTCCGGCAGTTTGAAGTCGGTTACCGAGTTACTGAGTTGCATCACGTGCTCGGCCAGTTCTTCCACGGAAGTCGCGGCCTCGGTGCTGCTCTCGGAGGCCTGGATGGATACTTCCTGCACGTTTTTCATCAGCGTGGATATATCCGCAGCGGTGGCTGACTGGGATTGGGCTTCCTCTGAAATGCTGGCGATCAGGTCAGACAGGTCCTTGGATACTGTTTCGATCTGTTCCAGTGCGGTTCCCGCATCCTCGGCGAGACGGGCGCCAGTGACGACCTCGGTGGTGGTCGATTCCATTGATACGACCGCTTCCGAGGTATCGGCCTGGATGGTCTGAACGAGGGTTTCAATTCTCCGGGTTGCGTTGGTGGCGCTCTCCGCAAGCTGCTGGACTTCATCGGCCACCACTGCGAAACCCTTGCCTGCGCCACCGGCGGATGCTGCCTGGATGGCGGCATTCAACGCGAGCACGTTGGTTTGCTCGGCGATTCCATTGATCAGGCTGACGATATCGCCAATTTCCTGGGTGGATTCCCCCAGTCGTTTGATCCGTTTGGATGTCTGTTGAATCTGCTCGCGTATGGTGTCCATCCCATTGATGGTTTCACGCACTTTTTCACCGCCGGCGTGGGCAATATCCACTGATTTTCGGGCCACATTGCTGGACTCGCTTGAGCGCCTGGCCATGGTGTCAAAGGACTCTGTCATCTTGTGTATGGTTTTCGTCGCTTCGCCAACCTGTTCGGCCTGCCGGGTTGCCGCTTTGGCCAATTCAGAAGTTGAAGAGCGTGTTTTCATGGCTGAACTGGCTACTTCCTGGGATGTAAATTTGATCCCCCTGACCAGTTCACGTAGTTGTTCGATGGCAAAATTTACGGCATCTGCGATTGCGCTGGTGATGTCCTCGGTGACCGAGGCTTCGACCGTAAGATCACCGTCTGCGAGTGAACTCATCTCGTCCAGCAGCTTGAGGATTGCCGCCTGGTTTTTCTTGTTGGTCTTATCCGCAATTTTTCCGCGTCGACGCTCGGCGGACAGGAAAGAGTAGACCAGTATCCAGACCAGCGAGACCATTACCGCCAGGCCGATCGCAATGGCGGTCTGTGACGGCCAGAACCGCGTACCGGGCAATTCGGCTATCGCGAGTTTCAGGTTAGCAGCCTGGTTAAATACATCACGGCTGTCGAGAAAAATCTCGTCAGCGGCGCCGCGTACTTCGAACAGGTCGCTGGATGAATTGAGTATGGTGTTTATCTGCGGCGTAATGGTTTCAAATAGAGACTTGACCTGTCCCAGCGAAAGCAGGGCCTGGGTATTCCGTACCCGGGTAATTCCAAGACTCGAATTGCCTTGTAGCAGAGCAGTCAAGACCTGGTTGAAAAGATCACGGTCCTTTTCGAGGCTTTCAGCGGCGCTTACGGCGTTACTGCCACCCTGGAGAACTTCGGAAACACGTCTCAGCATTCGGTCAGCCAATACCAGTTGACGACTCGCAAATACGACCTGGTTGGTGGGCGCGCCGCTCTGGGTCAGTGCTTGAATACTGGCGTCAGTATGCTTTTGGATCGTAGGTATATTTTCCTGCACGATATCGCGTGCGGAGGCCAGATCCAGGACCAGGCCTTCGCGATCGAGGATGCTGTTGGCATTGGTGCTCATGCGGTCCCAGGTCAGGTTAAGTTGTTTCATCGGAACTTCAACAGCCATGGGTGTGGCAGGCAGCCTGGTGGTCACGGAGCCCATGCGCAGCTTGGACATGGCGGCAGCTATTTTGCCGCGGGAGTTTTTGAGTTCCTGGAAAGCACTGAGGTTGCCCGATGCAGACTCCCCTGCCGACTTGGCCAGTTGTTGGGATGTGACCTGTACATTGGTGGCGAGCGAAATCCATTCCTGTTCATGGCGTGCGTTTTGCGCCAGGAAGAAGAATGTGGCGGCGACGAACACCAGGGAAACTATCAACAAGCCCGTAGCCAGGTAGACCACCCATGAACGCTGGGATTTTAATTTGGGCTGGTTCTTTTGCATGCTGTTTCCCCCTCGCTCAGGCTGCGGCGCCGTTAAGGAACTCTGCTGTAGTAAACAGGGTTTCAAGGTCCAGTTCATGCCAGACATCTTTACCTGAGCGATACTGTTTGTGTACGAAACTCTTCAACGGTGAGCCAGCCGGCAACCGCGCATTCTTGCCCTCGTCTGTTACAAAATGACGTTGACCGAACACTTCGTCCACCAGCAGTCCGACCGGCCGCCCCCGAAGACTGGCGATTAACAAACGGGTTCTCATGGTGATTTGGGAGCGTTCACCTGCCAGGTACCAGGCAAGGTCAATAATGGTTAACAGGTCGCCGTGAACATTGGCCAGACCCAGTATCCATGGTTTGGTGCCCGGTACGGGCGTGAAAGCGGGGATGGGCAGAAACTCATGTACCTGATCCATGCTGCAAGCCAGCGGGGTTTCACCAATACGAAAAATTACACCAGCCCACTCACCGCCATGCACCCGACCACTGGCCTGGCCCGGCTCAAATGCCTGGCTGCGCTGTTCGTAATCCAGCAGTTTTTCAAATGATGCATTTACAGCACTCATGAGCTTTGTATGACCCCGCGATTCACTTCTGTTATCCGGACAATACCGGTAAACGCTGGTATCAGGAAGCCGCGTGCTGCTTGACCGCGCCAAGCAACTCTTCACGTGTAAAAGGTTTGGTCAGATACTGGTCCGAGCCGACCACCCTTCCGCGGGCCATGTCGAACAAGCCGTCCTTACTGGTTAGCATGACCACCGGGGTGTACCGGAATTCGGCATTATTCTTGATGATAGCGCAGGTTTGATAACCATCCAGGCGCGGCATCATGATGTCGACAAATATAAGATCGGGCTTGTGGCGGGTTATCTTGGACAGGGCTTCAAAACCGTTTTCTGCGGTTATGACATCGCAGCCATCCTTGGCAAGCATGGTTTCTGCAGAACGACGAATCGTGGCGCTGTCATCCACAACAAGAATACGTAATTTCTTTGCTACGGCAGCACGCGGGGTGCTGTCTTCAGTTGCGTTTAATTGTTCCTGGCTCATAAGTTCTTCCCTGGTTGTCCGGCGTTTACAAAGAGTCCTTTCCTTGCATGCAGTCGGGGTAATGAGGCCATAACAGTCCCCCCTCATTACTGCGCCTTACGATTAGTTTACCCTTAGAAATGCGTTGTTTCCACCTTATTGCACTTTGGCGGGAATATTCCACAAATCATTGAACCTTGTGATGTTTGCCGCGCAATGGTCGTCGTGGCGCTGGAATCGGACGGCCAAGCACATGATAATAGGCTATTGCCGAGATGGATAAAATCATGTCTGAAACCGCTAAAACCCGATCGCAAAAATTGAAGACCGGTGTTGTCATGGACCCCATTGGCGAGATCAAGGCATACAAGGACTCAAGCTTTGCAATGTTGCTGGAAGCACAACGCCGCGGCCACGAACTGTACTACACGGAGCCCGCAAACCTGTTTGTACAAGACGGCAGGGTGTTTGCCCGGATGCAACAACTGGAGGTGCGTGACAATACCACTGACTGGTTTAGCCTGGGTTCCGCCGGCAACCAGCCGCTTGACGGGCTCGATATGGTGCTGATGCGCCGTGACCCGCCGTTTGACATGAATTATATCTATGCAACCTATATGCTGGAGTTGGCGGAAAAGACCGGCACGCTGGTGATCAACCGGCCGCAAAGCCTGCGTGACGCCAACGAAAAATTCTTTATCAACAACTTTCCCCAGTGCTGTGTGCCGATGTTGATCAGCTCCCAGTCAGACATGCTGCGCGAATTTGTATCGAAACACGGGCACTGCGTGGTCAAGCCGCTTGACGGTATGGGGGGGGAATCCGTCTTCCAGGTCATCGATACCGATACGAATCTGAATGTGATACTGGAGACCATCACGCGGCATGACTCGAGACCGGTGATGGCGCAAAAATACATCGACGAAATTTCCCAGGGTGACAAACGAATACTGGTGGTCAACGGTGAACCGGTTCCTTACGCGTTGGCGCGTTTTGCGGGCAAAGGCGATTTCCGCGGCAACCTGGCCAAGGGTGGCAGCAGCAAGGGCGTGCCCTTGAGTGAGCGTGACCGTTGGATATGTTCGCAGGTTGCACCCGAATTGAAAAAACGCGGCATACTGTTTGCAGGGCTGGATGTCATAGGTGACTGGCTTTCCGAGGTCAACGTTACCAGTCCGACCTGTATCCGTGAACTGGACGGTGAGTTTGGGTTGAATATTGCAGGGCTGCTTTTTGACGCCGCAGAGGCGATGCTGAAGAGATAATGCAGATAGTCCACAGCAGCAATGACAGTTTTGTCGTCAGCGTATTTTTGGCGCTTGGCCTGCACGCAACGGTTTTGCTGGGTGTTGGTTTTATAATCGATTTCAAGCCGCTGACTCATCCGCTGGAGACCCTGGACGTGGTGCTGGTGAACTGGCGTTCGGAGAAGCAACCGGAGGAAGCAGATTTCCTGGCGCAAGCGTCGCAACAGGGCGGTGGCGAGTCCGACGAGGCCAGCAGGCCGTCACAGGAAAACACCGGTGCCTCGCCGGGGCCAACCGAGGGCGACGACCTGCTCGACCAGCAGGAACAGATGTCGACGGTGGCGGACGCAGAGCGTGAGCAAATTTTGCTTGAATCCGATGATTCGGAGTTTTCTCAACAGATCACCTCGATCGAACAGCCAGAGCCGCCGTTACCCAGTGCAGCCGAACTGATGCAGGAAAGCATGACGATGGCAAAGCTGCAGCCCGGCCTGCAGCGTAACCGGGAGTCGCAATCAAAACTGCCTAAGCGCAAGTGGATATCAGCCAATACCCGGGAGTACGAGTACGCTGCCTACATGCAAGCCTGGGTCGCCAAGGTAGAACGGGTGGGCAACATGAACTACCCGGAAGAAGTAAGGCGGCTGAAACTGACCGGCGACGTACTCATGACTGTCGGTATTAAGCAGGACGGCAGCGTGGAGAGTATTGCGATCCAGCGCAGTTCCGGAATGCCGCAACTGGACCAGGCCGCAACCCGCATCGTACGCCTGGCCGCGCCCTATTCACCCTTGCCTGAGCACATAAATTCCCAGGTGGATGTACTGCACATAACCCGCACCTGGCGGTTCTCGCGGAACTTCGAAGGGATGAATTAGGGTTCGGAAAATTCTC
>CALBDB010000082.1 GCA_937927755.1 uncultured Lysobacterales bacterium
TTTGATATTGACCAGGGTATGTTGCTGCCGGACGGCAGGCTGGAAGTTCTGATGACCGCCAGTCTTTAAAACCTGTTCAGTGGTCGGGTTATGCCCGGATGACAGGCGTCACCCGGGTTGAAAACCAGGAAAGTGATAAACCGGACGATTATTTTTTGCGCTTGAACTTGTCCCAAAAAGTCTTCTTCACCAGGTCGGTGAACTCGCCGGAATCGAGATATGTACCATGTCCGTTCGGGCATGACTCATAGGTGATATGCGGTTGTTCGGGGTCGGATTCATGCAGCATTGACTCATTGCACATCGGGCAATGATAATCCTTTATCGCATCGGCCTTCTTGCCAGCGGACTTATCCCCGGTGTCGATGATGTAATCTGCCATCCAGATATCGTTGCGAAGATCTCTCAGTTCATCAGGTTGAAACCACAGGCCGCCACAAGAAGTGCAGCGATCCACCTCGATCTGGTTATAAAATACGTGCTCCATTTCAGCCGAACATTTCGGACAATCCATAAATATCTCACCTCTTGTTGTAGTTGTCTGGAGGCATCGGTCAATGCCCCCTGCGTTACTCTTATTGTAGGTGCAAAAGTTGAAGAGGGTCAATCCAAAGCTTGAGAGCTCAACGCTTCTTAAGCGCATCGGCAAAAGTATATCCAAAATTATCAATGTCTTTACGGTACAGGGTGCTGACGAATTCACGGGTTTCGTCGTCATAAAAATCAACGTAATCGCGAAGATCGGCTTCGCCATTGCGGTGAATGAAGTTTCGAAGTTTTCGTCTGAGTTCGCGTGAAGTCTTGTCGGATGAATTGATGTGAGACAGGCTTGAATTTTCAAATCCCAGGTGTTTGCAGACCTGTTCAAAATCCTGGTCCAGGCGTTCAAATTTACCGACGAAATCAACCAACAGAGTGCCATCGCCGTCATACAGCATCTCCGTTTGCGGCATTATATGGCGGTACTTGTCATCCCAGCCGGGGGAGGGGAGTTTGTTCATCACAAAATCCTTGAAGCTCTTGTGGCTGAGAAAACTTCTGTAGCGGTATTCGGACACCAGCCGCGCCCAGGGATTACGCACAAAGCTGAATTTATAGTAGCTGGTAAACTCTGCTTGCGTGATATGGCCGCACTGCACATATTCAGCGGCACTCAGGTGGGAAAGTTTCTCGGTGCCCCTGGCCGGATCGTCGTTGTCGATTATTAATAAGCGGGCCCGGTCTGAATCATTTTCCCGGTCAAGGCCGAGCTTATTCATGAAATACATCTCGACACTGCGCCCGGCAGTTTTTGGGATATGGACAAAAATACAGTTGAAGGCCCTGCAGATCATATTTCGTAGGCAAGAACCAGTTTGCTGTCTGTAACAGCCTTGAATTTGAAATCCCTGGTCTCGACAAGGTCGCCTTCGGTGACTGTTTCGCCACCACTTGAACCTTCACCAGCCGTCACGTAGGCGACGCTGCCACCAGGTTGTGTTATTTCATCGCCTTTTTCCAGGTTTGCGACGTCGATAACGGTTCGTGACGGAATCGTTTCGTCCTGCTCCGGCGATCCGCCATAAACCCTTGTCCTTCCCTTGCCGCTGGCACTGAATACCTGGTAAGCAGGCTCCTCGTTTGCAGTTTCCGGTAATACCCACAACTGGAGCATTCGGTTCTTTTCGGGGTCCGGATTGATTTCATTATGGCGAAACCCTTCACCACCGGCACGCTGCACCTGGATATCATCAACCGTCAATTCCTGCCCGTGCTCCAGTGAGCCTTCGTGCTGAATACGGCCTTCGACCATTATTGAGATCACATCAATCTCCCGATGTGCATGCATCCTGGTATCACCGTGAGGCAAAAACTGCGCGTCAGCCAGGTAAACAAGCCTGCCAATTCCGGAGGATGTGCCGGATTCCCTTTGATTGCGAAAAACCCTTGGACTCATCACCAGGCGGGTTTCGCGCAAGCCCGCGAAACCACCTCTACGTAAGTTATTACGTTTGATGATTTTCATATTTCAACTCCAGATTTACTATTTGACAGGATTCGTACTGACAAGTCCCGGCCCTTCAGCTAGTGTAATACATCCTAACTTACTAAGATCAGTAGAGTATAAACCCGTGAGTAAAAATAAAAATGATCAAGATCAGTAGAAGAAAATTACTTGAGCTTGGTGCAGGAGCAGGTTTTATCGCCGGAACTTGCCGGATGCGGGCTTGCGACACGAGATCGAAGACTACATCACAACACTGTTGTAAACGGCCGGTTTTTATAATTTAAATTTAAGAGCAGAACGCGAACATGAAGTCCTGGGTCACGGTAGTTCTTTTTACATTGATTGCACGGATCGCCACACCGGTGCTTGCCTCAAGCCAATTCAATGATATTTCTGAAATTGAGTCGCTTCTTCCACCGCTTCAGGACTGGGCCGGCAAGAGTGAGTCGCTGATGGTTGCTGCCGATGACCCCTGGGTTACACCGGCAGAACGGTCAGGCCTGACAGAGACACCGTCCTACGCTGAAACCACGGCCTGGCTGCGTAAGCTGGTCAGTGCGGCGCCTGAGTTGGAAATGGTTTCGATTGGTAGAAGTCTGCAGGGCAGGGATTTCTGGATGGTGATTGCCAGTGCTGACCGGGCTTTTACGGCACAGGCGCTTGAAGCGTCCGGAAAGCCGCTGCTGCTGGCGCATTCCGGGATACATTCCGGTGAAATAGACGGCAAGGACGCGGGCCTGATGCTACTGCGTGATATGACCGTGGCAGGCAAACGCAGGGAACTCCTGGCCGGGGCCAATTTCCTCTTCATACCCATTTTGAATGTCGACGGTCACGAGCGCGTTTCGCCATTCAACCGTATCAACCAGCGCGGCCCTGCGGAAATGGGTTGGCGTACCAATGCGCGCAACCAGAACCTCAATCGTGATTTCACCAAGCTTGACACGCAGGGTGTGAGGGCGCTGGTTAACATACTGAACCATTGGAAACCCGATTTATACCTGGACCTTCACGTCACCGACGGCGCCGACTACCAGTATGACATCACCTTTGGCGGGAATGGCCGCAACGGCTGGTCACCGGCCATAGGCAACTGGATCGAGGATGTCTATCGTCCGGCTATCGGGGCGGCCCTGGATGAATCCGGTCACGTGCCGGGTCCCTTGATATTTGCGGCCAATGGTATGGATATGAGAGACGGCTTTCTGAATTGGACCGCCGGCCCCCGGTTTTCGAATGGTTACGGTGACGCCATCCACCTGCCAACGGTGCTGGTCGAGAACCATTCCCTTAAACCTTACAAGCGCCGGGTACTGGGCACCTATGTGCTGTTGGCGCAAACGCTGGAACTTGTCGCCAGGGAGAAAGACTCGTTACGGCTGGCAACAGCCGCGGACCGGCAGCGCCGGCCGGGCGCGATTCCACTCGGGTTCAAGCGCAGCGAGGCGCCTGAAACCGGCAAGGAGCTTTTCAGGGGGATCACCTCGGAACGCTACATCGGGGAGGCGTCCGGTGCTGAAGTGGTTCGCTGGACCGGCACACCGGTGAATGAGGCCATTGCAAAGATCCATTATACCCAGCCCAGCGCGATGGCCGATGTGCCGGTCGCTTACATGATTCCCGCTGCCTGGGCAGATGTGGTCGAACGCATTGCCCTGCACGGAATAGAGGTTGAGAAGTTGTCTGAACCGCTGGCCGCAAGCGCCCAGGTTTATCGCCTGCCCGATGCCGGTATTGCAGAACCTTTGGACTGGACCCCGAACCCCTTCGAGGGGCATATTCGAATTGACCCGGGTAAACCGGTCAAGCAGTTGATAGATACGACATTCCCGGCAGGCAGTTACCGGATCAATACAGATCAGCCAAAGGGCGAATTACTGGTGCTGATGCTCGAACCGGAATCGCCGGATTCATTTTTGCAATGGGGCTTTTTCCTGGAAATTTTCACGCGCACGGAATACGCAGAGGCCTACGTGCTGGAACCGCTAGCCATGAAGATGCTGGAAAGTGATACGAAATTAAAGGCGCGTTTTGAAGAAAAACTGGCGAGCGATGAGGCATTTGCCAACAGCAGTTACGGACGGTTGATGTGGTTTTATGAGCAAACGCCGTTCTTTGACAATGAATATTTGCTTTATCCCGTCGCGAGGATAATGCGCTGAAACCTGGATGCCCCGGACCTGTCGGGTCAGGATTACAAGCCACGGGGGCCAGCACCTTCAAGGGCTCGTTAAATAATTATTAAATGGGTGAGTTTATGGCGAGCGCTCATATATAATGTCTCCGGAATCCATGATTCAGCGCTAACCAACCGGAGGAAAATAAAGTGAAACAATATAGAACAGCCGTAATTTCAATCGTTCTGGCAGTGTTGCTGAGCGCCTGCGCGTCGGGCCCGGGCAAATCAGGCTGGTACGATCAGTGGGGGGCCTGTGCCGCAGCTGGTGCTGCAGCCGGTATAGCCGCTGGTGCGACGGATGATTTTGAGACCGCAATGGCAGGTGCAGCCGGTGGATTTGTCATCGGTGGTGCGATTTGCGGAATGCAGGATACCGATGCGGATGGCGTCAAGAATTACAAGGACGATTGCCGCGGATCAGTGGCCGGAGCCATTGTTGACAGCCGTGGTTGTGAATTGGACAGCGATGGCGACGGCGTCGTTGACCGCCTGGATGAGTGCCCCGGAACACCGCCGGGTGTCGCAGTAAATGAGCGCGGATGTGAATACGACGACGATGGTGACGGCGTCCCCAATGACCGTGACCGTTGCCCCGGAACACCCGCCGGCGCCAAGGTAGACCAGTATGGTTGTGAATTGGACAGCGACGGTGATGGCGTTGTCGACAGCATGGACAAATGTCCAAATACGCCCAAAGGAACACCGGTTGACGCAACTGGTTGCGAGCTGGCACAGGACTTCAGGCTTGAAGGTGTCAGGTTTGAGTTTGATTCAGCCAAACTGACGGCCGACTCAATCGCGAAACTGGACACCGCAATCGAGATCTTGAAACGCAATGCCGATGACAAGATCGAAATTGCCGGACACACCGACAGCCAGGGTGATGCTGCATACAACCAGGGTCTGTCAGAGCGCCGCGCACAAGCTGTCGCCGATTACCTTGTAGCCAATGGCGCCAATGCCAGCAACCTTTCTGTGAAAGGGTATGGCGAAAGCGAGCCTGTGGCAGACAATGGCACGGAGGCAGGCCGCGCAGCCAACCGCCGTGTTGAGTTAAGACACTAAACGGCCAATTGCGAGCTTCGGAACAAGGCCCGGCAGGCAAACCTGCCGGGCCTTTTTTTATGCGGGAAGTGACTCTATTCCCTTTGTGGGAGGCGCGTCTCGCGGCGATCGGCCTTTCTGAGTAAATCCTGACTTTGCTTTTACACAATTCGGTGGGAGTTGGGTGTAGCTCCTGAGACCTTCGCCAACAGGACGTTGGCGGCAGAGCGTACACGGATGTATTTACAGCGTGTCTCAGGAGATATACCCAGCTGCCGGCGAATCCACACAGCAATCCACGGACTCGATTCGCTTCTTATTCAAATTGACCCAACCCCTGCTGCCAGTGTGTGCCGGGCTGGTAGGTTTGAAGAGCAAAAAATCGCGGCGCGAGCACCGCTCCTACAGGGGTAGTTTTGATTCCAGCTTTGGGTACCAGACGGCCTGGGCGATACCCCGTGCAGCCATGAAAACCAGCACGGCTCCCCACAGGCCCTGCAGTCCCCAACGGGCGCTCATTGGATTCAATACAAGGATGTAGACAGCAAATGCGATCGCCATCGTCACCATCATGGCCGCACCCGCCGTTGCGGCGATATAGACGCCGTCATATTGATAGCAGGCAACCGCAATCACCGGCAGGGCAATGATCATCGGCATCAGTTCCGCCACGTTCAGGCGGACCGATGACAGGTCGGTCAGCATCGCGGTAATCGCGTTTCCGGCGAGCCAGAACAGAAGGGCGTAGACTGCGCTGGCAGCAAATGCCCAGATTCCCGTCAGGATGACCCAGCGGCGGAACACCGAGGCTTTGCCTTCACCCCAGGCAGAGCCTGCGAGCGCTTCGGTGGCATGGGCAAAACCGTCAAGCCCGAGCGCGATCAGCAGCATGTACTGCATGATGACGTGACTGGCGGCCATCTCGACTTCACCCAGTTCACCGGCCACCCGCATGATCAGAGACAGGGCGGTCATCAGAAAGATGGTTCGGATAAATATGTAACCGTTAACAGCGATCAGCTTTGAAAACCCGGACCACAGCCAGGCGCGTGTGTTTCTCAAGCCGGCCAGCAATGCCTGGAAGCTTAATATCTGCACCAGAATCCACAAGCCAACAGCGACGGCCAGCCATTGTGCGACCAACGTTCCCCAGGCCACACCCGCGACGCCCATGCCCAACACAACAACAAAAATAACATTGAGTATTGCGTTGGTCGTGTTGAGCACCAGTTGCTGCACCAGGACAGCCCCAGTCTTCGCGAGGCCGAACAGAACGCCCGATGTGGCATACACAACAAGGGTCGCCGGTGCAGCCCATATGCGGATGTGAAAATATTCAGTGGTCAACCTGGCTACGGATTCAGGCGGTGCGAGGGCTTTGATGGCCAGTAACAGGATAATCTCCTGCGCCAGTACCAATACCACGCCGAGCCCGAGGGCCAGGGCGATACTACGCCAAATTCCTGTTATCAACAGATGCGTATCATTTTTGCCATGCGCCTGCGCAATGATGCCAGTGGTGCCCATGCGCAGAAAGCCGAAGGCCCAGAAAATGAAGTTGAATATCACACTGCCAAGGCCAATTGCCGCCAGGAACGCGGGGTCGGGCAGGTGACCGATCGCCCAGGTGTCAACAAGGCCCACCAATGGCGCTGATGAGTTGGCCAGGATGGCTGGCAGCGCGATTGCAACGATAGTCTTGTGTGGTTGCTCCAGTTGCCTGGAGGGTGCTGTTGCCTGCATATTGGGGTTCTTGTAGTGACGCAGTCGCTATAATAACGGGCTAAGCTTTGACGCGCGTGTAATTTTTCGTAATCAAATCACGTAAATTCCGGTCACTGAATCGTAATCAAGCAAAACCTGATACGGAGTGCTCCTATATGTTGATAAAACGGCCAGCTGATATCCCGCCTTCCGAGATTACGGACGAGTTCGTCTACCTGAACCGCAGGGAGCTATTAAAGGCGGCGGGTATTGCAACGGTGGGTGGACTTGTCAGCCCGTCAATTCTGGCGGCCCCTGAAATGACCGGCAAGGAATTGCGGGATGTACAGAAAAGCCCTTTCAGCACGGACCAGCAACCAAATTCCTGGTCGGACATAACCACCTATAACAACTACTACGAGTTTGGCACGGGCAAGGAAGACCCGGCGGTCAATGCACGGAATTTCAATCCACGGCCCTGGGCGATTGACGTAAGCGGGGAGTGTGATAAACCCGGCAGCTACGATTATGAGGACCTGGTGTCACCCCATACCCTGGAGGAGCGGATTTACCGTCTTCGTTGTGTTGAAGCCTGGTCCATGGTGATTCCCTGGGTGGGGATTCCTCTGGCAAGCATCATCAAGCAGTTTGAACCCAATTCACAAGCAAAGTATGTGCGCTTCAAAACGCTGCACGACTCGAAGCGTATGCCCGGACAGCGGCGGCGTGTACTCGACTGGCCTTACGAAGAAGGTTTGACGATTGAAGAGGCCATGCACCCCCTGACACTGATGGCGGTAGGCCTGTACGGACGAGAATTGCCAAATCAGAACGGTGCACCGATTCGGCTGATTGTGCCATGGAAGTACGGCTTCAAAAGCATCAAGGCGATTGCCGAGATCAGTTTTACCCGCAAGCGCCCGCGCAGCAGTTGGGAACGGGCCATCCCGTCGGAGTATGGGTTTTATGCCAATGTGAACCCCGAGGTTTCCCATCCGCGCTGGAGCCAGGCAAGGGAACGGCCGATCGGGGCAGGACTGTTTGCCAGCAAGAAACCGACCCTGATGTTCAACGGTTATGCTGACCAGGTTGCGTCCCTGTATACCGGGCTGGATTTGCGGAAGAATTTCTAGGCGCTAATCGTGACGCCCGGTTCGAAAGCATTCTACCGGCTGACCAAGCCGCTCGTGTTCCTGCTATGCCTGTTGCCCCTGAGCATGCTGTCATTGCAGGCATTTGAGTTGGCTGATATGAGCCTGGGTACGAACCCGGTCGAAAAGCTACTGCACGAATTCGGTCGATGGGGGCTGAAATTCCTGTTGCTGACGTTGACGGTTACGCCATTACGACGTTGGACGGGTTGGAACTGGCTTCTGAGATTCCGGCGCATGCTGGGTTTGTATGCCTTTTTTTATATCGTGCTTCATTTTCTTACCTACGCTGTGCTGGACCAGGGCCTGGAGTTCGCCCTTATTATCGAGGACGTGATCAAACGACCCTATATCACGCTGGGAATGATCGGATTTGTGCTGCTGATCCCGTTGGCGGTCACCTCGACCAGGGGCATGATGCGCAGGTTGGGCAAGCGCTGGGTGAAATTGCACCGGCTGGTTTACGTGATTGCCATCCTGGGTGCCTGGCATTTTTACTGGCAGGTAAAACTGGATACGCTCGAAGCACTGGTATACGCGATGGTGTTGGCTGCGCTTTTGGCGGTCCGGTTAGACAGATTGAAAAGTCTGTCAGGATTTCGCCATTAGCGTCTTTGCCCGTTTGTTGCGCAATATCTTTCTAGCTCCTTCGGTCATCTGATACCATGCGGGCAGTGGGTTTCCGATCCTGAAATTCTCAATTAATCGCACAGAGGTCAACATGCGCGTATTCAAAAAGATCATGAAGTGGTTAGGACTTACACTGGCCGTTATTCTGGTGTTGGGGGGCGCTTTTCTCGCCCATAGCTGGTATTTCAAGCCTGTCAATATCAATATTTTCTTTGCCCGCGCATTTTTGCAGGTTGCACTGGAAAGCCCGGAAATGCTCAGTTCCCTTCATGTACTGGAGCAATTTGGTATCAAGGGTCACAACGCCAAACTGGATGATGAAAGCATGGCGGCGGGCGACCGCCTTTTCGACCACCTGAAAGAAAGCCATGAAATTCTTTTGAGTTATGAAGATGAAGATCTGTCCGAGGGGGACGTCATGTCCAAGCGGATTGCGCTGAACTTGATGGAATCATTGATCGAAGCGGAAAAATTCCGTTTTCACAATTACCCGGTCAACCAGTTGTTTGGTATACAGAACGGTTTTCCATCTTTCATGGAATCGACACACCAGGTTCACAGCGCCAGGGATGCGGAGGACTATATTTCCCGTTTGTCACAGGTCGACCGTCAGTTCAGCCAGGTGCTTGAAGGCCTCCGCCATCGCGAAAGCCTGGGAATCCTGCCGCCCCAGTTCGTGGTCACAAAAGTGCTGGAGGAAATGCGCAATTTTGTAGCCACGCCGGCCGAGGAAGGTATCCTGATGGTTTCGCTGACCGACAAGATGAAAGAGGCGGAACTGGATGAGGATGAGCAGCAACGAATCGCACTCGAGGCCAGGGCGCAGATCGAAAATACCGTCTATCCTGCCTATGGAAAGTTGATAAGTTACTTTGAATCGCTGGATGACAGAGTCAGTGAGAACAACGGTGTCTGGGCCTTGCCGGATGGTGACGAATTCTATCGGCTGGCTATGCGCTTATTTACCACGACCGGTTATTCACCGGATTATCTGCATGACTTCGGCCTGGCCGAAGTAGACCGCATTCAAACTGAAATACTGGTGATCCTCGAAGCAGAAGGCTGGGATACTTCAAATGGGTTTAATGTGGCAATAACAGAAATGGCCGAAGATCCTGGATTCTACTATTCAGATAGCGTGGAAGGGCGCGACCAGATTCTGGCTGACTACAAGGCCATCCTTGATGAGATATCTGTTGGGCTGGAACCATATTTTGATGTAATGCCCGAGGCGGGTGTCGAAGTGGAACGAATCCCCGAGTTCAAGGAAAAGACTTCCCCCGGGGCGTACTACCAACAGCCTGCGATGGACGGATCACGTCCCGGGGTGTTTTATGCAAACCTCTACGACATAAAGGCTACGCCGCGTTACGGGATGCGTACTTTGGCATATCATGAAGGTATACCCGGGCATCACTTTCAACTCGCTATCCAGCAACAGCAGAAAGACCTGCCATTTTTCCGGCGAATTATTCCGTCTGTAGCCTATTCTGAGGGCTGGGCGTTATATGCGGAGCAACTGGCATGGGAGCTCGGGTTCCAGGAAGATCCATATGACAATATTGGCCGTCTGCAGGGTGAGTTATTCCGCGCCGTACGCCTGGTCGTGGATACCGGTATCCATTACAAACGCTGGAACCGTGAACAGGCCATCGAATACATGATTGAAAATACTGGAACCACGGAAAGCGACGTCGTTGCCGAGATCGAACGTTACTTCGTTATGCCGGGGCAGGCCCTGGCTTACAAGGTCGGCATGACCAAGTTGCTGGAACTGCGCGACCTGGCGCGTGCCGAGCTGGGTGACAAGTTTGATATTCGCGAGTTCCACAATGTCGTGTTAACCAACGGTTCAGTTCCGCTGGATATACTTGAAGACCTGGTGAAGCAGTATATTGCCGGCAACAAACAGATATGACCTGGAAACACGACGCATTCGATTTTCCTGATGGATGTTGAAACCGTGCTTCAGACCGATGGACCACAGGATGAAATTTATGACTGACATTATCAAACCAATATATCTATTAGCTATATCTGCAGTATTTATATTGTTTAATTCAACCAGCACCTCTGCCCAGGAAGCAGGTTGGCCCCGGGACGTGAAACTCGAATCGGGCGTATTGACCATCTACCAGCCGCAGGTGGATGACATGGATAATGACATTCTTCAATTCAGGGCAGCGGTTTCTTACAAGGCTGTCGCAAGCCCCGCGCCCGTGTTTGGGGCGGCATGGTTTCAGTCACGGGTTGAGATCGATCGCGAAGAGCGCATGGTAACTATTGTAACGCTTGAGGTTACAGATACGCGTTTTCCCGAAGGTTCGGAAAATGTCAGGGCCGAGTTTGAACAGGTGATCAAAACAGGCTTGCCCACCTGGTCGATAGATTTTTCCCTGGATGACCTGTTGACCTCATTGGAAGCATCCGAAGAACAGATCACCGCGGCCAACGACTTGAACATGGATCCGCCGTATATCTTCTACCGGGACAAGCCGGCTTTGTTGATCATGATTGATGGTGACCCGGTGCTGCGTGAAATTGAGAACTCACCTTACAAAGCAGTCATCAACACGCCCTATCCGTTAATCCTTGACCCCGGCAAGAGTACTTACTATCTTAACGCGGCCAAAGACGTGTGGTACCAGTCCGGCAAAGCCACGGGGCCTTACCGATACCTGGCGAAGCCCCCTGCCGATATTTCGAATATGGTAGACCAGTCGGAGATGGAGGTCAGCGATGAAGTGGTGACGGCCAGTAATGCACCGGAAGTTGTGGTTAGCACCAATCCGGCGGAACTGATAGTTACCGAGGGGGAAGCACAGTTCGAACCGTTGGTCGATGACTTGCTAGTGATTTCCAATTCTGCCTCGGACGTGTTTATGCATGTCAGCGGGCAGAGGTATTTTATCGTGCTATCCGGACGCTGGTTCAATTCTGCGTCGATGGAAGGTCCCTGGGAGTACGTTAAATCAGATGGACTGCCGGCGGCGTTCCAGAATATTCCAGAAGATTCAAACCAGGCGGATTCGCGGGTGTATGTCGCAGGAACAGACGAGGCCCGTGAAGCAGTTATGGATGCGCAGATTCCACAAACAGCCGCAGTTAGCAAGGGCAGGGTGGATATAGAAGTAACTTACGATGGCGAGCCCCGTTTTGACAAGATCAAGGGCAGCAACCTGGAATATGCCGAGAACACCGCTTCGACGGTACTTAAATCAGGCAGAGAGTACTACCTGGTGGAAGATGCTGTCTGGTACGTGGGGCCTTCACCCGCAGGCCCTTGGGATGTTGCGGAAAGCAGACCGGATGAGGTGGACTCCATTCCTCCGGAGAGCCCGGTATATAACGTCAAGTACGTATACATTTACGAAACTACGCCGGAGGTTGTTTATGTAGGATATACACCCGGGTATACCGGAAGTTACGTTTACCACACAACCATCGTGTACGGCACTGGCTGGTACTACCGCCCCTGGGTATCTCCGTATTATTACTATCCACGCCAGGCAACCTGGGGATTCCATGTCACTTATAACCCATGGACAGGCTGGGGCTTCGGTTTGAGTTGGGGTTGGGGGCCATTCAGGATAGGTTTTCATTCCGGTGGTTACTGGCATCGTCATCACCATTGGCACCACCGCCACTATGGTGGTTGGGGGGCAGGCGGCTACCGTCCGCGGCCGGTTCACTATGGCAATAATAATATAAATATCAACAATATAAATATAAATAACCCGAAAATATCGACCAGGGACAATAACCTTTATCGTGACAAGGGCCAGGCCGCCAGGGTCAGGGATACCCGTGATACACCCATGAACCGGGAAGCGCGGGATCGTGTTGCTTCAGCCGACCGGAGTAAAGTATCTGACCGTGCGGCGAGCGTGAATACGGGTGCGGGACGCGACCGGGCTGCGGACCTGGGCAGCCCCGGAAAACAAAACAACGTATTTACGGATAAGCAGGGCAATGTCTATCGCAATACCGAAAACGGTTGGCAAAAACGTGACAGCGGAGGCTGGTCAAATACGACGGGAACAGCCGGGACCGGAGCTGCCAGGCCTTCAGCCGGCACTGCGGCCGCACAACCAGCCACCCGGCCTGCAACCGGCCAATACCAGTCCCCTGGCGCGTCGACTAGACAGAGTCCGGCCTACAGGTCGTCAAATTCCGGCTACAACAAACCGTCAACCCTAGACCGGCAGGATTACTCCAGGCAGCGGTCTACAAGCCGTAATATGCAGTATTCACAACAACGAAATGCGCAACCACGCAGCCGGCCAAGTGGTGGCCGGCGCAGGTAACGGCTGATTGATGGTCAAGCGGGGTGCATCGCAGGTGTGCACCCCGTCACTCAGTAAATCCAGGGGTCGATTGCGAGGCCGTCAACCACCGCGCCGCTGCGTGCATCCAGAATGGCTGCAAACTGCCCGTTGGCAAGCATGGCCGGAACAAACTGCAGTAGGGTGATATCAACACCGTGTTTCCGGGCAAGTTTATCGATTTTTTCTGTGGATTCCGGTCGGGCGTCACGCAGTGCGGTCAGGGGGCGAGCCGTTTCCAGGACAAGTTGCTGTTTTCCCCTGTAAGGGCTCCAGAATTCAGGGCGGTATTGCAGGTCGGGTTTACCTTCGAACATCACCTCCCGCAACAGCTTCTGCAAACCTTTCTCATCTTTTGGCATTTCTGCATGAAGCAGGATGGGTCCGGCGAAGGGCTTGTCCAGGAATTCCGGGTTCGTGATGCTGGAGGTATCCACATCCCTTACCGAAAGCACGTCAAAGCGATCTAAAGCAAAAACCATGAAGTATGGCCGGTTCAGGTAAACCGCGCGAACACCCCAGCCAACAGCCAGCAACTGGACAAGGATGATGATGACCAGGTCAAATGCCAGGGCGCGCTTGTCGGCCTTGTAGACCAGCCACGTCAGCGCGGGCCCGAGCAAGCCGGCGCTCAGGATCAATGCCAATGAAAATTTATCACTATGCCTGAACTGCAGGAAAGGATAGGGATACCAGGTAAACAGTATCAGGCTGCCAATGATTGTCAGTACCAACAGGCTTGGCAGCAGGTGTGTTAATGCAAGTCGTGATCTTCCCATTCAGGTTCTTTCCTATGTGGCAGTGAGCGGGCCGCCGGGACAGCGAACAGGCATCGGTTTATTCGCCCTGGAAGTAAATGGGTTCGCCCTGCAACAGGCGCAACTTGTCAGCCCTTTCAAGACGGTTGTAACTGATCGTGCCTTTTAACTCTTCGGTGTACTCCGTCCCGCGCTCTGAATAGGATATCAGCGTGTCTGCCAGGCTCTTGCCGTCCAGTACGATCCGGCCTTGCTGGTCGCCGCGTTGAGTGGCACGGACCTCCCTGAAATCTGCATAAGCATTGTGCGTATTGAGGTTCATGATATAGGAGCGCACTGAATCGATGGGCTTATCAAATGACTTGATACCATAGTTTCCCATTCCCTCGCGTTGCTGTTTTGGTTTGACGGCATTTTTGCCCCAGTCCCATTGCCCAAACAGGGCATTGGCGGTATGTGCAAACCGGGATGTCGCGTAACCACTTTCATGGGCTGCCTGGGCCAGCGCCAGTGACGGCGGCACCATGTCCACGCGCTTTAAAAGCTCCTGTAGTTGCTGCTCGTCGAGGGGCCCATCGGCATCGTTCTTGAGCACCCTGTAGCTTCGGGCCATTTCAGTCAGCCGCTGTGCCTGTTCATCGGTGAAACTGCCGTCGGCGCCACGTTCGTCGAGGATTGAAAGCAGGGCTGCGCGTTCACGCAGGACAGCGTCGTTTTCAAACAGAACCAGGCTCAGCAAAACCCTGTAAAAAATGCTCTTCTTGTACTGAACGGTCAAATCATCCGACCATCCCTGTCTTATCCTTACGACCAGGACGGGTGGAATGGCGGCGGTTTCACCGGAATCTATCCTGTCACCGGTGTAACCCAACTGGTCAAAATACCAAAACAGGTAGTCCTTGCTGACGTTGGTGTACACGTCGTAGCCATCAGCGTCGATCAGTTCGGGCCTCGGTAAAGGTTCATCGGTCCGGTCAATGGATTGGCGCGCCAGGTCGAACTCTGACGTGGTCCCGGCTGCGGCTTTTGGTGCGCCGATGGTGGCGTGTATCTGGGCAACCTCGGAAAGCGCTTCATCCGGGTTTGTTGCCGGAGATTGCGCCGGTGCTTCAGCGCTAACAGGTTCCGGCGCCGCAGTCTCCTGCGCGGCAGTTTTGGCGCCCTGCTTTTCTTCTGCGCTTGACTGCTCATGGGCATAAAGCAGTGCAAAACCGATGGCGATCAAAATTACAGCAATTAATGCCGCAATAAAATTATTGGATTTAAACTTGGATTTCATAGCTAATAACCGGTTGTGGCAATGGTCATGTAGTATATCAGCGCTATTAATGAAATACCGTGGTATACACATTGTCGAACGTGAGTATTATTTATTTTTGATCGAGGGGAATCCCATGACGAACAGGATACTGATTACCGGCGCCAACCGGGGTATTGGCCTGGAGTTGTGCCGCCAGCTAAAGGCGCGCGGGGATCAGCTTATCGCTGTCTGCCGGCGCGCAAGTGACGATCTGCGTGCAATGGATCTGCGTGTGATCGAGGATGTAGACGTTGGCTCTGACGCGTCACTTGCCCGGTTGAAGGATCAACTGGCTAATGAGGGTCTCGACTGGCTGATCAATAACGCCGGGATTTTGTCGGTTGAGTCACTCGACAGTCTTGATTTCGAGGCCATGGAGCAGCAGTTCAGGATCAATGCGCTTGGGCCATTGCGCGTCACTGCAGCATTACTGCCGAACTTGGCCCGAGGCGCGAGGGTTGGCATTATTACGAGCCGTATGGGGTCAATTGCCGACAACACATCAGGCGCTTATTACGGCTACCGGATGTCAAAGGCTGCGGTGAACATGGCAGGTATGAGCCTGGCACGTGATTTACTGGAAAGGGGTATTGCCGTATCCCTGATTCACCCGGGGATGGTGGCCACCGACATGACCGGTGGCCAGGGTGTTTCACCCGTGCTGTCAGCCAGCGGAATCATCGCGCGCATGGATGCACTGGACATCTCTGATACGGGCAGTTTCTGGCATGCGCAAGGTGAGCGTTTGCCCTGGTAGCATCCGGTTCTCAACCCGGAAAAATGTTCTAGGCGATACGTTGAGCCGGTGATTGTCCCACCTGTTCCAATGCCCCGAGCAATTGCGCCCATCTTTGTTCGGTGGTTCCGGTGTAACCAATCGAAAGACGGATCAGTCCCGGCGAAATGTGAGCAGCAGTTTTGTCTTCATCCGTCATTTCACTTGACGTGCTGCTGCCGGAGCAGGACATCAACGTGTCGAAATAACCGAGGCTCACCGCTACAAAGCCAAAGTTGTGCTCATTCTGCAGTAGTTCCAGCAGTTCGTTGGCACGCTCTTCGGTTCCCATGTCGAGGGTCAAGATTCCACCGTAGCCGTATTCCGGGCAGTGTATTTCGCTCATCAGTTCGTGGTCTGGATGGTTGGGCAAGCCCGGGTAGTTGACGGCCATTCCCATCGCGTGTAGGCGTTCGGCAAAAATACGCGTGCGTTGCCCGTGTTCTGTCATCCGTATCGGCAGATGGGGTATGCGCAGGCTGATGTTGAAAGCGACCTGAGGATCCATGGTTGGTCCGAAAATCATCAGCATTCCGGTGTGCAGGTCCATCAGTTGCTCTATGAAGGCGGTATCGGCACACACGGCGCCCGCAATATAGTCGGACGCCCCGCTGATGAACTTGGTCATACTGTGCACGACGATGTCCGCTCCCAGCTTTTTCGGGCTCAGGATTAACGGCGTGAAGGTATTGTCCACCACCAGTTGCAGACCATGGCGTTTTGCAATCTTGCTAAGGGCAGGGATGTCGGCGATGCGCAGCGTGGGGTTGGCCATGCTCTCGGTATAGATGACACGGGTGCGTTCAGTTATGGCAGCCTCTACCACCGCGAGGTCTGTAATGTCTACGAGCGTTGTATTGATGCCGGTCTTTCCCGGAAGCAGGTCATGCATCAGGGCATAAGTTCCGCCGTAGACCGCGTTTGAAGATACGATATGGTCACCGGTGTCACACAACTGCATCAACGTGGCTGAGATCGCAGACATGCCGCTGGCCGTGCAATATGCGGCCTCGGTTCCTTCCAGTGCGGCCAGTTGCTTCCCGAGGTTGTAAACCGTCGGGTTGAAGTGGCGTCCATACAGGTAACAGCCGCCATGGTCGGGGCCTTTTTTTCCGCCAAATATCTCCGGCATGATATCCGGATGCATCACTGTGAAAGTAGTACTTGCCTCAACGGACATATTCACGCCGCCGTGTTCGCCAAATTCGTGGCGGGTATTGGCTAGGGTCTCAACAGGGTTTTGGTGCTTCATATGGTTATCGCCAGTGGCGCCTCCCCATTTTGGGTTTATGAACTAATAGCTATTTGAAGTTCTGGCTATAGCGAATATTATAGAATAATATTCATTAATAAATAGTTGTCACGAATTATATGCGGAATAGGCCCATGAAAAAGACACTTGATCGAATCGACTACGAAATTTTGACTCTGTTACAAAAGAATGCTCGGATTTCCAACAAGGAGATTGCACGAAAGGTTGGCCTGGCTGCCTCGACCTGCCTGGTCCGCATACGGGTGCTGCAAACTGCCGGCGTGATTAGCGGTTTTCATGCGGAAATTGAGCCGGCGAGCCTGGGTGTCGGTATCCAGGCAATGATTGCTGTCCGGCTTATACGCCACTTCAAGCCGGATGTAGATGCGTTCCGCAGTCATGCGCTGGGATTACCCGAAGTGGTTCAGCTTTATCATGTCGCCGGGCCCATAGATTTCCTGGTGCATGTCTGGGCGCGCAATTCGAATCACTTGCGTGACCTGGCAATGACGGCGTTCACCTCGCGTGAAGAAGTCGCACATATTGAGACCGAACTGATCTTTGAGCACATTCGCAGCACCGAAGTGCCGTCTTTCACGGACACGGTTTGAATTTCAGATACGTTTGTTGGCAGGTACTTTCCCTTGACTGATTTTTGTTTTGTGCAAAATGTGAATGTTTGATCTATACTCATAAGTGTTAAGGGGCAGAATAAATTCTGCTTGTAATAAAGATGGGGGGAACCTTCTTTAACCGTATGATCCTACTCGCTTAACTGGGGATCATATGAGCGTATATCCCCGCATACAATAAGAATCGGTACAGCTTGAGGGTGGAGGACCTGAACGCTGATTGCCAACGATTGGCAAGGTTTCTACGGTTGAGTTTACCAACCGTAAAGCTTTTGACATGGAAAGTGGTTTCCGGATTTGCCGTAACCACAAAGTCTCCTGAAATTGATTCGATGATTGCCTGGAGAGGTAATCGGAATTGCATGGTGGATTCCGCGTTGTCGGACCACGTTTAAGGAGATAAAAAAAAATGCTTGCACTCGTTACAATTTTTTTGACAACGTTTCTGATAGCTTTTGTTGCTGTCCACTTATACCGCGCCGTGGCGGGCTGGCAGGGTTTGAAACAGGCGGTAGTCGGCCGTGAAAACAAGGCAACAAGCACGACGCTCAAGGCTCAGATGGGTTTTATCACCTTGATGGGGCCCTCCCGAAAGAAAGCGAAGTCAGTCAGGCTTCGTAGCCCGAAAGATGGCATCAAGGCGCCGTGGGGTTGGTAGGAACAATAGGTTTTCCAGCGTGGACTGGAACACCACGTTGGAACTCTCGAGTAAGATAAAGAAAGCAAACACATTCCTTGTGTGCAAGCGGAAATTGGCGACACTTCCTTGTCCGTCACTCAAATGCGTTGGCAACATTAGCCAGTTTGGCACTTTGGCTATAGCCACTATGGCATTCTGTCTATAGCCAGTTTGGCATTTTGTCTATAGCCAGTTTGGCATTCTGTCTATAGCCAGTTTGGCATTTTGTCTATAGCCAAATATGCATAGATAATAGGTTTATAAAACATATAGATATAGAATAAAAGGTATTTTAAATCTGGCCTGGAAATAGTAGGAATAAAGTCACTTATATTTTGTTGAACAGGCGGGTTTACGCCATACAATGGAGATGAATCATGATTGGATATGTGACGGTGGGTACCAACGATCTTGAGACGGCAGCGGCTTTTTATGACGCATTGCTTGCGGAAATTGGAGCCAGCCGGTTCATGCAAGAGGAGACATTTGTTGCCTGGGCCGTTGCTCCCGACCAACCTGCTATTTCGGTATGCCTGCCCTGGGATGGCAATGCTGCGACCGTGGGCAATGGCACGATGATCGCCCTGAAAGTGGACTCCACCGACCTGGTTGATACGGTATATGCCAGGGCAATGGAATTGGGTGGTGCCGATGAAGGTCCTCCCGGTAAGCGAATGGACGGTTTTTATGCAGCCTATTTCAGAGACCTGGATGGCAACAAGCTGAATGCCTTTTGCCTTGAATCGGGCGACTCCTGAAACTCAACCGCTTGCCCCCGGACGCTTGAGCGTGGCGGGCAGCAATGCCTCGACACGTTCCATTACATCGAGACAGTCCACCATGTCGTTGATGTAATCGAGTTTGTCGGTTTCAAGGATAAGCACCTCTCCGTACGGATAAGAAGCGAGCCACTTATCATACAGCTTTTCCAGCCTTTTCAGGTAGGCAAGCGGTATATCCCTTTCCATTGCGCGGCCGCGCATTCGGATACGTTTCCGCAGGGTTCGCATTGAACAACGCAGGTATATCATCAGGTCCGGGGGGCGAATAGCATCGAGTATTGTCTGGTAGAAACTCCAGTAAGTATCCCAGTCCCGGCCGGCAAAATTGCGCATATCGTGTAAGGCGGTGGCGAAAATTTCTGCATCCTCGTAGATGGTTCGGTCAAGGACGACAGTGCCCGGCACCTGCTCCAGTTGCTGGTGCATACGAAATTTGCTGCTCAGAAAATAAAGCTGGGAATGAAATGCCCAACGGTTCATGTCCTGGTAGAAGTCGGGCAGGTACGGATTTTCGTCATTGGGTTCGTAAAACGGTTGTATTCCGTAAGTCCGCGTCAGAAACTCAACCAGCGAAGACTTGCCGGAACCTATGTTTCCGGCTATGGCAATGGTTCTTTGTGACTGGTTCATAATAATCTGTTGCCGAGTTCTACCACCACCTCTGCAAACTCTTCCACGTCCTTTTTGCGTGTTCGCCAGTTGGAAAACGCCGGCCTGAATATCGTTCGTTTTCCGATTCTGGAAGTGCCTGCCATGAATCGGCCATCGGCAATGACCACTTCCCCAAGCCGATGGTTCAAACCGTCAAGCTCACCTTCACCAAGTCCGCCCGGGTTGAAGCGAAACGCCACGATATTCAATGGCACATCCGCCATCAATTCCAGCGAGTTATGCTGACGTACCTGGTCTGCAAAGTGATTGGCGATATCCAGGCAGTGTTCAACGATACGGCGGTGACCTTCACGTCCATACGCCTTCAGCGTGGCCCATACTGCAAAACTCCTGGCTCGCCGGGAGCTTTCCGGCCCGATGGCTCCAAGTGTAGGCCGGGGATCGTTCTCTGATGGCAGGTAGTCGGCGGAATAACGAAATGCCCGCGCCATCAGACCGATGTCCCTTACAAATGCATAACCCGAGTCAAATGGCACATTGAGCCACTTGTGCCCGTCAACGGTGACCGAGTCCGCGCGCTCAACGCCGTCCGCGAAATGAGCGACCCTGGGTGAAACCCTTGCAAACAGGCCAAAGGCGCCATCCACGTGTACCCAGCAATTATGATCGCGAGCCAGGTTTATCATGTCATTGACGGGGTCAAATTCACCGGAGTTGACCTCACCGGCATTTACGATGACTACGGCGGGCTGTCCTTCCAGGTCTTCAAGTGCCTGTCGCATGGCGTCGATATCCAGCCTGCCAAAATCATCGCGGCAAAATTGCTGCACATTGGATCTTCCAATTCCCTGTAATGCCAAGACCTTAAGTGTGCTGGCATGGACAAAACCAGAAGTCAGGACCGGCATTTGCGGTTTGCCTGCCATGCCTGTTTCCGAGACATCAAAGCCGTGCTGCTCCCCCCACCACTGGCGGGCAGAGGCCAGGCCGACGAAATTGGCCATGGTCGCGCCCGTGACCATGATTCCTGACATGGATGAGGGTAGGCCAAAGAGTTCCTTGAGCCAGCTTAATGCCTGCAATTCCATCTGCACGCCGACCGGGGAGACCACCCAGGTATAGGTAACGGTCTCATAGGCTGTTGCCAACAGGTCAGCTGCCATTGAAGCCGGTGTGTTCCCGCCTATGATGAAATGGAAACATTTCGGTCCGCCGGTATTTGCAGCAGCCTTTGCATTGATTTCGAGCAGTTTCTCGATGCTTTTTTGAGCCCCGCAACCGGTACCGGGTAATGGTTCTTGCAAAACTTCGAGGGCGGCATTGGCGCCTGTGGTGAGGGCAGGGCGATCATCCATTCCAAGAACGGCGTCCGCCAGCGCGGTATTCAGTTGGACCAGCAGGTCTTCAATCTCGGCCCGGAACAGCTCAGCGATGTCAGTGTCATCAGTGCTTTCACCGCTGACCGGAGTTGGCTTATGCTGCTCGCTCATTCTGTATCCCTTTAGAGACCCAAGTCTGAAATAATGTGCTGATGATATATCTATGGATACCTATATTACAGAAGTCAATTCCTAGCAGGCTTAAAAAATGTTGAACAGGATAAAAGAACTCGAAAACCGGGCGAATGGACTCGAACCATCCGCCGCTGTTCGTGAAATCATTACCCATCAGGCCAGGGACTTTGCCGAGTCTTTCCTGGAAAAACTACCGGAAATAAATACCTTCGAGCCCAACACGGGACAAAGCGAGTTTCTGGATGAGCCATTTTCCGAGGATGCTGGTGAGCTCCCCCGCCTGTTGGAAACACTGGAAACAGCGGTCCTTAAAGAAGGTATCCAGCCGGCATCAGGAGGTCACATGGGCTATATCCCCGGCGGGGGTATTTACCCTGCAGCCCTGGGTGATTTCCTGGCTGATGTCACCAACTGCTATTCCGGTGTCTCATTTGCATCGCCCGGTGGTGTGAGGATGGAGCAGCTCCTGGTCAAGTGGATGACCGGCCTCGTGGGTTTCCCTGCAAATTCGGGTGGTGACCTGACCTCCGGCGGAAGTGTGGCGAACCTGACCGCAATCGTGACGGCAAGGGAAACCAAGAATATCAGGGCCAGGGATGTCGACAACAGCTGTATATACATGACCGCCGACGCCCATCATTGCCTGGACAAATCAATAAGGGCGGCAGGTCTCGCAGACTGTAAAAAGCGGCTGGTGCCGATGGATGAGCATTTTCGGATGGATGCGGTTGCTCTTGAGCAGTTGGTTATCGAGGACAAGACCTCGGGCTTGCGGCCGTGGCTTATCATTACATCGGCAGGCACAACCGACACCGGCGCCGTCGATCCGGTTGCGACCATCGCAGACCTGGCCAGGCAGCACGACCTCTGGCTGCACGTCGATGCAGCCTACGGCGGGTTTTTCCTGTTGTGCGAAGAGGGCAGGCAGGTGTTGAAGGGTCTGGACAAGGCACATTCCATAGTGCTGGATCCGCACAAGGGCATGTTTCTGCCATACGGCTCGGGCGCCGTACTGGTCAGGGACATAGAGTGGCTGGCACAGGCACATGGCTACCAGGCAGACTATATGCAGGATGCAAAAATTGCAGCGGAGGACTACTCGCCGGCAGATTTATCTCTCGAATTGACCCGGCCTTTCCGCGGTCTGCGTTTCTGGTTGCCATTAAAGCTGTTCGGCCTGGCCCCTTTTCGTGCAGCCCTTTCAGAAAAAATCCTGCTGGCCCGCTATTTTTATGAACAACTGGACTCAACTCCGGGTTGGGAGTTGGGCCCTTACCCGGATTTGTCCGTAGTAGCCTTCCGATTCGTCCCCGGGCAGGGTGATGCTGATGCTTTCAACAAGCAAATCGTCGAAGCGGTCCAGGCCGATGGCAAAGTATTTATCAGTTCAACCCTGATTGACGGTGTGTTTTATCTGCGTCTGGCAGTCTTGCACTTCCGCACCCACCTGGCACAAGTGGACTACCTGTTACATCTATTGAAGGGCCTGACCAATGAGTTGGGTACCCAATATGGAGAACAGTAGCGTCTACAGAATCTACTGAACTTAAGCCGGGATACACGTACTTCCTCTCGAGACCTTCGCGAGCAGGACGTTCGCGGCGCTCGGTTGTACTGTGCTTCCAGAACCCAAAGTTTGCATAGCTTTATATGTGTAAGAGTACAAGCTACAAATATGTTTGCTATATTTATCAGGTAATAAGAAAAAAGAATACAGTTTATGAATCATGAAGCACATCCAAACGAGATTACCCGCGAGTCGCTGGTAAGCATTCTCGAAATCATGCATCGACTGGCCGCGCCGGAAGCGATGCCCGAGTTATTGAGGGAAATTATCGAAGTGGGCAAGGTCGCTATCGTGGCCGAAACCGGTGTGTTGTGGTTGTTGGACAAAAATTCACAGCAACTTGTCAAGGTAGTGCCCGCCAGTGATAAACCGGAGCGGCTTGAATTCACAGAGGGCTGGGTAGGGAAATGTGCTACTGATCTCACCATCAGTAATATCCACGAGTGCAGGGAGGACGAATTGTTTCTTGCTTACCCTGCGCATATTGCCGGAGGCGAAACCCGTTCCCTGTTAAATGTTCCAATCCTCGGGCTGGATGAGTCTCTATTGGGTGTGATGCAATGGCTGGGGGCTAAGACCGGCCAGTTTGATGAGCACGATGAGTGGGTTGGCCCTGCGCTGGCTGCACAGGCGGCGGTTGCCATCCAGCATTCATACATGACCGACGAGTTGCTCGCCAGCGCCGTACTGAGCCAGGAAGTGGCAGTGGCGCGTGAGATTCAGATGAGTACATTGCCCGACAGTATGCCCGTCGTGCCCGGCTATGACCTGCACGGATATTTTCAACCAACCGACCACACCGGGGGCGATCTGTATGACCTGGTGATGCTGGACGAACGATTGTTCATGTTGCTCGGGGATGCTACCGGCCATGGTTTTGGGCCGGCCTTATCGGCCACGCAAATGCAGGCCATGTTGCGCGTTTCGTTCCGCCTTGGGGCTGATCTGGACCGTGCTTACATGCACGTCAATAACCAGCTTTCGGAAGACCTGCCGGACGACAGGTTCATCACCGCGTTCATGGGCTTCCTGGATCCGGCCATACACGTCGTCAACTATCACTCGGGCGGACAGGGGCCAATATTGCATTTCCGTGCTGCAGACGAGTCCTGCGACTGGCACAAACCAACCAGTTTTCCCGTTGGCATCATGGATATCGATGATGGACAGCAAGCGGCTAATCTGTCGTTGGAGCCCGGTGACATACTTGCGCTGATTTCCGATGGCGTATACGAGTACAACAATGAGGAAGGTGAGGAATTTGGCGAAGGTCGTGTAGCAGGGATTTTCAAAACCCATCATCGGCTGCCAATGGCGGAATTGACGAACCGTTTGATCACATCTGTGCAACAGTTTGGGGGGGCTGCACCTCAGCAGGATGACATCACCCTGGTATTGGTTCGCCGCCAGCCAAATTCTTCCTAGACGAGGTTAAAATGGAACAAAAATTCACACGAAGCTTTGATGAACTGAAAAATATTGTCACAATGACGGAGGATTTTTTCAAAGAGGAGAAATTACCGCCGGGCTTGCGTAACGTGGTTGACCTTGCAACCGAAGAATTGTTTGTCAATATGGTTACCTACAATACCGAGTCGAGCGAGGATATCCTTATACAAATGGTGCCGCACGATCATGGTGTCGAGGTCAGCCTGACCGACTATGATGTAGAACGATTTGATCCGACAGGCATTGGTCCGATTGATGTGAGCGCACCGTTGGATGAACGCACACCCGGGGGATTGGGCTTGTACCTGGTGCTGAAAATGGTCGATTCGATCAATTACGAATACCGCAACCGGCAAAGCAGGATTACCTTTGTTGTAGACAGGAAGTAACCGGATGTTTGAAATTGAAATCAGCGATGAAGGAAAGATCCTGGTAGAGGGCAGGCTGGATGCCGCACAGGCGGTCAAGGCCCAGGAATTTCTTGACAGGGTTGAGGGCCAATGCGTGTTGGATCTGGGCAAACTTGAATACATATCGAGCGCCGGACTGGGTGTTCTGTTGAAAACACACAAACGCCTGATGGGCTTTGGCAGCGGTATAAAGCTGATCAATGTCAATCACCACATCCACGATATATTTCGTTATTCGGGTTTCGATAAGCTTTTCGAGATCGTAGCAGCAGGCGACTAATATCATTTTAAAAATCCTGATGAAATTTTATTTCAGTCCGCAGCCAACTTTTTCCGCCCCGGGATGTAGTTATGCATAAGGACAAGGATGCTGCCCTTGTAAACGGCTGCAAACAGGGCGATCGGCGTGCAATGTCACAGGTGATCAGCCAATACCAGCGCCCCGTTTACAACGCAGCGTACCGGATCTTGGGAGATATGGACGATGCTGCTGATACCACTCAAGTTGTTTTTATCAAGGTATTTGAACACATCGCGGATTATGACCCGAAGTATAAATTCTTCAGTTGGGTTTACCGGATAGCGATCAATGAGTCTCTTAACCAGGTTAAGAAACGTCGTCCGCAAGAGCCTTTGGCTGATAGCCAAGCTTCGCCGTGGCCAGGTCCTGCTCAAGTGCTGGACACCAGGCGGACATGTAACCGGGTCCAGGCAGCGTTGATGCTATTGAACGAGGATTACAGAGCAGTGGTTGTACTAAAACATTTTTCAGGTTGCAGTTACAGGCAGATAGGCGAAATACTGCAATTACCAGAGAAAACGGTGAAATCCCGTTTGTACTCGGCTCGCCAGCTCATGAAGAAATCACTACAGGAAGATGGAAGTCAGGTTAACGGGGGTGGTAGTCATGAGTGAACAGAATCGCATCGATCAACATACCCTGGATCTGCTTAACGGTGGCATTGATGGCGAGTTGAGTCCGGTGGAACAGCAGGAACTGGATGTGCTGCTGGCAGGTTCGGAAGAAGTCCGGGACATCAGAGATGAGTTGGAGGCGTTCTCGCGACTACTGGAGGATACTCCTGAAATAGAACCGCCTGCTTACTTGCAGGAATCAATTGAAAAACAGATCAGGTTGCCGGTGCCAGGTGAGGAGAAAAATCTAGGCGTTTTCAGCGCCTGGTTTTCTGCACATTGGCTGCGCACCGGTTTTGCGCTCGCTGCTGGTATCTTTTTGACGGTTGGCGTCTATGAAATGGGTTCCGGGCCAACCAACACCATGGACTCAAACAAGATGGTGGGCACGGTGGTCAAGAGCCAGTCGCCGGGGCAGGGCAAACTGCTGGACAGTGTCCATGTTGTTACCGATACGTTGAATGGCCAGGTCGAACTTCGCAGAAATGACGATCTTTTTACGTTGGATGTGAAACTGGTCTCAGACGGGCCGACAGGGGTGAATGTTAATTTTGCCGATCGGGGCCTGGATTTCGAAGGAATTACCCGCGTACAGGAGAGTAACGATGTGGTTTCAGTGGTGGACGGCACCATAAAGGTCGCCAGCAGTGGCGAGCAGCACTATTCGCTGAAATTGCGACGAACTGCCGGTACAGCTGACCAGCAATCTATCCCATTGGATCTGGAATTTTTTGCAAATGAAACCCTGGTGCACCAGGCCGAGTTAAGTATTCCCAGGTAATTGTTTTCAAAAGCCGCCAACTTTTTTGCGGAATGGCGGTATTACGATCATAGGCCCGCTGTGGTCTTGACGTGTTAATCATAAAGAGGAGCAAACATAATGAGCATGAACAATCAGAAAACCTGGATGTTAATCCTTGGGTTGGCAGTCGTCGTTGGCGGTGTTGCCATCTTTAGTAATGATTTCCCATCAGGTGGTAACCAGGCTTCAGGAACGATTGTTCCCGCCGAGCGCTATCGTGGTGAGCAGATCAGCGCCAGCGATGTTGAACTCGGAGACGAAAGTGTCGCCCAGGTGATGCAAACCGACCTGTTCCAGAAGATCGTAAGCGACGCTTCATTTGCTGCCGCCCTCAATAGTGATGCATTCAGAGAGGCGATGGCCAGCGAAGCGTTCCGTTCCGCCATGAACAGCGAGGCTTTTCGTTCAGCGATGAACAGTGAAGCTTTCCGTTCTGCCATGAACAGTGAGGCCTTCCGTTCTGCCATGAACAGTGAGGCTTTCCGTTCTGCCATGAACAGTGAGGCCTTCCGTTCAGCCATGAACAGCGAGGCCTTCCGTACAGCGATGAACGCCGAGGCTTTCCGTTCAGCCATGAACAGCGAGGCTTTCCGTACAGCGATGAACAGCGAAGCATTTCGCACAGCGTTAGCCAGTGACAGTTTCCGCACGGCCATGGCCAACGATGCTGCGTTTGACGCGGCCCTGGCAAGTGATGCAGCACTTTCGTCGGCCATGGAGAATGAAGCATTCCGTACAGCGATGAACAGCGAAGCGTTCCGTTCAGCGATGAACAGCGAGGCTTTCCGTTCAGCGATGAACAGCGAAGCGTTCCGTTCAGCGATGAACAGCGAGGCCTTCCGGTCGGCGATGAACAGTGAAGCCTTTCGTACAGCGATGAACAGTGAGGCTTTCCGTTCAGCGATGAACAGTGAAGCATTCCGAACGGCGATGGCTAGCGACAGCTTCCGTTCAGCGATGGCCAGTGACAGCTTCCGCACGGCCATGGCCAACGAGGCACTCAGGAACGCATCACAGTAGTATCGTTGGGGGGGAAGAGGACTTATCGTTAGAGACCACAAAGCGATAACAAGGTCCAGAAAAACCGCCTGCCGCCTGGCAGGCGGTTTTTTTATGCATGACAAAAAAGTATGGAACCTGTCGCATAAGGCAACAAACAGTAGTCCAGATTTAAAAAGCAGGGATACCAATTACATAGTATGCTAATAAAAACAATACGATCGACTGGGAGGTGTGGGGTGCGTGCCAGAGTTTTCCTGACTGCTCTTTTTTGCAGTGTCATGCAGGCGCAGGTTGCTGCAGCACCATTTGAAATTGATTTCGTGGAAACAGACGATCTGTTGCTGATCTACCAGGATCCATTCCAGACTTACCTGGTGCCTCATATGTCAAAGAGTTTTCATAACTCGGTCGAGTTCCAACGATACCTGTTCAACTGGACTCCCCATGAGAAAACCACCGTTATCCTGACAGATTTCAGCGACTATGGAAACGCAGGAGCCAGTGTATCACCGCGCAATGCAGTCTCAGTTTATATTGCACCATCCAACCGCACCCTGGAAACCTTACCGGGCAATGAAAGAACGTTCATGATTATGAACCACGAGATGACCCACGTGGCGACCATGGATGTTGCAAACAGCCATGACCTGAAATGGCGACGCTTTTTCGGCGGTAAACCAAGGCAGACCGATCGGCATCCTGAATCGATCCTGTACAACTACCTTGCAACACCCCGTCTCAGCGCACCACGCTGGTACCAGGAGGGCTCAGCTGTCTTTGTAGAGACCTGGATGTCGGGCGGCGTCGGCCGCGCACAGGGCGCCTACGATGAAATGGTATTTCGATCCATGGTCAGGGATGACGCCCATTTCTACAGTAACCTCGGGATCGTTGCCGAGGGCAGCAGTATCGATTTCCAGGGCACGGTGAACGCGTATCTTTACGGAACACGCTTTATGAGTTACCTGGCATATGAGTATTCACCCGAACAACTGGTCGAGTGGCTTAAACGGGATGAGGATAGTGAACGGTACTATGCATCACAGTTTTCAAAGGTGTTCGGCTTGCCGCTTGAAGAAGCTTGGGACCAGTGGATCGGTTTTGAGCATGAATTTCAGCGAAGCAATCTTACTGCGATCCGTGAACATGAACTGACAGCTACACGGTCACTTGCCTCAGGTGCCTTGGGGTCGATATCGCGTTCATTCGTTGACGAGGAAGACGGTGTGATGATTGGCGCCTTTCGTTACCCGGGGGTGGTTGCCCATATTGGTATCATGTCACTGGCGGACGGAAGCATTGAGCACGTTACGGACATCAAGGGACCCAAGGTGTACCCAGTGACATCACCAGCCTACGATCCCGCCTCAAAGACACTTTTTTATACCGATGACAACCATGCATACCGGGACCTGATGGCTGTCGATGTGCAAACCGGTAAAAAACGCATGCTGATCAAGGATGCGCGAATCGGCGACCTGGCTTTCAATGAGGCGGACGGGTCAGTCTGGGGCCTGCGTCATCTCAATGGCTATGTGTCACTGGTCAGAATCCCACCCCCCTAGGACGAGTGGAACCAGGTACACACCTGGCTCTATGGTCAGGTCGCCTATGAAATGGATGTTTCAAAAGATGGCACGATGCTGTCGCTGTCACTCGGGGAAATTGACGCAACACAATACCTGAGGGTGTATCACATCGATGACCTGTTACAGCAGAAGATTGAGCCGGTTGCGGAGTACAACTTTATTACCTCGGCGCCCGAAGGTTTCGTGTTTTCAGCAGATGGGCGCTACCTGTTTGGAAGTTCATTCTTGACCGGGGTATCCAATATTTTCCGGTTTGAGATAGAAACGGGTGACATGGAAGCGGTCAGCAACGCAGAGACCGGGTTTTTCCGCCCGATACCACGTGATGACGGTTCGCTGGTCGTCTTCGAATTCAGTGGCAAGGGCTTTATTCCATCCGTCATTGACCCGGTGCCTCTCGAAGATCTCAGCGCCACCGTGTTCCTGGGCAACGAAATCGTCAAGAAACACCCGGTCGTCAGGGACTGGAACGTGGTCAGTACGCTTGCAGACGTCGATCATGACGGCAAGATCATCAAGCAGGGCAAGTACCGGCCGTATCGTGAGTTGGGGTACGAATCGGGCTATCCGATCATAGAGGGCTACCGGGATTCAATGGCTATCGGCTGGGCGATGAAACTCCAGGATCCGGCACAGTTGAACAGCCTCGATATCAGTGCATCCTATTCACCGGACAGCAGCCTGGATTCATCAGAAAGACTGCATTTCAGCGCCGAGTACACGACGTTGAACTGGCATGCGCGATATTGGCATAACGATGCGGATTTTTATGACCTGTTTGGTCCGACAAAACGCAGCCGAAAAGGTGATGCTTTTATACTGGGATACGAAAAGGCACTGATTTTTGACCAGCCAAGGGTGTTGGATTTTTCCGCAGACCTGGCTTATTACACAGGTCTGGACACATTACCGGGCAACCAGAACATACCTACATTTTTCTACGAGGACATCCTGCATGGGCAGCTTGAACTCAACTACACAAATACCCGTAAATCCATGGGTGCAGTGGACCACGAAAAAGGCTGGCGGTGGGACCTGGTGGCGAGCGCCGATCATGCCAACAACGAAACCATACCCAAACTCAGGGCCGGTCTTGATTTTGGCTTTGCGCTGCCATGGAAGCATTCTTCGATATGGTTTTATAATTCCGCAGGCACTGCTGACGGAAAACGGCTGAATACTCTGACCAATTTCTATTTTGGCGGGTTTGGCAACAACTACGTGGATGACGGAGAGGTTAAACGTTACCGCAAGTTCTATTCCATGCCGGGTTTCGAGATCGATGCAATCGGCGCACGCGATTTTGCCAAATCCGTGGCTGAATGGAATCTGCCACCCATACGATTTGAATCGGTGGGCACACCGGGCTTTTTCCTCAGTTGGGTGCGTCCTGCAATTTTCGCGGCTACCATGGTCACCGATCCTGGTGAGAGTTTTGAACGTACGTTCTCCAGTATCGGTTTTCAGCTCGATTTGCATTTCACGCTGGTTCACAGGCTGCCCATGACCCTCTCTGTTGGATACGCCGCCGGTTACCAGGACAGCACGAAACTCGACGATGAGATCATGTTGTCGCTGAAAATATTGTGAAAGGCCGGTCAAATCGCACACAATAGGGGCCGATAAACCCCACGGAGTGTAATTAGCGGTTTATGTGGACCGATTTACTAACCAGGGCGCCGGTCGGACTGTTGCCGGTACTGATTTTTTTGCTCATTCTTTTATACATGGACAGTTACAAGCTGGTCGGCTTGCGCACCGTGCTATGGGTCATCCTTGCCGGCGCAATCTTGCCGATTGCCGGTTACTGGCTGAACGGCTACGCGCTTGAGTCGCTGGATTGGGATTTCAGTACCTATTCCCGTTATGCGGCTCCCGTCATTGAAGAGGGCCTGAAAGCTTGCGTGATGATCTTTTTGTTCAGGACCCACAGGATCGGTTTCCTGGTTGACTCTGCGATCATGGGGTTCGCCGTCGGTGCGGGCTTTGGGGTGGTCGAGAATTTTTACTACCTGTACCTGGCTGCCGATGCCCATATCGCGGTGTGGGTGGTGCGTGGTTTTGGGACCGCGATCATGCATGGCGGCGTGATGGCACTGTTCGGCGTTATGGCCCAGACCCTGACCGAGCGCAGTATGAAGATCAACCCATTGCTGTATCTGCCTGGCTTTATTGTCGCAATCACAATCCACTCGCTGTTTAACCATTTTCCCGGCACCCCCATCCTGACAACGCTTGGAACACTGCTTATCCTGCCGCCGGTTTTGTTCGTCGTATTCCAGCGAAGTGCGCGGTCCATGCACGAGTGGCTTGAAGTTGATTTTGACGAGGATGCGTTATTGCTTGAGCAGATCAATTCAGGTGAGTTTACGGAATCAAAGATCGGTCGTTTCCTCAGTGATCTGAAACAGAAGTTCTCCGGTCCGGTGGTTGTCGATATGCTCTGCTATCTGCGTCTGTACACGGAACTGGCCTTGCGGGCCAAGGGTGTGCTGATGATGCGTGAAAATGGTCTCGACGTCCCAGTGGGTGAGCGCACCAGGGCCAAGTTTGAAGAGATGCGATACCTTGAGAAAAGCATCGGTAAAACGGGCTGCCTGGCAATGAGCCCGTTTTTACAGATGACCCGCAAGGACCTGTGGCAACTGTATATCCTTGAATAAAGGCCGGCCTGGCATCAACCAGGCCAGCCTTGCAGGTCTGAATCCAGCCCTAACTTGTGGACTTGATGTAATTCAACATTGTTTCCGCATCGCTGACCTCGAACGGGTCGGTGGGACAATTGTCCTGTTTGCCGGCCTCGCTGAAGATCTTCTTGATTTCACCGTCGTCGACCAGCATGGAGTAACGCCATGAGCGCAAGCCAAAACCGAGGTTGTCCTTGCGGACCAGCATACCCATCATACGGCTGAAGTCGCCACTGCCGTCCGGCAACAGTTTGACATTATCGACACCCTGGTGGATGCCCCACTGGAACATGGTAAAGGCATCGTTGACGCTCAGGCAGTAGACTTCGTCAATGCCGGCGTCACGCATTTCCTGGTAGTGCATCTCGTAGCCGGGCAGGTGTGTGCTGGAACAGGTCGGTGTAAAAGCGCCCGGCAGCGCAAATACAACTATTTTCTTGCCTGCGAATATTTCGTCAGAAGCAGCATCCTGCCAGCGAAACGGGTTCGTGCCCTCGACGCTTTCGTCGCGGACGCGAGTTTTAAATGTAACCTGGGGTACCTTGTGTGTCATTTTGTAATCTCCATTGGCTAAAAAACAGGGTAGGTGAATCGCTCACCATGACTAATTTCCGGAGATTATGAATCTTCACGGGTGATAAGTTAAATCAATTATATTTATCCTGGCGATAGTCAACGCTTATGCAACCAGCCGGGTAATAAAGAGGCCGGTTCGAAATCTTCCGGCATCTCTTTCATGCTGATGTCATGCTCGGCCAGCATGCGATTCAACTCGCCGCTGCTGTAAGCAGAAAACAGGTCCGTGGCGCCGCCGATGTGTTTGCCGCCAATATATATCTGCGGAATGGTGGGTGACCCCAATTGGTCCAGCAACACTGCCCGTATCTTTCCGCCGAGATCGTCCTCCTGGAATTTGACGGAGTCCAGGTCCAGGGCCTGGTAAGGGATATCGAGTTTGGCGAAGAGCTTGCGTACTGACCAGCAAAACTCACACCACTCAAGTGCAAAGAATGCTATGGGCTGTGCAGCGTCCGAGGTCACCTGTTTGACAAATTCAAGTGCCTGCTCATCCAGCGCCGGGGCAGTTTCGTCCTGCTCTGACGGCTTGGGCGCCTGTTTGCCGGTGGTCGCTGCATCGAAGCGATAATTGGGCGTGGACCGGGATATCTCCAGTTCGTCTTCACTCATCTCTACCGCTATGTCATCGAACAAGGGTGTGGAAAGGTAACGTTCACCGGTATCAGGCAACATGCACAGGATATGACTGCCAGCGGGTGCGCTGTTTGCAATATCCATGGCGGCGGTGAATGTTGCGCCACCGGATACACCACAGAAGATACCTTCCTTTTGAGCCAGTTCTTTCGTGAAATTCAGTGCCTTGTCACCGGCGATTGGAACGATCCGGTCAACCGTGCCGGCTGCAAGTGCGTCCTCGGTCAACTTGGGGATAAAGTCAGGTGACCAGCCCTGGACAAGATGTGGTCGGAAATTCGGGTGACTTTCAACAGGGCTGCCATCGTCCTCCCTGGCCTGTGGTATACCGCTTCCCAGCAACTGTGCATTATCCGGTTCGCAAACGATGATCTGCGTATTCGGGCTTTTTGCTTTTAGCACACGGCTGGTGCCTTTAAGTGTGCCACCGGTGCCAAACCCCGTAACGAAATAGTCGAGTTGCCCATCCTTGAATGTGGCCAGGATTTCTTCTGCAGTGGTACGCGTGTGGGCATCGGCATTGGCCTCATTTTCGAACTGCCGGACCAGGAACCAGTCATGTGCTTTCGCGAGCTCAACCGCCTTGGCCAACATGCCGCTGCCTTTCAGTTCCGCAGGTGTTAAGACGACTTTCGCACCTAGAAAGCGGAGTATTTTCCGCCGCTCAAGACTAAAGCTTTCAGCCATGGTCAGCACCAGCGGGTAACCCTTGACTGCGCAAACCATCGCCAGGCCGATCCCGGTATTACCGCTGGTTGCTTCGATAACCGTTTGTCCGGGTTTCAATTGACCGCTGGCTTCTGCAGCCTCGATGGTCGAAATTGCCATCCGGTCCTTGACCGAGCCCATAGGGTTGAAGGCTTCCGCCTTCACGTACATATTTATGCCCTGTGGCGCTAACTTATTGATTTTAATGACCGGTGTGTCGCCGATGGTGCCGAGGATATTTGCGAATATTGTTGTCATATAGCTGTGCGTCTCATGTGAATTGAATGTGGGTTAACAGAAAGTATAGTCGCTGAATGGAGTTTAGTGATTAAACAAGTTCGTCAACGGCTGTACAATGCACCGCTCGGACAACTAACCGGTACACACATTCTTATGAGAAAAATAATTGTTATTTCGCTTTTGCTGTTGGGTTTTTCCTCCACATCTTTTGCTGACTACCAGGATGAAATCGCGGCAGTCAGAACCCGTGTGCAGGCATTTGCTGAAAGCGATGCAGGTTTGAGCGATTCGGAGCGTTTCCAGGAAATTATCAAACTGACCTATGACTATGCCATGCTCACTTACCCTGAGTTCGCGACATTCCTCGGTGATCCACGGGGGCAGGATCGCTGGTCAGACCAGTCAGAGACGGCCACCAAACAGCGTGAGCAGGACGATAAAACCCTGCTGGCAGCGCTGGAAAACATCGATCGCGAAGCGCTCTCGGCGACCGAAAAGGTCAACTATGACCTGTTATACGATGGGCGGAAACGCGATATCGAAGGGCATCAGTTCCCCGATGAATTCATGGCCTTGAACCAGATGGGGGGTGTGCAGCAGGATATTGCCCGGATGATGGCAATCAGCCAGCCAAAAAATGCAGCCGACTATTCAAACATGGTAGCCCGCCTGGAAACTGTGCATGAAGTCGTCGATCAAACTATTGCCTGGATGCGTAAAGGCATGGAAGTCGGTGTGACACCGCCAGCGGTCACATTGCGGGAGGTGCCCCAGCAAATACGCAACCAATTGGTGGATGAGGCGAATCAGAGTCCGTTGCTGGGGGCATTTCAGAGATTTCCGGCAACTGTTGATGCCCTTCAGCAGGAATCCCTGAAGAAGCAGGCAGAAGCCGCGTTTAGCGGGAAAATCGCACCTGCTTTTGAAAAGCTGCTGGCATTTGTGGAGAACGAGTATATTCCTGCGGCACGCACAAGTATTGCCATGCGTGACCTGCCCGATGGTGTAGCCTGGTACGCTTATAACGTCAGGGAAAGCACTACAACCGACCTGACACCGGAGCAGATTCATCAAATCGGCCTGTCCGAGGTAAAGCGTATCCGGGCCGAGATGGATGTCATTATCGAATCGACCGGCTTTGAAGGTTCATTTGAAGATTTCCTGGAATTTCTGCGCACCGATCCGCAGTTTTATCACGAGACCAAGGAGGGCTTGTTACGTGAGTACCGCGATATCGCGAAACGCGCTGACCCGGAGTTGATGAAACTGTTTGGCAAATTGCCACGCACTCCGTACGGGATTGTCCCCGTGCCGGACTATGCAGAGAAATCCCAGACCACAGCTTATTACCAGCGTGGTTCCGTCGAGGCAGGGCGCCCCGGCAATTTCTTTGCAAACACCTATGCACTCGACACGCGCCCGCGCTGGGAGATGGAGGCCCTGACCCTGCACGAAGCAGTGCCTGGACATCACCTGCAGCTGGCGTTACAGGACGAACTGGAAGAGATGCCATGGTTCAGAAGGGTAGGTGGCTATACGGCCTTTATCGAGGGCTGGGGTCTGTACTCGGAAAGCCTCGGTGTCGAGATGGGATTCTACCAGGACCCCTATTCCAAATTCGGACAACTGACTTATGAGATGTGGCGTGCCATCCGCCTGGTCGTGGACACCGGCATGCATCATCTTGGCTGGAGCCGTCAGCAGGCCATCGATTACTTTATGCAGAATGCAGGAAAGCAGGAGCACGATGTCATCGTAGAAGTTGACCGTTACATCGTCTGGCCCGGACAGGCGCTGGCCTACAAGATCGGTG
>CALBDB010000083.1 GCA_937927755.1 uncultured Lysobacterales bacterium
AACGGTGCCGCTGCGTCAAGGTCGTCTTCGTCCAGGTAGGCATTGGCCAGCTTGACCTCCAGGGTGTTTTGTTTTGCTGCCCAACTGGTCGTCCGCACCTGATCGAGCGCTTCTTTGAAGCGTAATATGGCTGCACCGCCGTCATTACGCAGGGATTCAATATCCCCCAGCAACTCCACTGACTCAACCTCGGATGACATGATGTTGTTTTCACGGGACACCTCGAGTACCCGAAGGGATATGAGTTCAGCCTGGTTCAGGTGGTTTTCAAGCAGGTCCAGGCCAGCGATCTCCAGGTCGGTTTGCAATGCACGCTGAAGGTCCTGTATTTCTTCAAAGATAACTCTGCATTGCTGGTAGTGAAGGCGCGCCGAATCGATATCGCCAATTGATTTTTCCGCGTTTGCCATTTGTGCCAGCGAGGTAGCCTCGAATGAGCGGTCAGAGGTTTCACCTGCAATTTCGATGGCAGATTCGGCGGCATTGATCGCATCCTGGTATTGGCCCTGTGCCGTATAAACACCGCTCAGCATACTGTAGATACGCCCGACTCCGACGCGGTCTCCGATTTCCTCCCTGATTTCGAGAGAGCGCAGGTGATAGGCCTCTGCTTCTTCCAGTCGTCCCTGGCGCCACCTGAGGTAGCCGGTGTTGTTGAGCATCATGGCCTCGTTGCGCCGGTCACCGATGCCACGGAATGCCTTCAGTGCCAATTCCAGGTCAAGCTCGGCTTCAACCAGTTCGCCACGGGCCATTTTCAGATTTGCCCGCCCCGAATACAGATGGCCGGGCAGGGTTTCTATTCCTGCTTCCTGGTATTCCAGCATCGCCAGGTCAAGTAATCTTTCTGCTTTATCATAATCGCTTCGGTTTTTGGCCAATATCGACTGGTTTTGCAGAACTCTGGCGCTGAGAACGTGGTCTCCGGTTTCCTCGGAAAACCGCAGCGCTTCATCATAGGCCGGTTCGGCCAGGTCGAGTCTGCCGGTACGGTTATATAGAATCCCCAGTGTCATCAGGGATTGTGCTGCCTGACGGTTGGCGCCCAGGGGGCGCTGCTCTTCTACAAGGGCCAGGAGCACTGACTCTGCCTCTTCTGTCTCCCCGAGGATTCTCAAACAGGCCGCGTACTCGTGACGTGGTGCAAACAGGCTTGGTTCCTGTTCGATTATGACCCGGAAGAATTGTACGGCCTCGTCGCACCTTCCCTGTAGTGACAGATCCATACCACGAGCGAAGGCCTCGTTATTGAACGAATCTTGTGAAACCAGTGGTATGTCTCCGCCGAGCCGGCTTCTCCGGAACAGTGTTCCGTAGACTGCCTGTACCACGCCTTGTGCCAGATCCGTTCCGCTATCTCCGACGATCGTCCCCATTTGTTGTTTATCGTCCGGGCCAAGCAGGCTGTAATTCATGCGCAGTGCGTTGCCTGCCGGCTCGAGTTCCATTGCCAGGATGTGGGTGGCGCCGAATACCAGCCTCAGTTTTGTTAGTAGCTCGGTGTTCGACGGATCCCCAAGGTCTCCGTTCCAGCCAAAGTTCTCTGTAAGGCTGATGATGTTGCCCACGGGTACAAGCTTTACCGGGCCGTCACTGACGAGCAGCTTGCTGGCATAGCTCATCAGGCCAAAACTGGTCCAGGCAAGATCCTCCTCGCCGGTGTTGTCGACCAGTGGAAGAACTGCAATCCGGGTTTCGTGTGCCGATACCGGTTCCGGGCTTATCAGTTTCCAGGTAATAACGGCAACCAAAAGCGCAGCGATGCCGACCACAACGATAGCACGCAAGTTCAAGCGGGCATTGCCAAGTTTGCGCTGACCGGTGCCCGGGACAGCTTCTGCGGCAGGCAGGGAAGTGGGGGTGGTTTCATCCGCTGTTGATAACTTCGCAATAAAACGATAGCCGTGCCCATGCAGGGTTTTGATCTTTTGCTGGCGGCCGGCATCATCACCGACGGCTTTACGCGCCTTCATAACTGCGCGGGTCAGGGCCGTCTCGGTGACGATCATCCGGGGCCATACGGCATCCTGTAACTCACCCTTATCCACTGCCCGGTCGCGGTTTTTAACCAGGTAAACCAGCAAATCGAAGGCTCGTGGCTCTATTTCAACAGGCTCGCCCCGGTGCTTGAGTTCCCTGCGCGCAGGGTTAAGCACAAATTCATCGAAAATATAAATATTAATATTATCAGGCATTTATAAAGTTTATTTTAATGTGAAATAGTCATCGTCATCAAAGCGTCATGCAATCGTCAGCCTATCATCACGACTTATTTCCGTCGATCCCGCAAAGTTCGCTCACCAGCAGGGGCCACAGTGCAGGCAAGGTTACAGACAGGCTGAACCGATAACAACTGCGGCCCCTGGATAACAAACTTAAACCAAGGAGAAAATCATGAAACGAATAACAGGGCTTATCTACGGAGTTGTCAGTTACGCTATTTTCTTTGCCACATTCCTGTATGCAATCGGGTTTGTCGGTAATATCTTCGTCCCAAAGGGGATCGACTCAATACCGAATGTGCCGCTGACCCAGGCTCTGCTGATCAATCTCGGCCTGCTCGGTGTTTTTGCAATCCAGCACAGTGCAATGGCGCGGCCCGCTTTCAAGCGCTGGATCACCCGCTATATCCCAAAGGCCATGGAGCGGAGTACCTACACGCTGGTATCCAGCCTGTTGATGATTGCCATGTTCTGGCTGTGGGAACCAATGGGCGGCATTGTATGGAACATTGAGAACCCTGTGGGTGTTGCGCTGATGTATGGGGGGTTTGCTTTTGGCTGGTTATTGGTGCTGGTCAGTACCTTCCTGATCAACCATTTTGACCTTTTTGGCCTGCGGCAGGTATGGCTCAACTTCCGCAACAAGCCCTACACACCATTGGAATTCAAACTTCGCTTCGCATACCGGGTTGTTCGCCATCCACTGTACCTGGGCTGGCTTTTCGCCTTCTGGTGCATCCCGACCATGACGGTTGCCCACCTGGTGTTTGCCATCGCGACGAGCGCGTACATCTTGATCGCTATCCGACTGGAAGAGCGTGACCTGATGGACATGCACCCGGAGTATAGGCAGTACAAGGCGCAGGTTCCGATGATAGTTCCTTTCAGCCGCAAGCCGATTGGAGAAGCTGACATTATTGAAACTGCGGCATCAGAGGCCTGAGTTAAAGGGATGGCCGGCCACGGGGTTCCCCGCTGGCCGGTCCTTTCACAACGATTGTGATAATTGGAGAGCAAACATGATTAAAAGGCAACCGGTTTCAAATTCACATTCCGAAACAACGCCACACTGGCTAAAACGCATGGGTTTAGCGGGGTTTACCTTTTTCTTTTTGAAAGGGATGCTCTGGCTTTTGATACCCTGGCTGGCTCACTCGACAATATTCTGAGTATATTAAAACTGTCTTGAGCGGTCATCAGACATGGCTTAGAGTGGCTTTCTTCTGATGCAAGGAAACACGGTCAAGCCATGGCCTGATAGAACTATGAAAGTCGTCGTCACTTCTTATAACCCGGTCAAGATAGCAGCTGTGAAGGCGGCATTTCTTTCCTGGTTTCCCGCGCAGGAATTTGAGCTGATCCCGGTTGGCGTGGAATCAGGCGTTCCGGATCAGCCGATGTCGGACAGGGAAACCCGGCAGGGCGCAAGGAACCGCGTCGCCAATGCCAGGTTGAAAATTGCCGATGCCGATTACTGGGTTGGCCTGGAGGGCGGGCTGGATTTTTTTGATGACCGACTGATGGCCTTTGCCTGGATGGTTATCGCCGCAAGTGATGACCGAGTCAGCGAAACCCGCAGCGTCACGCTGCCGCTGCCGCCGGAAGTCCAGGCACTGGTGTCTGATGGACTGGAACTGGGCGAGGCCAACGACCGTGTGTTTTCGACCCTGAACAGCAAACAGGGTGGCGGCGCTTTCGGCCTGCTGACCGATGGCCTGATGACACGCGAAGGTATTTACACCCAGACCCTGATCCTTGCCCTGATCCCGTTTGCGCACGAACTCTGGTCCTGAGGGCTTGCCTTGCAGTCGCGTTGCAGCCCGATGGCAGGCCTGGCCTCACTGACCTATAATCAGGTCTTTTATACCTGCTTCATTCCAAATAGCTGAGCCGATAGGGGGCTACCATGAGGTTAAATTTCCGGCATTACATCCAACTGTTTTGTTCTTTATTGCTCTTGAGCAGCACCAGCCTGCTTGCCCAGGATCCGCTCCCTGACAAGGAAGGTCTGAAAGGGGCATTTCCTGCCCGGCCTTATTCACCGCCAGCCGGAAGGGACTTCCCTATGCAGGTGCTGTGGGGCGATACCCATGTCCACACTGCCATGTCCATGGATGCAGGTTCTTTTGGCGCACGTCTGACACCTGAAGATGCCTACCGTTTCGCCCGGGGCGAGGAGCTCATTTCTTCAACCGGACAACCGGTCAAGCTGATCAGGCCGCTTGATTTTCTTGTCGTGGCCGACCACTCGGACAACATGGGGTTTTTTCCGCGTTTGTACGAAGGTGATCCGGAGTTCCTGGCCGATCCGACGGGCCGTCGCTGGTATGACATGATCCAGGAAGGCGGTGAAAAGGGCGTTGAAGTTGCTGTCGAGGTAATCGTTGGTTTTTCACAGGGTACTTTCCCGCCCGCGTTATGGTCCAATCCCGGCGATCCGGCGTTCAGATCTGCCTGGGATGGGGCCATAAAGGCGGCGGAAGCGTATAACGACCCTGGGAAGTTTACCTCCTTTATCGGCTGGGAATGGACCTCGAACACCGGTGGGAACAATTTGCACCGCGTGGTGGTTTACCGTGATGGCGGTGACCGGGCCGGCCAGACCGAACCCTACACAACCGTTGCGCCGATCGGCAGCGACAACCCGCGAGACCTGTGGAAATGGATGCAGCGCTATGAAGATAAAACAGGCGGCCAGGTTTTGGCGATTGCGCATAACGGCAACCTGTCAAACGGCATCATGTTCCCCGAGATCGAGTCCTTTACCGGCAAAAAGGTTGATCGTGAATACGCGGAGACTCGCGCGCGCCGCGAGCCTTTGTACGAGGTCACACAGATCAAGGGTGACGGCGAAACACACCCATTCCTGTCGACAGACGATGAATTTGCCGATTATGAAACCTGGGACCAGGGCAATCTTGATCTGAGCGTGATGAAAGAAAAAGAAATGCTGCAATACGAATATGCACGTTCAGCTTTGAAACTGGGTCTGAAACTCGAGGACCGGCTGGGTACAAACCCCTACCAGTTCGGCATGATCGGTTCGACGGATACTCATACCGCGCTTGCAACGGCTGACGAAGATAATTTCTTTGGCAAACATTCGGGTGCGGAACCCAATGAAAACCGGATCAATCATCCCATGGCCAAGGTCGGTGATGTCGAGTACGCCGGTTGGGCGATGGCTGCATCGGGGTATGCAGCTGTCTGGGCGAAACAAAATACGCGCGAAGCCATTTATGACGCGATGATGCGCAAGGAAACTTATGCAACGACCGGCCCACGTATGCTGGTGCGTTTCTTTGGCGGTTGGGATTTTGAATCCGAAGACGCCCACACCCGCAGCCCGGCAATTGCCGGTTACGCACGCGGGGTACCCATGGGTGGTGAATTACGTGCTGCACCTGAAGGCGGTTCTCCCCGGTTCCTGGTTGCAGCTCTGAAAGATCCGCTCAGCGGTAACCTGGACCGTATCCAGATCATCAAGGGCTGGGCCGATAAAAAAGGCAAACTGCATGAGAAGGTCTACGACGTAGCCTGGTCAGACAACCGTAAAATAGATGCAAACGGCAAACTGCCGGCGGTTGGCAGTACGGTTGATATCGAAAATGCAACCTGGACCAACACCATAGGAAGCTCCGAACTGATAACGGTGTGGAAAGACCCGGATTTCGATGCGAAGCAAAGGGCTTTTTACTATGTGCGTGTGCTGGAAATCCCGACCCCGCGCTGGACGGCTTATGATGCGGCCTACTTTGGCACCAAGTCCAAAACGGATATTCCAATGACGACGCAGGAGCGTGCCTACACGTCACCTATTTGGTACAAGCCTGAATAAAAATCAAATATTGCCGTTGGTCCGGCCACCCCGGACCAACGGCAGCTATTTTCATAGTGAATTTCTTCACTTGTTCCGATGTGCGCTTGCTGAAAGCATGCTCGGCAACTACCCTTAATCAATGACAGACCAGGCAAACCAGAAGCCGGCCCTCGAACGGGCCATCAGCAAAACCGGCTACAGCGCGCTCACGCTCAATGGTCTCATCGGTGCCGGAATTTTCGGTCTTCCGGCTGTGGCTGCGGCAAAGACAGGTGCGTTCAGCCCCTGGTTGTTCGTCATTGCCGGCTTGCTGATATTCAGCGTTGTATTGTCATTCGCACGGGCTTCCAGCATGTTTCGCCATACCGGCGGGCCGGTGCTTTATTCAGGAACAGCATTTGGTCCGTTTGTCGGCTTTCAGGTCGGTTGGTTGACGTACCTCGGCCGCTTCCTTGCAATGGGCGCGAATGCGAACCTGTTGGTCGCTTACGCGAGCTGGTTCTGGTCTCCGCTTGCCGATGACCCCTACCGGTCTATCGTGATGTCGGCTTTCATCATGGGCCTGACCTGGCTCAATGTCCGAGGCGTAAAAAACAGTATCGGTATCATTTATGTGTTTACTATCCTGAAGTTATTGCCGATTTCACTGCTGGTCCTGTTTGGGCTCGGACATATTGACCTGCAAATGCTGGGCGGCACCGATTTGCCCGAATTTGATTCGCTGAGTGAAGCGGTGCTGATCGTGTTATACGCCTATGTTGGTTTCGAGGGCACCGTGGTGGCGGCTGGCGAAGGCCGCAGCCCCAGGCGTGATATGCCAAGGGCGATGATCAATACCGTGCTGTTCACCGGCGTGATTTACGTGCTGGTGCAGTTGGTGGCCATATCGAGCCTGCCTGATCTGTCTAGCAGTTCAACCGCCCTGGCAGATGTTGCGGTGGTGGTTTTCGGCCCCATCGGCGCAGCGTTGTTGACCCTCGGCGCCGTATTCTCCATTGGCGGTAATTTGCAGTCAACCTACCTGTCGGCGCCACGGTTAACCTATGCCCTGGCACGCGACGGCTGCCTGCCAAATGTTTTTGCCCGCGTACACCAGCGCTATCACACGCCATATATTTCACTGTGGGTTTTCGGCCTGCTATGCCTGGCCCTGGCCTTGAGCGGGAGCTTTGTAAAGCTGGCAGCCATGAGTACCGTTGTCAGGTTATTGACTTACATGATCTGCATAGCGGCCTTACCGCGTCTCGAGAAATTAACCGACAGCAGGGAAGGGCAGTTCACGCTGCCGGGCGGTCTGCTGATACCCGGCATAGCCATGCTTTTGTGCCTGTGGCTGATAACCTATGCTTCGGCCGAAGCCTGGCTGATCACCCTTGCGTTTATGGCCCTGGGTACCGTGCTTTACGTCCCATCACGGCGCCTTTCAAAGCAGGCCGAACCCGGTTAAATCAATTTTCGCACACCATTTGCATCAGCGCCGGGTCGCCGCGCTGCACGTCGGCATAAAGGCAAATGCCAAACCACTCGGGCAGGGTTTTGATTAGTTGTCTGTTGCCGTTGGGTTTGACCAGGTTTTTACGTAAGGCGGAGCTCAACTCGAGGTCTCCTTCCCAAACTTCAACCATGGTGCGTACCGTGGAGCTGATATACAGATCGACATCCTTGCCCGGGTTCCTGGTACACAAATCGACTTCACCGTCCTGAATCACTACCCACCAGCTTTTGAACTGTTCCAGTTCATCAAAAATAAAACACAATACCGTTTCGCCACCGGGCAGGGCACGGGTATCCAGCCTGCGCTGGATTTCCCACATCAGGAAATCGACATCAAGCTCATCGTCTGACAATTGACCCCGGGCCCAGCGCATTCCCCAGGTAGCCAGGTGCTCTATGACCGGGGACAACTGTTTGCCCGCGGGTGTCAGGAAGTACTCGAAGCCCTTACGGCCATGCTGTGCTTTCTTGATGACAATACCTGCTTTTTCTAGATCATTTAGCCGCTTGCTTAAAAGTGACGGTGAGACGCGCGACAAGGCCCGTTGAAAATCGCTGAAGCGGTGCGTGCCGAGCACCAACTCCCGGATTATCAGTATCGTCCAGCGTTCCCCGATCAGCTCGGCGGCCTTGGCTACCGGGCAAAATTGTCCATAATCCACCATATGTCTCTACCTCCATTGATTGCGCCAGACTACCTGATGAAGGGTGTTCCTGTCATGCTAACTTCATTATTTGTAGTTAATTGCTACATTTCCTGCAGTAGTCGGAATGCGGTGTTTTGAACGAAGATTTCTCCACCGGCAGCACTTGCCGATAAACCACAAACCAAACGAGGAGAAATACTATGAGTTCACAAGCACGGGCAATAAACACGAATGTTGTTAACGGTATCGATACGGACCAGGTGAAGAACCTGGCTGGCAAAATCGCGGAGGATGAAGACTATGGCCGTTTCCAGTGGAGAGCCGCCAACCGGTGGATCGATGGCGCCAAAAGCAGGACCAGTATCCAGGGCTTTTTTGCCGGCAAAGAAGAAAACACGGAGCGAAAACAGGTGCTAACCGTTGATGCTGACCAGCCCGAATTCCTGGCCGGCGGCAACACCGCGCCCAATTCGGTTGAATACATACTGCACGCATTGACCAGTTGTCTGACCGTTACGCTGACATATCACGCCGCAGTGCAGGGCATCGCACTCGAAGCGATTGAGACTTCGGCTGTCGGTGATATGAACTCAAGGGGCTTTTTCGGCATCTCGGAAGACGTCAAAAAGGGTTACGAGCGCATCCGGGTGAATATGCGGGTCAAGAGCCGGGAGAATGCTGAAACCCTAACTGCACTTGCGATGAATTCACCGGTATTTGAAATGATATCTAAAGCAGTTCCGGTGGAGTTTAATCTAACGACTGATTAAACCCTTTACTTTCCATGAAATTGAAAGGGCCTGCGGTTGCTCGCAGGCCCCTTTGCCATATGGCTATATCAATTAATCCGTTACAACTGCCACCCGCAGCGCTTCCAGCTTGATATGTGTAGAAGCCAGGTGATGTTGCAATTCATCGGTTTCTGCCAGCAGATAGTCAATTTCATCCTGGCGAATGTTTGGGTTTACTTCAGCGAGCGCCCGCAGTCGTTGTATTTCTGACTGTTGCAGGTTTTGCATTCTTGAGCTGGCGGCCTCAACTATCGATTGCTCGTGTCCTGCAGCCAGTTCTTCGGCTTTTTCAATCATGGTCATGATTTGCGGGCGCGTATGACGGATAACGTCCTGGGCCTTGTGTCTTCGGACGGGCTGGCCAAGTTTATTGAAGTGTTTCTCCTGCAGAATATTGCTCAGGTCGTTCTTCTTGTTGTCCACGACCACCCTCAGCGTGGTCAACGGAAGGTAGCGCTGTAGTTGCAGTGCAGCCGGGGCAGGGCAACTCATGGTGAATATGGCTTCCAGTAACACGGTGCCAGCCTTCAGGGGCGGCAGTTTCAGTGTACAGAACGCCGTGTTGCCGAAATCTCCGCTCAAGACCAGGTCCATGGCGCCCGAGACCATGGGGTGTTCCCACGTCAGGTACTGAAAGTCCTCGCGGGCCAGGGCTGATTCGCGCCGAAACGTTGCCGTGACGCCATCCTCCGGCAAAGCCGGGAAACTGTGTCCGATCATGTGCTCACCGGGGCGCAGTATTATGCTCCCGGCGCTGTGGTGTTCCTGCTCTACGCCAAACTGGTCAAAGACCTGCTCCATGTAATTTGAAAGGATGTGACGGTGTTCCTGCCCATGCAAGTCGTCGACGATCTGTTCTGCACGTTTACCGTCAAAGGAGTTCAATTCGAGCAAACGGTCACGGCCTGCACGCAATTTCGCCAACAGGGTTTCTGAGCAAGTTCGTGTCTGACGAATCAGCTCATCGACGGCAATCTCATTGCCGGGGTGCAGCAGGCATTCAAGCAAGTTGTCCTTGAATTGTTGGTAGAGGTTCTGACCGGTGGCACAGGTGTGTTCAAAGGCATTGAGACCCTCGTGGTACCAGCGCAGCAGCACATGCTGGGCGCTGTTAAGGTAACAGGGTACGTGTATTTGCACGGCGTGGCGCTGGCCAATCCTGTCTAGGCGGCCAATACGCTGTTCCAGCAGGTCCGGATTCAATGGCAGGTCGAACAATACCAGCTGGCTGGCGAATTGGAAATTGCGGCCCTCACTGCCGATTTCTGAGCACACCAGAACCTGGGCGCCCTGTTCTTCGTCTGCGAAGTAGGCTGCGGCCCTGTCACGCGCGACCAGTGCCAGGCCCTCGTGGAATACGGCGGAGTGCACCCCGTGTTTCAGGTTAAGGTGCTGCTCAAGCTCAAGCGCGGTGTTTGCACTGGCGCAAATCACGAGGATCTTCTGTCCGCGTTGCTGCTTCAGAAATTCGACTAGCCATTCAACCCTTGGGTCCTGATGCAGCCACCGCTTGCCCAGCAGCAGTTCCGGCATCAGTTGCGACTCGGGAACATTGACCGGTGTATCGGCAACCGGCAGTCCGGGTGGTGTCAGCAAGTGCGGATGGAGTACGCGCTCGGGAAAGCCCTCAACGGATGTCCGGGTATTGCGGAACAGGACCCTGCCGGTACCGTGGCGGTCCAGTAATTCCCGGATCAGGCTTTCCAGAACCATTTCAGGTTCGTTGGCTTCCTTTTCAAGTTCGAGCTTCAGTGTGGCCAGATACTCGTTGCCCAGGATTTCTGCCAGCTGCGTCTGCACCGGTGCAGTTGCCATTGCCTGTATGCCATCTTCCGCCAGTAATAGTTGCACCAGTAGATTAACCGGTGCGTAGCGTGATTCTTCCTCGCGGAACTTGACTATATCGTAGTATCGCGCCGGATCGAGCAAACGCAGGCGGGCAAAGTGGCCCTCGATACCGAGCTGTTCAGGTGTGGCGGTCAACAACAGCAGGCCGCGGGATTTTTGTGACAGCGTCTCGACAGCCGCGTAGGCCGGACTCACGCAGTCCGATGTCCATTCGAGGTGGTGGGCCTCATCAATCACCAGCAGATCCCAGCCAGCCGCGGCCGCCTGCTCCAGGCGCTCCGTGCGCTCAGCCAGAAATGACGTTGCGCAAAGTACCAGTTGCGCACTTTCAAACGGATTTTCCGATCCCGATTCGGCCAGGGCAACGCAGCGTTCTTCGTCCAGTATGGTGAAATAGAGGTTGAAGCGTCGCAGCATCTCCACAAGCCACTGGTGGACGAGGCTGTCGGGCACCGCGATCAACACGCGGCTGGCGCGGCCGGTGATCAACTGCTGGTGGATGATCAGTCCCGCTTCGATGGTTTTTCCGAGCCCCACTTCATCCGCCAGCAGTACCCTGGGGGCGTAGCGCCCGGCCACCTCGTTGGCGATATACAACTGATGGGGGAGTAACTGGATACGCGCACCCAGCAGACCTGCCACCGGCGATTGTTGCAGGCGACGGTAGTGACGAAGTGTCTCAAGCCGCAATTCGAATGCGCGGTTCCTGTCTACCTGGCCGGCAAATAACCTGTCCTGGGGTTTGTTGAACTGCACAAAGCTGTCCAGTTCCAGTTCCGGCAGCACCATGAACTCTTCATTTTCATCGATGCCAAGGTAAATCAGGCAGTTGTTATGTTCTTCAATTTCGGTGATGGTCAACTCGTGACCTTCAGGGCTGCTGATTAGCTGGCCCACTTCGTAGCGCACACGGCTCAATGGAGCATTATCTATCGCGTAAGTACGCTTCTCACCGGCGGCAGGAAAGCTCATTTCGACACGGCGGTTCGCGACCGTGAGCACTATGCCAAGACCCAGTTCGGATTCGGTATTGCTTACCCAGCGCTGGCCGGGTTTGATACTTGAAAATGGCAAAGGTATGCTCAGTCCTGTAGGTGGCAGATATTATATGTTGCGGAACTGGCTTAACGGTTGTCAGCCGTCTTCCGGTTCCCTCGGCAGGTACTTTTTGCCACTGAACATCGACGAAACAATGGTTCCCTGGCCCGCGGCTTCAGTCCGGGTAACAGCCACCAGGTGCACCAGTATCATCAACCAGAGCAGGTAAGCAGTATAGACATGCACCGTGCCCCAGGGTTTTTTGAAGGCCTGCAGGCTGGCATATTTGTCAGCGTCGGTGCCGGTTTCATCGTAGGGCTTGATCTGGTCAAAGGAAACGCCTTCGGCGGCGACGTACTTAGCCATGAAATCCCCGAAAGGCGGGTAATAAATATCGGTTCCGGCTCGCACCATACCGGTTACCATCATGATGGTCAGCAATAACATCATGAACAATACGGCGAGGCGGCCTTTGGGATCGTGGCCGACAAAGGTCTGTGGTTTCCCCGCAGTTGCAGATGCCTTGTAATTTTTCAGTTCATTCCTGAACCCCTTACCGGGAATTAACGAGGACCAGCGTGCTCGGCGGCCACCCAGGAAACCCCAGGCAATGCGGATCAGCAGGTTGGTGGCAAATACGTAGCCGACCGTGGCATGCAGTGCTTTCAGGCCGATGGCGGCCTCGCTGCCGTTGATCCCAATCGAGCCTTTGTTGAGCATGATCAGGCCGAGGATACTGAGTACTAAAACACAAAGAAAATTGATCCAGTGAAATACGCGGGTATTGATATCCCATGCGTCGTAAACACCGGTTTTGTTGTCGCTCATCGTTACCTTCCATCGGTTCAAAACGTTTTTCAGGGCAAGGTTTGGCCAGCCTGCCGGTCAGGCGTAATTCTACTTTATTTTCCAAGCTTGTGATCCAATGTGGAGCTAAAACGTGAGATAATTTGACGTTTAATTCGTCGGCCGTCAGGTCCAGCAAAATTTGTCAGCTCTAAGCCGGTGCCGGAGACCAATACCGCCATGTCGCAGAATAGTAAGTTCAGGGAAGAACCAGGTGTCAAAGCGATACCCGGCGGGCTGACCGGTTATTGGGTCATCATTTGCCTGGTCTTTTTTCTTGGCGCCAGCCAGGTGTTCGCCGAAGACGAGTTGACCGGCCGCCCCGTGATGCAGGCATATCCACTTGGGAGCGCACCATTGCTCGATGGTTCGGTTCTGGATGACCCGGCCTGGCAGGGCGTTGTGCCCGGCAGCGGGTTTTGGCAGGTGCAGCCGAATGAGGGGCAGCCTTCAACCCAGAAAACCGAGGTTTATATCGGCTTTCGGGACAGTGCGCTTTACATCGGCATGGTGGCCTATGATGACAAGCCGGACGGCATCATCGTTACCGATGGCCGCAGGGATTCAAACCTGAACGATGGCGACAGTTTCCGGGTCATTATTGACGGCTTACTGGATCGCCAAAACGGACTTGTATTCGGCACCAACCCGGTAGGGATGGAATATGACGCGCAGGTGGTCAAGGAGGCTGCCAGTGGTGAATCCGGCTTTAATCTGAACTGGGATGCAAGCTGGAGCGTAAAAGCACGGATTTCCGAAATCGGCTGGAGCGCCGAAATGCGTATACCGTTTAAAACTCTGCGCTACGGGAATGGTGATAAACAGGAATGGGGTATCAATTTTCAACGAAATATCCGACGCAATAACGAAGTGGCCTATTGGGCGCCCCTGACCCGGCAATATAACCTGAACCGCGTTTCTGAAGCGGGTACTATCAAGGGTATCGTCACGCCAAGGTCGCGCAACTTGAAATTCACACCTTACGCCCTGGGTAATGCCCAGCGCGGCGGTGAACTGGACGGTACCGAGACGGACCTGGAAGTTGGTTTTGATGCCAAGTACTCGATCACACCCAGCCTGACACTGGACCTTACCTACAATACGGATTTTGCCCAGGTCGAGGCCGATGAACAGCAGGTCAACCTGGACCGGTTCAACTTGTTTTTCCCTGAAAAGCGGCCGTTTTTTCTGGAGAATGCAGGGCAGTTCACAGTTGGCAATAGTGGTGAAGCACAGCTATTTTTCAGCCGCCGGATTGGTATCGGCGAAGATGGTGATGTCATTCCCATTGAAGGCGGCGCACGTGTTTCAGGGAAAATCGGCAATAGCACCAATGTCGGTTTTCTGTATATGTCTTCAGAGGCTGTGGATGATATAGCGCCCGGAAACCAGTTTACCGTTGCTCGTGTAAACCAGGAAATGGGCAACCGTTCCTCCCTTGGTGCAATATTTGTAGAGCGCAATGGCGATGGCTCCTACCTCGTTCCGGAACAAGACGACAAGAACAGGACTTACGGTATTGATGGGCGGCTGGGTATCGGTGAATACACCCTGATCAACGGCTGGGCGGCGCAGACGGATACCCCCGGACTTGACGGTGACGATCACGCCTATTCTTTAAGGGCGGACTATGATTCTGCCGAGTGGAGACACGGCATCGAATACACTGAAGTCGGTGAAAACTTTAATCCCGAGGTCGGATATTTAAGACGGACAGAGTTCAGGAAATTCACCACAAATAGTCTGAAACGTATCAGGCCTGATGATTTTCTGGGTCTGCTGGAGATCCGTCCACACTATAGCTACCAGGGTTTCTGGGATTTTGATGACTTCAAGGAGACCGGGTTTTTGCACCTTGACGTACACTGGGAGTGGAAGAACGGTTACGAGTTTCACACCGGCTACAACATCTTCACCGACGGAATCAAGGAACCTTTTGAAATCATTGATGATGTCTGGATTCAACCCGGCAGTTATCATGAGAGTGAAGTGGGGTTGAGTTTCAACACCAATGAGTCTGCACCTCTTTCGGCGGGTTTTCGGGCCAATATTGGCGGCAAATTTGGCGGTGACCGCATGATCTTGTCACCGTGGGTTCAATACCGCGCCGGAGACAAGTTCAGTTCAAGCCTGTCGGTCAACTATCACGACTATGAACTGCCTGTTACTGGCGGAGACTTCTCAGTGATGCTCGCGCGTTTGCGTCTTTCGTATTCTTTTACACCCAAAATTCTTCTGCAGGCACTCGTGCAGTACAACGATTACGATGAGGTACTTGCTACCAACCTGCGGTTTTCCTGGTTGCGTTCTGCCAATACCGGTTTGTACGTCGTGTATAACGAAGTGGACGAGCAGGGCGTTGGTGGCTTGCCGAAGGGCCGGGAAATTATCGTCAAGTACAGCTTTATGTTCGACGTTTTCAAATAAGGCCTTAAGCGTAAATTACCAACGCCGGGTGGCGCGGTTTTAAAGTAGTTCATACGTGGAAACAAACATTCATAATAAATGCATTAATATTGATCCAGATCATTTTCCTTAATCTCCATTAGTGGTATGGCTGTGCCAGGCACACGACTCAGTGTGGGGCTGTCACAATGTTGCCCAGGAGGTAGTAATGAACCTTACCCACTTTAATCCTTTCAGGGATTCTAATTTAAGTCTTTTCAAGGACTTTGATGGTTTTTTCAACCGTTTCAGAAGTGAAATGGACGATGACATGTCCTTCCAAAGCATTGCCCGTTCAGATTGGATTCCGGCGGTAGATATCAATGAAACCGACGATGAATATCTGCTGACGGTAGAAATTCCCCAGGTCGATAAAGACGACATCAAGGTTGAGATTTCAAATGGAATGCTGAATATCGACGGTGAACGCAAGTATGAGCACGAAGACATGAAAGCGCACCGGATCGAGCGTTTCTATGGCAAGTTCCATCGCTCATTCAGGATTCCCGAGAATATCAAGGAAGACAAGATTCATGCAGACCACAAGAACGGTGTGCTGTATGTAACCTTACCAAAAATTGCAGGTAAAGAGCCGGCACGGCTGAAGATCGAAGTTCACTGATTGCCTTGCGGGTTTGCAGCAGGCCTATGGGTGCGAATGGCTCCTGTGGCTGAACAGCACCTCCATCATGTTATGCATGATGGAGGTGCGACTGCGCAACAAAACAAGGACAAATAAATTCCTTAACTGTAAAATCTGGCCCTCACTTCCCGGTAGCCGGTTTTATGCCCCTTTTACGTCTTGATAACGCCTCCTTGCATTACGGCAACCTGGCCCTGTTGGATGATCTGGACCTCAGCATCACAAAAGGCAACAAGATCGGTTTGCTCGGCCGCAACGGCGCTGGCAAAACAACATTGTTAAAAGTGTTGGCGGGGGAGATCGTACCGGAAACCGGTGAGCGCTGGTTGAGGCCCGGTACGCGGATTGCGTGGCTGAAACAGATACTGCCTGAAGCAGATCAGCAGACCGTATACGACGTGGTGGCATCGGGGCTTGCCGAAACCGGGCGTCTGCTGGCGGAATACCATCATTTGGTACAGGATGAAAGCGGTACCGACATGAAAGCCCTGGCGCGTGTCCAGCACCAGTTGGAGTCGCTGGATGGCTGGCGCTTACAGCAACGTGTGGAGACCACCATCAGCCAGCTGGAATTGCCAGCGGATTCGATGATGTCGGAATTGTCCGGTGGCTGGCGCCGCAGGGTGGCGTTGGCCCAGGCGTTGGTTTGCAAGCCGGATATGTTGCTGTTGGACGAGCCGACCAACCATCTCGACATTCCTGCCATTCGTTGGCTCGAGGAACAGTTACAAAACTTTAAAGGCGCACTGGTACTGATCACTCACGACCGGCGCTTTCTGCAGAACGTCGCCAACTGGATGGCTGAACTGGACAGGGGACACCTGACCCTTTGGCAGGGTAATTACCAGGGGTTTTTGCGTTACCGCGAGCAGCAATTGCTGGCGGAGGAAAGGGCCAACGAGCTTTTCGATAAGAAACTGGCACAGGAAGAGGTCTGGATACGCCAGTGCATCAAGGCCAGACGTACCCGTAACGAAGGACGGGTACGTGCATTGAAGGCCTTGCGCGAAGAACGCAGCCAGCGACGTGAACGCACAGGCAGTGTCGGGTTTGTTATTGAAGATGCCAGCAGGTCTGGCAAGATCGTTGCCGAACTGGAAAACGTCGGTCACCAATATGGCGCCAACCAGGTAATCGATGATTTCTCAACCATTATCCAACGTGGCGACAGGATTGGTATCGTGGGTGCTAATGGCGCAGGCAAAACCACGCTGGTCAAAATTCTGCTGGGTGAAATGCAGCCATCGTCCGGCAAGGTGTCACTGGGCACCAAGCTGGAAGTAGCGTATTCCGACCAGTTGCGTGAACACCTCGATCCGGAGAAAAACCTGATTGATAATGTCTGCGGCGGCCAGGAGTTTATCGAGATCGGCGGCAGACGCCGGCACGCCATATCCTACCTGGGTGATTTTCTGTTCAGCCCGGACCGTGTCCGTATGCCGGTGAAGGCATTGTCGGGTGGTGAACAGAACCGTGCCGTGCTTGCCCGGTTGTTCAGCAAGTCCGCCAACCTGTTAGTGCTCGATGAGCCAACCAACGATCTGGATATCGAAACACTCGAGTTGCTGGAAGAAATACTGCTCGGTTTTGAGGGTACTGTTCTGCTGGTCAGCCATGACCGTGATTTCATGGATAACGTCATCACCAGCCTGGTCGTGCTCGATGGCAGGGGTGGTGTTAAGGAGTATGTTGGCGGCTACAGCGACTGGGAGGCGCGGGGTGGCAGTTTGTCGGATGCCTCCGGCGAGTTAACTTCGTCGAAGGGGACAAAGCCAGGGGCGCGTGCACCTGCCAGGAAGAAAGCTGGCGGTAATGACAAGGCAAAGCTGTCTTATAAGGACCAGCGGGAACTTGGAAATCTTCTGGGAAAAATTGAGAAACTGGAACAGCTACAATCCGAATTGGAAGAACAGATGGCTGCACCCGGTTTTTACCAGTCCGATTACGAACAGGTCCAGATTGTCACCCAAAAACTGACCGAAGTGCAGCAAAAGCTTGAGCAGGCATATGATCGCTGGAGTGAGTTGGAAAACAGCAAATAAATAGTTGTTTAGATATACGGCAAGATGTCAATCTTGCTTTTCCCAATTACCAGCCAATTCATGTACACTAAGTGTGTTTTTAAGCTGAGATCAAGGTTTGAAAATGCGAATTTTGGTTGTTGAAGATAACGAGGAAGTCGCCCGGCAAATCAAAAATTCGCTTGAGCAGGAACTGTTTATAGTCGACGTAGCCCTCGATGGTGAAGAAGGTTGGTTCCTGGGTGACACCGAACCCTACGATGCCGTCATACTGGATATTGGCCTGCCCAAACTGGATGGACTTAGTTTGCTTCAAAGGTGGCGGCGAGCATCCAACCGTGTGCCGGTGCTGATCCTGACAAGCCGGGATACCTGGCGTGAAAAAGTCACCGGTTTGCGGGCCGGGGCGGATGATTACCTGGCCAAGCCTTTTGAGTTCGAAGAGATGCTGGCGCGCGTAGAAGCCCTGATCCGTCGAGCGTCCGGCCATGCAAGTCCGATACTGCGATGTGGCCCGATCGAGCTCGAACCGGTATCCGCACGCGTCACGATGGACGGTGTTCCGGTCAATATGACCGCGCTCGAGTACCGCGCCTTGCAATACCTGATGCAAAAAGAGGGTGCGATAGTTTCCAAGGCTGAATTGAGCGAGCACATATACGGACAGGACCTGGAGCGTGACTCCAACGTCATCGAAGTCTTGATAAACCGTCTGCGCAGCAAACTGGACCCCGCCATGATCCAGACTCGGCGAGGACTCGGTTACCTGATCAAGGAAGTGGGTGTTGAAACATAACTCGCTGTCTTTTCGGCTTATTGTTTTTTCAGGCGCGTGGATTCTTGTAACGCTGGTCATCATCGGGGCACTGTTGATTTATTTTTACTATGACCATGCGTCGGCCCACTACGATGAACACGTTTCCATGCATCTTGAGGAGTTGATCGAGGCCAGTCATTTTGACGAAAACGGCATATACAGGCTCGATTTCACCCCCAGCGATCCCCGTTACCATAACCTGTATTCCGGCTGGTACTGGGAAGTTCAACAGTCCGGGATCATGCTGAAACGTTCCGATTCGCTGGGTGACAATAGCCTGTCCCTGGGTCCGATACGGCCCACCGGCACGACAACGGTTTACGAAACATTGGGCCCGCAGCAGGAAAAGTTGCGCACACACGTCACAGAACTCGACCTGGACACTGACCAGGCGCCGTTGGTTTTACTGGCGACGGCGCCCATGACCGGTGTCAAGGATGATGTGGCCAATTACTCCAATCACATCGTTGGCAGTTTCATGGTGCTCGGAATCGGACTGTTGCTGGCGGTGGTGCTGCAGGTGAAGGTTGCACTGCAGCCGCTGAAAGCGATCGGCGCCGGGATCAGTGATGTTCGTGAAGGTAAGGCCAGCAAGTTGCCGTCGGAACAGCTCGAAGACGTCAAGCCACTGGTGGACGAACTGAATAACCTGCTTGATCATAACGCGGTACTGCTCAAACGCGCCCGCAACCAGTTGGGCGACCTGGCGCACGCCGTGAAGAATCCGTTGACGGTAATCAAGAACGAGGCCCGCAACCTGGACCCCGAACTGCAGGAACTGCTAATCCAGCAAACTGGCGACATCAGCAGAAACGTGGATCATTACCTGGCCCGCGCCAGGACCTTCGGTACGGAAAAGGTGCTTGGGTCGCGGTCCAGTATCAAGGCCGTGGTCGAAGATCTTGTATACGCAATGCAAAGACTCTATCAGGATAGCGACCTGATCTATGATTTTTCCCCGTTGAATGATTGCTGGTTCAGGGGAGAAGGCCAGGACCTGGAAGAAATGGTCGGCAACCTGATGGACAATGCCTGTAAATGGGCAAATGGCCGCGTGAAAATCCGCGGTAATTGTTTGAATGACCAACTGACGCTGACTGTTGAAGACGATGGCCCCGGTATTCCCGATGGCAAGATTGACGAAGTCATGCGCAGGGGGCACAGGCTGGATGAGACCAAACCCGGCCACGGCCAGGGGCTTGGTATCGTCAAGGATATCGCTGAATTATATGGCGGAACGCTGACGCTCGGCAGCAGCGAGCTTGGCGGGCTGAAGGCCGAGCTGGTCCTGCCGGCGGCCTGAACGCCGTTACTTAATGTCAGGTAGCGCGGGGCTCGTCTTCGTGGTCATGCGGCCAGTCGTCCAGGTGAGTATTTCGCTGGAAGACCTGCGAGGGTGATCCGACGATCAACGGATCCGGGTCAGTGACTACTTCGTGGCTTTTGTCAGGGTAGTCCAGCTTGTTCAGGAAGTGCTGCATACAATTGAGCCTGGCGCGTTTCTTGTCGTCCGACTTGATGATGGTCCAGGGGCTGTCAGCGGTATCCGTATAGAAAAACATGGCTTCCTTGGCCCGTGTGTATTCATGCCACATGCTCACGGCTACCTTGTCAACGGGGCTCATTTTCCACTGCTTCAAGGGATCGTGCAGTCTTGCGTCAAAACGTCTGCGCTGTTCTTTCTTGGTGACTGAGAAATAGTACTTGAACATCTTGATGCCGGAATTCACCAGCATACGTTCCACCTCTGGGCACTGGCGCATAAACTCGAGGTATTCGACCTGGTCACAGAAGCCCATCACGCGCTCAACACCTGCACGGTTATACCAGGACCTGTCAAGGAACAGGATTTCACCGCGGGTAGGCAGGTGCTCGATATAACGCTGAAAGTACCATTGCCCCTGCTCGTGCGGGGTGGGTTTTTCCAATGCTATAACCTTGGCCGCACGCGGATTCAGGTGCTCCATAAAGCGCTTGATAGTTCCGCCTTTACCGGCCGCGTCGCGGCCTTCCATAATGACCACGATTTTTTGCCCGGTCATTTTCACCCAGTTCTGAACCTTCAGCAGTTCAATCTGGAGCTTGTGTTTTTCATTTTCGTAGGTGGGCCTTTTAATCTTATCGGTATAAGGGTATTTACCCTCTTTGAATAACTTGCCGATTGACTCCGGGCACTGGCGGATTTTCTTGATGGTAGCCGATGAGTACTCACCACCCAGGTAGGTATCCTCAATTTCCGGGTGATCATGTATTTCGGCTTCTTCAGGCTTGCCTTCTTCAGGTTGACTGGAATCTACGACTTTTAAATCCGAGCTCATAAAATTGATTTCCTGCTTCTTCCTCACCGCTGACATTAGCGATTACTGACCCATAATGTTAACTCAATACTCGCCTGCTGTGCCCGACAGGGGCAAATTTGCAGAAAAAAATGACTTGCCTATGCCGGCAAATAGCGGATCAGCAATGAGTAATCATCAATAACTAACGGGTCAATCGCGGCGGGGACAGGGATTTTTACAATATGCCCGGACCCCGGCGCTGCGTCTGCAGAGTTTCCATTGCGGTCCATAATGCTGGGTAATTCGAATGAGGTGTTTCCTGACGTGGTCATCAATTGCAGCGTGTCCCCAAGCTCGAAGCGGTTTTTGACGTCCACTGTCAACCATTCGTCATTGCTGTCAATTATCGCGCCCACGAACTGCTGCTTGTCGCTTGTTGAAACACCACGCTCATAATTTTGGTACTCACCGGGCGGGTGGCGCCGGTAAAAGCCTTCTGTAAAACCACGGTTGGCCATACCCTCGAGCTCATCCATTAACCCCATGTCGAAAGGCCTGCCCGCCACTGCATCCGTTATCGCACGGTGATAGACCTGCGTTGTGCGGGCGACGTAATAGACGGACTTTGTGCGGCCTTCGATTTTGAAGGAATCGATACCCATCTGCGTCAGTTGCCCAACATGTTGAACTGCACGCAGGTCTTTGGAGTTCATGATATAGGTGCCATGTTCGTCTTCGAAGGCGGGCATCAACTCACCGGGCCGGTTTTGTTCCTCGAGTAGCACTACGGGTTGCTCCTCCCTGGCGCCCAGTTGCGGACTGGCGAGTGGCACGGTGTCACCGGTAGCGGTCTCGCTTGCCTCATGCACGTCATACTTCCATCTGCAGGTATTGGTGCAGGCGCCCTGGTTTGAGTCGCGGTGTGACATGTAGCCGGATAACAGGCAGCGCCCCGAGTACGCGATGCACAGCGCTCCATGTACAAAAGTTTCCAGCTCAATATCCGGGCATTTCTCACGGATTTCGGCGACCTCTTTCAGTGATAACTCGCGCGACAGGATAATGCGCTTCAGGCCCATGCCCTGCCAGAATTTCACCGCGGCATAGTTCACGACATTGGATTGCACGGACAAGTGAATGGTTTGCTCGGGCCAGCGCTCGCGCACCATCATGATCAGGCCGGGGTCAGACATGATCAAGGCATCCGGCCCCATGTCGATAATTGGCTCCAGGTCGTTTATGTAGGTTTTCAGCTTGCTGTTGTGCGGCGCAATATTGCTGGCCAGAAAGAACAGTTTGCCCATCGCATGCGCTTCCTCGATACCCTTGCCGAGGACTTCCTCCCTGCTGAATTCATTCTCACGCACACGCAGGCTGTAACGCGGCTGGCCCGCATACACGGCATCCGCGCCATAGGCATAGGCAAACCGCATATGGCTAAGGGAACCGGCGGGTGAAAGGAGTTCTGGCATTTTCATCGGGACGCGTTACAGTTTGGACATGGCGGATTTTACAGGATTGGCCGGAAGAAATGGCAGGGGCCTTTGCGCCGATGCATATTTAAGTCGACAGGCAAAACTGAAATAATGGAAACCATCGTTTTGATATCAACCCGGAGATGAACTGATGAATGATCTGAAAAAAACTGCTGGCCTTGTCCTGTTGCTTGTTATGGCAGGTGGTTTTATATCCTTCAATGCGCAGGCGGAAGAGGGTGCGAAGCACGGGCCAGTGCCTTTCGCAGAGTTTGACCAGGACGGCAGCGGCTTTGTAAGCGAGGAAGAGTTCAACACGGTCCGGGGCCAGCGCATGGCAGCGAAGGCTGCCGAGGGCAAAAAGATGCGTTGTGCAGGCAGTGCGCCATCATTCGCAGATGTGGATTCCGATGGCGACGGACAGTTAAGCCAGGATGAGATGGGTAGCGCACACAAGGCCCACATGGAGAAATGCCGGGCGATGGGTCACGGGCACGGCATGGACCATGGACAGGGTCACGGTAAAGGTAAAGGACATTGTCAGGGCAAAAGCGAGTGCAAGCAGATGAATGTCAAAAACATGCCGACGTTCGCCGATTTCGATACCGATGGTGACGGAAAAATCGTTGAGAAGGAATTCAATGAGGGTCATGCCAAAAAAATGAGCGAGATGGCTGCCGAGGGCCGCCAGATGAAACATGCAAAAGCATGTCCGGGCTTTTCCGGTATCGATAACAATGGTGACGGTGAAATCAGCAAGGACGAATTTGCAGCGCACCATGCTGAACATCATAAGCAAACGCATCATGGTCACGGTGAGCAGGACCAGCAATAGCTCCGTAATCCGACCCTGTATTAATAAACACAAGTCCAGGTCTTTTTAAACCTGCACTTGCGTTTTTTAATTTTTCCATTATACTTACCTATAAGTAAGACAGGAATGAAGACAATGATACGGGCTACCGACACCAGGGAACAGATCATGGACAGGGCAGCACAACTGCTGATGAGCCGTGGTTACAAGGGTTTTTCATACCGTGATATTTCATCACACCTCGGTGTCAAGAATGCAGCCGTGCATTACCACTTCCCGGCCAAGACCGACCTGGCGCTGGCCCTGATCGAGGAATATCGGCAGGTGCTGCGCAAGGGCTCTGCAGAATTCATGGCATACGGCGGTCCGGCATTGCCACAGCTGCAGGGTTTTTTTGCTTTTACGGCGCATCAATGCAAGCTGGGGCGCTGTATTTGCCCATTTGGCGCGTTTTCTATTGATTACGCTGAATTACCCGAACCGCTACAAAAAGCAACCACGGAATTTATGGATGAAACCTTAAAATGGTTTACACAGGTGCTTGAGGTGGGCAGGGAGCAGAAAGAGTTCAGCTTTACCGGTGATGCGAAGGCCAGGGCCCTGTCGATCCTCGCTGCTTTGCAGGGTGCCCGGCAAATGGCGCGTATCAATGGGATTGAAATATTGGACACAGTCGTTAAGCAGATTCACCAGGATTTGGGCTTGGACATCTAAAAAAATTTGACCAAATATCTTACCTATCAGTAAGTATATTTAAAAAGGAAAGAGGACATCATGAAAACCATTACCGCACACATTCAGAATACAGGGCAGTTTCATACCAGGCATGTTCAGGAGCAATTACCGCAGGTGGTGATTCCCGTTACGGAAATCATGGCTTTGCTCAGCGCAGTGACCGTTGCCACCGTGGTGATCATTTTATCCATCTGGATGGCTGGAATGGACGTCAGAGGTGTCATTGGTGCAGGTAGCTGGGGAGCGGCGATCATTTTCTTCGCCCTGGCGATGGACAGTCGCACATCGGTTGCGTTGTTACAGGCTTCAACTGGCATAGCCCTGGCAATACTGGCCTGGTTGCAGTTTGCAGTTTCGCCGGAATACACGATTGTGACCGGCGTCGTTTTAGCCGCATGGTTGGTTGTGGCGGTGTTCCAGCGGTTGAAATAGTGCAATTCAGGATTTGTAGCAACCCTCCAAAGCTGTATCAATTTCCTGCAGCACACTTTGGTCCAGGCGGATTCCAGACGCAGCGGCGTTCTCCAGAACCTGTTCCGGTCTTGAGGCACCGATAATGGCAGATGCCACGTTGGCTTCGCGCAACACCCAGGCCAGTGCAAGTTGCGCCATGCTGATTCCAAGGTCCGTTGCGATGGGCTGCAAATCATTGATGCTGTTCAGCAGTTTTTTGTCCAGCACCCTGTCCATGAAGTAGTTCATTTTCGGGTTCGCCGCCCTCGTGCCGGAAGGTGTTTTCAGGTCTTTCCCATATTTTCCGCTCAGAACACCCTGACCCAGTGGTGACCAGACGATCTGGCTGATGCCGTTTTCCTCACACAGGGGTATAACCTCGGCCTCCGGGATACGATAAATCATTGAATATTGCGGCTGGCTGGATACAAATGGAACAACACCGGGAATATCAATTGCCGCCTGTATTTGCGGTGCGGTCCATTCACTGAAACCAATATACCGGACCTTTCCCGATTCCACTGCTTTCGTGAGCGCCTCCATGGTTTCTTCAAGCGGCGTCTCATCGTCATATCGGTGGCATTGGTAAAGGTCGACATAATCGGTATTCAACCTTTTCAGTGAATCATCAAGTTGTTTCTGGACCTGCCGTGCCGACAGGCCGCTATCGGTTTTGCTCATCGGAAAAAACAGCTTGGTGGCAAGCACATACGTATCGCGGGTTCGGCCGCTCAAGGCCTCTCCGAGGAAAGATTCAGCAGCCCCCTGGCCATATACATTGGCCGTATCGATAAAGTTGATGCCACACTCAAAAGCGGCATCTACGCAGGCCAGTGCTGTGCCGTTATCTACGCCTACACCATAGGTAAGCCACGATCCGAGTGAGATCTCCGAAACCGTCAAATCGCTATTACCCAATTGTCGATATTGCATGTTTTTCCCCTGTAATAAGGTGTCCGGGCTTGAACGTGATAAATCCGTTTGCCAGACTTTTGCAAGATACATGTTTTTGGCGTTAGAATCACCAGTGAATAGTCATCAGGGGCAGTGCTTGATGACTGGCCGGAATGCAATTTTCGGGTGGGGTCAGGATCAGCTTGCTCTTGGCTTTTTACCAGAACTGGTGATTATTCTTCGAAAAAAGGCGCCGCACGGGGGAT
>CALBDB010000084.1 GCA_937927755.1 uncultured Lysobacterales bacterium
AAACCTCAGCCTTGTGCAGACGGCGCTCCAATGGTTCTGTTGCGATTACGCGTGGTAAAGCAAGTTCCAGCAAACCGATGGGATTGGTAGCTTTGTCAGAAATGAACACTCCGTCAGTCAAACGTTTTCGTGTCTCTGACGGTGACATCAATAGTTGAGATACCTTGTGGCTTAGACGGTCACCTGGCTCGCGTTCATGCCGGCCAAACGGGAAAATAAATACCGCCAGTAAAATACGTACGGCCCGGCTGGGGAAATTATCCACGACGCTACCGAGTGCGATTTGAATTTTGTAAATGGCATCGTGAAAAGCCCAGGCCAGTATCGGTTGGTCGGCGGCTGGCCGTCCCTGTATCTCAAAACGCTTCAGCATGGCAGAGCAGATATACAACTGGCTTAGCACATCACCAAGACGAGCCGAGATACGTTCCTTATGTTTCAGCTTGCCACCCAGGGTGAGCATGGCGATATCCGAGGCAAAAGCGAGAGCGGCCGAATAACGTGTCAGTTTACGGTAGTAACGTGCGGTCTTGCGGTCGGTTGGCACGGCCGCGAAGCGGGCAAAACTTAATCCCAATACCATGCTGCGAACCGCGTTGCCAATACTGTAACCAATATGGCCAAACAGGTGACGGTCGAATTCTTCCAGACCCTTTGTCCGATCTTCCATTCTCGCGGCTTGCATTTCCTTCAGCACGTAAGGGTGACAGCGGATGGCACCCTGACCGAAGATCATCATATTGCGGGTCAGAATATTGGCACCCTCAACCGTAATCCAGATTGGCATGCCCTGCCAGCCACGACCGAGGTAATTTCGTGGACCCATGATGATGCCCTTGCCACCATGAACATCCATCGCATCGGTGATAACCCGGCGACTCATTTCGGTGGCGTGATACTTGGCAATGGCGGAGGGTACCGCAGGTTTCTGGCCCAGGTCGACTGCTGTTGCGGTCATGCGGGATAATGCGGATATCGCATAGGTGTATCCCGCCAGCCTCGACATCGCTTCCTCAACACCTTCAAAGCGACCGATTGGCAGATTGAACTGCTTGCGGATACGCGAATACGCACCGGTTGACAGCGCAGCCAGTTTTGCGCCACCGGATGATGAAGATGGCAGCGTGATGGCCCGACCCACCGCCAGGAGTTCGATCAGCATACGCCAGCCATGACCGGCCATATCGGCGCCGCCGACTAGGGAATCCAGTGGTACGAATACATCCTTGCCGCGTATCGGGCCATTGTGGAATGGTACGTTCAGCGGTAAGTGTCGTGCTCCAATCTCCATTCCCGGGGTATCACTAGGTACCAGCGCGACACTGATACCAAGATCCTTTTTGTCGCTCATCAGGCCATCCGGGTCATACAGCCTGAACGCCAGACCGACGATGGTTGCGACCGGTGACAGAGTAATATAGCGCTTGTCAAAATTCAGACGAATTCCGAGGACTTCCTTACCCTTGATCTTGCGCTTACAGATGATACCGGTATCGGGTATCGAGGTTGCGTCTGATCCAGCGGTCGGCCCGGTCAGGCCAAAACAGGGAATTTCCTCACCGGTGGCGAGACGCGGGAGGTAGTAGTTCTTTTGCTCATCGGTGCCGTAATGAACCAAAAGTTCTGCCGGACCAAGTGAGTTGGGAACGGCAACCGTGCTTCCCGCGACCGGGCAGACCGAGCCAATCTTCTGCAGCACTGCGCGATGCGCCAGGGCCGAGAAGCCGAGGCCACCATATTCCTTTGGAATAATCATGCCAAAAAACCGGTGGGTTTTAAGGAAACTCCAGACTTCCGGAGGCAGATCGGCAAGTTCGTGCGCGTTTTTCCAGGGATCAAGCATTTGGCACAGTTCTTCAACCGGTCCATCTACAAAGGCCTGTTCGGCTTCGCTCAATTCCGGCCAATACTGCTCCAACAATGAATCCCAGTCCGGGTTGCCGGCAAATAATTCACCTTCCCAGCCGACGGTACCTGCTTCAAGGGCAACCTTTTCCGTATCGGAAAGCGTTGGCAGCATCTTGCGGTACATGGCCAGAAATGGAGCGCTGAGACGTCTACGGCGCAAGGGTTTGAAGTTTAACGGGATGGCAAATGCAGCGAATATCACTGACAGGATTATGACTGCCGGTGTCGAGACGCTTGTAAATACGGCAAAACCGGCGAGTACCAATGCCATTCCCAAGGTCCAGTTGAGTAAGTTCATACCACGAAAAGCTGCGGTGATGGATAAGCCGAGCAAGCTAAAAATCAGAATCCAAAACATTGCTATTAACCTCCGAAAATCTTAATAACGTTTTCCTGTTGTACCGCTGGCAGTAAAAGACCATGTAGTCTGAGACTGCGGCAGGAAAAATACGTTTCCATACGGTTGAGTATGGTAAAGACTTAGACTTGAGTCAACCACTATCTAAGGTGTATCAAAAGGGCGCAGTCGGTTATCCTTGGCAGCCCACACAATAATAATTGCCGGGAAGTGCATGTGGCCCAAACAGCAGTAAAAAAGAAAGAACGATCGACCCTCAGTGCAGGCGACTGGGAACAGCAGGCACTGGTTTTGATCGCAGAAAAAGGCATACGCGCGGTTGCCATCGAGTCGCTTGCAAAGCGTATGGGGGTGACCAAGGGTAGTTTTTACTGGCACTTTTCCAATCGTGACGCCTTGCTGGAGCAATCCCTGTTGCGTTGGGAGAAACACGATGAAGCCAACCTACAGATGTCTTTGGGTGCCATATCGGATCCGCGTGACAGGCTCAGATCGTTTTTCAGACGTACCGGTCGTGAAAAATTGACCCACAATGTCTACAGTTCATTGCTCACTGCTGCGGACCATCCAATGGTTGAGCCACTATTGGAGAGAGTTGCGGTTCGGCGCATGAGGCACATTGAAACCGCCTTCGGTGAAATCGGTTTTGACCCTGGTGAGGCGTCACACCGGGCACGATTGACGTATTCAACCTATCTTGGTTTTTTACAATTACAACGACAGAACCAGGCACCCAATCTCAGCTCCGGGGAATTCGAAGCCTATATGACACACGTCATTGCAACCTTGATCCCTGGAAAGTAGTGTGATTTTGCCTGTTGGGAGTCATCAAGGCGGAGTGACCGTTCGACGGGTCACTTAAAGCCCGTTTTAGACACATATAAGGTTTTTTCCAAATACTATAATTTTTTACGAGGAATTAGATGTGACCAGTAACGCGATTTTGAAGCAATGGATCAATGAAGTCAGTGAATTGACACAACCGGAAAACATCCATTGGTGTACAGGCAGTGACGAAGAAAACCGGCAGTTGATCGATGGTATGCTGGAAACAGGTGAATTCATCGAGTTGAACCAGCAGACAAATCCCGGCTGTTATCTGCACCGCTCAGACCCCAGCGACGTTGCCCGGGTCGAGCACCTGACATTTATTTGTACTTCAAAAAAGGAAGATGCTGGACCGAACAATCTGTGGATGGATCCCGATGAGGCCAAGGCCAGGATGCGTGACCTGTTTGAGGGTTGTATGCAAGGCCGAACTCTTTATGTCATTCCTTATTGCATGGGCCCGATTGATTCGCCCCTGTCGAGATGTGGTGTTGAAATTACCGACAGCCCTTACGTGGTTGCCAATATGCGTCTGATGACCCGCATGGGTAGTGATGCGCTGGCCCGCATTGAGCGTGAAGGTATGTTCATTAAAGGTCTGCACTCAATCGGTGAGTTGGATCCGGAAAGACGTTTTATCATGCATTTCCCGGAAGACCTGATGATCCAGAGCTTTGGGTCCGGCTATGGTGGTAATGCACTGTTGGGTAAAAAATGCCACGCCCTGAGAATTGCCAGTTATCAGGCCCGCACCGAAGGTTGGCTGGCTGAACATATGCTGATCGTGGGTATTGAGAACCCACAAGGCGAAACACATTACATCGCCGGCGCTTTCCCATCGGCCTGTGGCAAAACCAATCTCGCCATGTTGATCCCGCCGGCTGAATACGAAGGCTGGAAAGTATGGACAGTGGGCGACGACATCTGCTGGATGCAGCCCGGTGAAGACGGCCGCTTATGGGCGATCAATCCCGAAGCCGGCTTTTTCGGAGTGGCGCCGGGCACCGGTGCAAGCACCAACCCAAATGCACTGGAGTCGGTAAAGAGCAACTCCATTTTCACCAATGTTGGAGTGACAGCTGATAACCAGCCATGGTGGGAAGGCAAGGATGACGACGTGCCTGTCACCGACTGGCGTGGCAAGCCCTACGACCCGGAAGTTGGACCGGCGGCACATCCGAATTCCCGATTCACAGTTTCCATGAAGAAGTGTCCATCTTACTCGGATAAAGCGGAAGCCAAATTTGGTGTGCCCATTTCCGCCATTGTGTTTGGCGGGCGCAGGGAGCGCCTTGTGCCATTGGTGATGAAGAGCAAATCCTGGGAACATGGTGTGTTGCTGGGCGCCAGCATGGCCTCGGAAACAACTGCGGCCAACATTGGCGCGGTGGGTGTTGTACGCCGTGACCCCATGGCCATGAAACCGTTCTGTGGCTACAACTTTGCGGATTACTGGGCGCACTGGCTGTCCTTTACGGATCGCGCCAGTAATTTACCGCCAATCTTTCATGTAAACTGGTTCAGAAAGGACGGGGAAGGTAAATTCATGTGGCCCGGGTTTGGCGATAATATGCGCGTTCTTGAATGGATCATTAGCCACATCAAGGGTGAAGTTGACTCCACTCCAACGGCCATAGGCGGTATGCCAAACGCATCAGATATCAATACCAGTGGTTTGGATACAGACGATGCCACGATGAATGCCTTGTTGGAGGTTGATCCCCAAGCCTGGCTGGATGAATCTGAACAGATCAGGGAATATCTGGAAGGCTATGGTGACAGGCTACCTGACCAGATGATTGCAGAACTGGATAAAGTTGTGGCCGATTTAAAGACATAAAGCCACGCAAATTCCAATAAAAATCAGGGCTGCTTCATAAGTGAAGCAGCCCTTTGTATTATGTGTCACAAAGAATGGAAATCTTGCGTAACGCACGATCCACGGCATCATCTGTATCGGCGACCGCCAGTTCACGTTTGGCAACGAGGCATTCCTCTGCCTCTTCGAGCGCTTCTTCCTGTAACTCGTTGACGACTTCCGCCGATGCGGGATCGCAATATGTCCCAGCCACGCGTCGAATATTGGCATTACCCTTGCCTGGAGTTTCCACTATTACGCAGTCATCCACGGCAATTTGAGTCTGGTCTGAAATAATGACGGTTACACCGGTTGCGGTCCTGACCTGGTATTCGCGGGCATCGCGGCTTCCCTGGGCGGAAGATGCCATGGCGCCACCCACTGCTGCCCCGGCAGCGGTTCTTCTGAACTTGCTACCCGACGACTTACCCTTGCCGGTGTAAAGACCGATAGCACCACCTACCAATGCCCCTTTGCCAGCTTCAGACTGCTCTTGAACATACTTGGACGCCACCACGATGCCGTACTGAATCTGCATGGACTGGCCGCTTTTTTGTGCCACCAATGGACTGCTGAAGAGGGTGGTAAGCAACACCACCGTAAGCATTAACAGAAAGGCCTTCACTTTAATTCTCCTAATCAATTGAATTCATAGCCAAGCACAAAACCATAATAGCTCAAATCAAGAGCGACGCTGCGCAGGCCTGAGCCCTGGGAATAATCTACACCCCACAAGCGAAATCCAAGTAAAAGCCGGTTCTCATTTGAATAGCGACGGCCGAATGTGGCTGCCAGTGTCCAGGGCAGGTCCGAACCGCCGGTTCCCACGGTACCGTAGAAGTCAAAATCCCAATTTTCACTAATGGCATTGTGTGTTTTTATTCCAATAAAATAATCCCACCAGTCCGGGCCTGATGAAATTGCGGAAAGGTTACCGGGATTCATTCTCACTTGCATATCCGTCAGGCGCGCCCCGAGAACAAGTGCTGGACCATCCGGTCCTTTCCAGCGGTAATTGTATGCAGGCTCGAACATATTGATCGTCATCTTGGTTGCGAGTTCTGCACCAGGCATAAACGGCGGGCTTTGCAATATGGTAGGTTCAGGGCGTAAGCGCAGGTAGGTGTAATCAAAATGAAGCGAATGGTTTCCTTTGCCAAATTCGGCATAAACCTGTCCGGCAAGTTCCAGGTTGTCAAGGATATCACTGAAACTCACATCAACTTCCTGGTGAACAGGACCGAGGGATGTATCACCCTCCATGTTAATACCCCAAAGGTAGGGCGCAATTCTCCAGTCCCACTTATCTGACTCCTGTGACCAGGCGAAAGAGCTTGAAGTAAGCAATACAAAGCCAATAATGCGCGTCCATCTCATTGTAAACACCCTCTGGTAAACTAAAATCAGGCTAACTTATACAGGTCGAGGCATCCAAGCGGTAAAATTAAAGCACCATATACTCTTTCCATTCCGGTTTTCAGTCAAGCTAAAGCACTTGTATTGGAAATCATTCCCGCAGCTTGTTGGATGCCCCGGCTGACGCTAATTTCCAGGCCCTCAAAAAAATTGGTTGCGATTTTTCTGTTATACGGACTACCCGATTCAGTGACCGTCTTGTAGCTGTATGCCAATGATTAAATTACGCTTGGATATGCGGGCTTTTTTGGTTCAATGCACAAGCCAGGGCTAAAGCATGTTAACTTTCAATCTGCCAGTTCTCTTTTAAACCCTTTCTGCTGGCTTACATCTAAATGTACATGGGAGGAATGCAAGCGGTGACATCGTGGCAGCACGACAAGAACGAATTGTCCGCTACCGAAACTCGCTGGGTCGAAAAGGCCCAGGATGGAGACCGGCTTGCATTTGAGAAGTTGTACCGCAGTCACTGCGACAGGATATACGCTCTATGCTGGCGCATGTGTGGTGGTGACAAGGGCCTGGCTGAGGACATGGTGCAGGAAGCATTTGTCCGGGCATGGAACAAGCTTGACCTGTTCCGTGGCGACAGCAAGTTTGGCACTTGGCTGCACCGTTTGGCTGTCAACGTGGTATTGAGTGACCGCAGAATACGTGTAAAACGGCTGCAGCGTGAGAGGGAACTGGTGGACGACGTTGAACGCACACTGGTAGGTGACCGTGATGTGTTTGCAGGCTTGAGAGATGATCTTGAAGCTGCCATCGCAGGGTTGCCGGAAAGGGCGAGAACCGTGCTGGTGCTATACGATATCGAAGGCTATCAGCACAATGAAATTGCAGAAATGACCGGAATGGCGGTCGGATCTTCCAAAGCACAGTTACACCGTGCACGAAAACTGGTCCGGGATATATTGAAGGACCCTGAAGGAAGTTGACGGAAAGATGAAAGAATCTGAATTACGAAGCGCGATCGAGTCATTGCCACGTGGTATCAGGCCGCAACGTGATTTGTGGCCCGGGATCAGCCAACGGCTCGGGACGGCTGACAAGGGTGGCAGCGTTCACTACAAGGCGCCATTCTGGCGTACGCCGGCCATGGCAGCAGCGGTTTTACTGGCCTTGACCACCGGTATTTTTATCGGACGTGGATTTGATGCCGGTCCCGCCGGTCTTACTGCGGAAGCCGTCCAGCAATATGCAATGGTGGGGAGTGTGGAAGCGGCTGAGCGTGAATACCAGGCGGCGTTTCGTGAACTGGTCCCGCTTGATTACTCGGGATTACGTCTTGAGGGCGAAGAGCCGGACGCCCTGCGCGGTAGCTGGGAAGACCTGCTGCAGGCAGAAGCCTCCCTGTTGGCGGCATTGAGGCAATACCCGTCAAACATTTATTTGAATGAAAAATTACTGAATTTGAGATCGCGACAATTACAGTTTGTCAAACAACTGGCGTTGCTGGAGCAAAATAACTGGAGAAGGACATGAGCATAGGAAAACTGAAGTGGGCAGCTATGCTGCTGGTGATGACACCATTGGCAGCGCTTGCCGGGCAATCAGTGGATGAAAGTTGGGATCTCGATGCGAATGCATCGATAGCCATCGAAAACATTGCCGGTGAAATAGTAATACAGGCCTGGGACAGGAAAGAAGCGCGGCTGACCGGTGAACTGGGTGACAGCGTAGATGAACTGGAAATTGACGCCAGCAAGAGTAGGCTCCAAATCAGCGTGAAAAACCGCAATCAAAGGAATGTCGACAGCACCGAGCTGAAATTGATGGTTCCCGAAAAGGCCAGGATCGATGCAACCGGCGTCAGCGCAAACATAACGGTTTCCGGAGTGGACAATGAGAAACTCTCGGCAACGTCCGTCAGTGGAGATGTTGAAGTGGAGGCCGCCAGTGAATGGGTTTCAATAGAGTCGGTGAGTGGTAATGTATATTTCGATGGCAGGACGGAACGAATTTCCGCAGAATCGGTATCAGGTGACGTTGAATTATCCGGTGTTTCCGGTGAGATAACGGCAAGCACGGTTTCCGGCGACATGGAGTTGCAGGCCGGCGCCATTGGCAGCGCCAAGCTTGAGACGGTCTCAGGGGATATCGTAACCATGGGCGAAATTTCCGATAACGGTAGTTTGAGCGCTGAAAGCATGAGTGGTGATGTCACCATCAATCTGCCGGCAGACCAGTCCGGTTTGTTTAAAGCAGAGAGCTTCAGTGGCCGGATAAGCACGGATTTTGGCTCAGTTGATCATGCAAGGCATGGCCCGGGCAGCCATTTGAAACATATGACCGGTAGCAGCGGGGCCGAGGTCAGGGTCGAGAGCTTCAGCGGCAACATCAGGATAAAGCACGATTAGAACTGCCCCAAACCAACATAAAAAAGCCCGGCAATCGCCGGGCTTTTTTAATCACGATTTTGGCTCAGATCAGAAGGTCCACTGAATCTCGCCGTAAACCTGGCGGCCGATGGCGGCGCCGGAGTAAACGTAGTAGTTGTACCAGGGGTCCTCATACCACAACATGGTTTCATCTTTTGGCGGACCCTGGTTGAACACGTTGATCAGACGTATGCGTGCAAGCAGGTCATCCGTGAAGAAGTACTGGCCGGTCCAGTTCCACGTAACGTATGAATCAACACGGGATTTCGTTTCCGGGTTGCCCCACATTTCTGCTCCGTCTTTTACAGAGTAACGGTTCCAGGTTGTGGTTCCGCCGCGATACGTCATTGTCCAGGTTTGGGCGTATTTCCGGTAGCTGTGGCTAATCGTGCCGATAAAGCTGGAACGGTGGTCCCAGCCGCCTGTAATCGGGTCATCACGCAGGTTGATCATGTCGCCACCTTTTACTTCCTGTTCTTTGAGATTCAGGATATGTGCATAATCACCTGTGAGACCAAAGCGGCCAATGCTGGAGTCGACTGAGTACATGAAGCGGATATCGATGGAATCTGCTTCCAGGAATGACGAATTGTAAGGTGTTCTCCATATGGCGTCGATATAGGATATTCCCGTTGTCTCGTCGTAGCCGCGCTGTACACGCAGGGCATTTGCTTCACAATCTGCTTGTGACAGTTCGCCCAGCACGCATTGCCACTCATCACCCAAAAGAGAATTAACAGTTGGGGTTACGACACGGTCTTCCAGTTCCTGGTGGATGAAATCAGCCTGCAGTGTCAGGTTGTCCATGACTTCCCACGAAAAACCAAACCAGTAGCTCGAACCGGTTTCGGCATCAAGCGGCTCTTCACCTTCCCCCAGGTTCTGGGCGCCTGTGCGGCGTGAGAAGAATTGGGAGAAATCACAGTCTTCTGTAAGTCCCGCTGCCTCGAACTCTTGCGCTGTCAAAGGGTTATCCTGGTTCTGAAAATTATAGATTTCCCAGCAATTGACAAGGTCATAAGCGCCCTGGAAGGTACCGGTGTTAACAAATACCAGGGCCATATCCGGGGCGCGGAAGCTTTCGGTGTAACCGGCACGAACCAGCAGGTCTGAACTCGGACGCCATTCCATCGTGATGCTTGGTGTGAAATCGCCGCCAAAGCTCGTGGAGCCACTGTCATAGTCGTCGTAACGGCCTGCCAGGTTCAGGGTCAGGGTATTGAAAACCGGCACACGCAATTCGCCACCGATCGCCCAGCGCTGCCGGTCGCCGCCACCGGTGTAGCCGGTCAGTTTGTACCAGTCTGAACCCACCAGGGGCGACGTGATCGGGTCGCCCCAGTAATCAGTGTCCGGCGGAGGGTTTTGAATGCCGGCGTCCGGGATGTACAAAAACTCGGTATCTTCATATTCAAGCACGGCCGCATAAGACAACGGTCCCGCCTTCATTTCCGCGATGTCACCGGACATCTGGAATGTCAGGAAATGGTCAGTGCTCTCGTTACCGTAAGTCTGCATGCCAATAGCGTTAAGGACTGCATCGTTAACCTCTGCAAAAGTACCCGATCCCGCCAGCGGGAATCCCATATCCTCACCCAGTGTTCCGCCCGACCACCAGTTGTCGCCAAAGAAGCTCACACCCATGTAAGCGCCCAGCATATCGTCGATAACATTACGCCATTTGAACCAGGGGCGTCTGGATTTGTGTTCATAGCTTGAATAGGTGTAGGAAGCTTCCCAGTCGTGGAAATCATGGAAGGTGCCGCGGGCGCCGATCGAAACGGTCAGGGCATCGTCTTCAAACTCTTCACCCAGCTTCATACCGAGTTCTTCCTCGGTAAAATAACGCTGTGTATAACGCCAGTCATAGAATCCGTAATCGACCGAATCGGGTGTCGTGATGTCAAGGAGATCCTCCCAGACAAAAAGGTAGCCTGATTCGGAATAGGATTCACTTGAGTAATACAGGATATCAGTAAACAGCTCCGTACCATTGGTACCTATTTCAAGGTTTCCGTTAAAGTAAACTGACATCGATTGCTTGTCATTGCGGAAGTTCCAGTCCTGCACACCGTTGTGGCCGCAGTAGTAGCCGGCGGGGTCACGGTATTCATCGGTCAGAACACCCTCAGGTCCGGGGCAACCGCCATTCTCGTTGGGATCGATATACCAGGGAGGAATGCCGAACACGCTTTTGAAACGGTCATAATATAGAATCTGGCGATCCGGAATGGCCGGTGTAACACCCGGATAATCCTGGTAAGGGTAGTCCGTCTCTTCGTCGTAGTTCTTGAAGTCCCCGCCTTTCAGGCCTTCACGATCTGCGTACTCAAAAGTGACGGTGTAGTTGCCACGATCGAATGTCTTACCGTGCAGCAATTGGAAGCGGATATCGTTTTTTGTGCTTTTGGCCTCGGTGGGCGTACCCCACAAGAGATTAAGAGTAGTTTCATTGATGTCTGATCTCAGCACGATATTGACCACGCCTGAAACTGCGTCTGAACCATAAATGGCCGAGGCGCCGGTTGCCAACACTTCGATGCGCTTAACCGCAGCGGTTGGAATTGCACCAAAGTTAAATACTGTCGCTTCGGACTGGTACGCCGCCGGATAATTTGTCAAACGCCGGCCATTGACCAGCACGAGGGTCTGACCAACGCCAAAACTGCGCAGGTTAATGGTCTGCACATCCGGTGTGAACAGGGCGGCCTCGGGCCCCTCAACTACCAGGCCATTATTTATGGCCAGGCCGTTTAGTGCCTCGAACACCGTTGTATACCCCCGTTCCGCCATCATTTCCTGGTCGATG
>CALBDB010000085.1 GCA_937927755.1 uncultured Lysobacterales bacterium
GCGGTAGTCGACCTTGCTGCCATGCGCGATGCAGTGACAGACCTCGGCGGCAAGCCGGAAATGATCAACCCCTTGTCCCCTGCTGAACTGGTTATCGACCACTCCGTACAGGTAGACCGCTACGGCAGCGCCGATGCATTAACAAAAAACAATGAAATCGAGTTTGGACGTAACCAGGAGCGTTACAGCTTTTTGAAGTGGGGAAAGAGCGCGTTCAGCAACTTTAATGTGGTTCCACCAAACACTGGTATTGTCCACCAGGTAAACCTCGAGCACCTGGCGCGGGTTATTTTTGGCGCTGAGCGCGACGGCGAATTATTCGCCTACCCGGACACCGTTGTGGGCACAGATTCCCATACCACGATGATCAACGGCATCGGCGTGCTGGGCTGGGGTGTGGGTGGCATCGAAGCCGAAGCAGCCATGCTCGGCCAGGCCATCACCATGCTGATTCCGCAGGTGGTTGGTTTCAAACTGACCGGCGAATTGCCCGAAGGCGCCACCGCCACCGACCTGGTGCTGACCGTGGTACAGATGCTGCGTGAACTGGGCGTGGTCGGTAAATTTGTAGAATTCTTCGGTGAAGGCCTGTCTACCCTGCCCCTGGCTGACCGTGCCACACTTGCCAACATGGCACCCGAGTACGGTGCAACCTGCGGTATTTTCCCGGTGGATGAGGAAAGCCTTAATTACATGCGTCTGTCGGGCCGTTCTGAAGAACAGGTCGCGCTGGTTGAAGCCTACACGCGTGCGCAGGGCATGTTCCACATGGCCGGCTCCCCGGAAGCGGAGTATTCCGATGTAATGGTGCTGGATATGTCCACCGTCGTGCCAAGTCTCGCCGGCCCCAAACGTCCACAGGACCGTATCCTGCTGACCGAAGCCAAACCGACCTGGCAGAAAGACATGCAGGTATTCACGCAGGGGCGTGCCGGAAACGGCAGTGTCTCAGTTGAATACAACGGCGAGCAATTTGAACTGGAAGATGGCGCCGTAGTGATAGCAGCCATTACCTCATGCACCAATACGTCCAACCCGGCAGTCATGCTCGGCGCGGGCCTGCTGGCCAGGAACGCCGCCGCAAAGGGATTGAGCTCCAAGCCGTGGGTTAAGACCTCGCTCGGCCCCGGCTCCCGCGTGGTCACCGATTACCTGAACGCGGCTGGCCTGATGGATGACCTCGAGGCCATGGGCTTTTACACGGTCGGCTATGGCTGTACCACATGTATCGGTAACTCAGGCCCGTTGCCCGAACCAATCGGTGACGCCATCCGCAGCAACGACCTGGTTGCCTGCTCGGTACTTTCCGGCAACCGCAACTTTGAAGGCCGTATCCACGCCAATATCAAAATGAACTACCTGGCATCCCCGCCACTGGTGGTGGCCTACGCCATAGCCGGCAACCTGAATATTAATATCACCACCGAGTCGCTTGGCAATGACCAAAACGGCAACCCGGTTTACCTGAAGGATATCTGGCCAAGTAGCGGGGAAATCCAGCAGTGTATCGCCGAAAGCGTAACCGCCGAGATGTTCAAGAAAGGCTACAGCAGTGTCTTTTCCGGCGACGAGCGCTGGCAGGCAGTCGACTCGCCCGTGGGTGAGATGTTTGACTGGCAGGATGACTCCACTTATATCCGCAACCCGCCCTACTTTGACGGAATGACAATGGAAATACCGGCGGTCAACGATATCCGCGGTGCGCGGTGCCTGGCCAGGCTGGGCGATTCAATCACCACCGACCATATCTCACCGGCCGGTGCGATCGCCGAGGACTCGCCTGCGGGCAGCTATCTCAAGTCCAAGGGTGTACCAAGATTAGAATTCAATTCCTACGGCTCACGCCGTGGTAACCATGAAGTCATGATGCGCGGCACTTTTGCCAACGTACGTTTGCGTAACCAACTGGCGCCGGGCACCGAGGGCGGTTGGACCACATTCCAGCCCGACGGCGAACAGATGACCATCTTTGACGCCTCCATGCGCTACCAGCAGGAGAACACACCATTGGTTGTGTTGGCCGGTACGGAGTATGGCACCGGTTCATCCCGCGACTGGGCGGCCAAGGGCACACAGTTGCTGGGCGTAAAAGCCGTAATTACTGCCAGTTTTGAACGTATTCATCGATCAAATCTGATCGGCATGGGTGTTTTGCCACTGAACTTCATGGAAGGTGAAAGCGCCGATACCCTGGGCCTGGATGGCACTGAAACCTTTGATATCGAAGGCCTGGGTGATGGTTCAGCCAAACAGGTTACCGTAACCGCCACCGCCGCTGACGGCAGCACAAAGCAGTTCCAGGCCAGGAGCCGCCTGGATACACCCAAGGAAGTGGAATACTACCGCCACGGCGGTATCCTGAATTTCGTGCTGAGGCAGCTGGCCGCCGGTTAACTAACGGAATATACCTGTAATAATCAACCCCCGGAGGTAAATCCTCCGGGAGTGCTTTTTAGCATCGGTGTTAGCGGCAAACCATTGTCAGCTTCATGCTCAATGGTAGAAAGAATGGCCTTCGCTTGGTCTCGTTGACCAGCCAGGCAACGGGGTATTCAGGATAAAGACGCAGCACGGACTCGAACATCTCGATAGCCTTTTCGTAATCACCGGCATCGCGGTATTGCTCAGCAAGCCATCCGGTATAGAAAGGCGACAACGGACTCAGTCCGACCGTTTTGATGCCTGCAGCAATTGCTTCGTCATCACGCCCGAACAATTCCAGTTGCCAGGCCCAGTGATACCAGGCATCCGCAAGACTGGGGTTCAGTTCCAGGGCACGTGTAAATGCTGCCTCTGGACCAGCTCGATCAAGCTCGCCACACCCAATTGGCGGCCAATCATGGGCATCGTCAGGTCGGTATCTACCCGGCTGACTGAAGTCTTGGAAGTTAGCCTCAAAGCGCTGACCTTGCACAAACTGTTGATCAGCGCATCGTACATTCCAGATGCAAAATATTCCTGCTCCGGTTCTGGTGAAAGGTTCTCCAGTGGTAAAATTGTAATGGAGCCAGGGTCGATGTCGCGGGTTTGTGGTGCGATGTCTATAGCGGCCTGTTCCTTAAGCGCACTTTGTGTCAGGTTGCTCAAGCCATAAACCGCATTCCATGCAAATCGGATCGCATTGTCTTAGATGTTGAGAGCGGGAAGTGCCTCGCTGGTTACCTGGACAGCTACCCAGCCTCCGATAATATAAAACGCCGTCATGTGAAACACTCGTCGGCGTCGCAGTGCCCTGAAAAGGTTAGCAATCCAATTCATGCCATTACCGTAAGGCCCTGTTCTCTAGCAGTATACAATATGCTGAATAGCGGGGAATCTCACCATAAGCACACAGAAGTTGTAAACTCTTTGTATCATGACAGCTAAACTTGTGAGTGGTATTGCCTGGACAATTATCATCAACCAAAATGAAGGAACTCAATTTATGCCTTATGTAGATGGGTACGTGCTTGCTGTTCCCAAGCAAAACAAATCAGATTATATTCGACTTGCTGAATTGTCAGCGGATGTGTTCAAAGAACATGGTGCATTGGCAGTGGTGGAAAATTGGGCGGACGATGTACCGGATGGTGAAATTACCTCCCTGCCAATAGCAGTTCAGTGTAAGGATGAAGAGGAAGTTGTATTTTCGTGGATTACCTGGCCATCTCGAGAAGCACGGGATGCAGGCAATAAAGCGGCGATGGAGGACCCTCGGTTCCAGGATTGGGATATGAGCAAAATGCCCTTTGATGGCAAACGGATGATATTCGGTGGGTTTGTCACTATTGTTGAGCGTTAGCATTCCAGTTCGTATCAAACGCTATGTGATACAAGGAGACGCAGAAGTAGAAAATGGCAGCAAAAAGATACCCACTACCCAAACGGTTCAATGTTGCGTTATCGGAAAAAGCTTATAAGAAACTCCGTAGCCTGAACGATAAGTA
>CALBDB010000086.1 GCA_937927755.1 uncultured Lysobacterales bacterium
CCTTTCATGACCTGTGGGCCGCGTATACACAACTCGCCGGTTTCCCCAACAGGCAAAAACTCGCCTGCGTCATTCTTGATTGCGCCATCAGTTGAAGAAATGGGCAGACCGATATAGCCGTTATAGTCCTTAAGCGTGACCGGGTTTATACACGCTGCGGGAGAGGTTTCGGTCAGGCCATACGCCTCGATCAGCGTGCATCCGGTTACTTGTTTCCATTCTTCAGCAACAAATCTCTGCAGGGCCATGCCACCCGCAAGTGTCATTTTGAGAGTGCTGAAATCCAGCTCCGAAAACCCCGGGGTGTGCAACAGACCGTTGAACAGCGTATTTACACCGGTAATTGCTGTAAAAGGATGACGCCCCAGTTCCTTGACAAATCCGGGCATGTCACGTGGGTCAGTGATCAGTATATTGCTGCCGCCCAGGTACAGGAAAGTCAGGCAGTTCGCTGTCAGTGCAAAGATATGGTAAAGAGGCAAGGCGGTAATGATAACTTCATGTGAATCATCCAACTGGGCCAGCCATGCCCTGGCCTGCAGCATATTGGCAACGATGTTCCGATGGGTCAGCATGGCGCCCTTGGCAACCCCGGTAGTACCGCCGGTATATTGCAGGAACGCAGTGTCTTCGAAAGTGATATTGATCGGGCGTAGAGGTAATTTAGCACCCTTGTCCAGTACCTCCTGGAATTTGACCGAACCGGGCAGGGACCACGCCGGCACCTGTTTTTTGACATACCGCAGTACAAAGTTGACCAGCAGTGACTTTGGAAAATCGAGCAGGTCGCCCACGCCGGTTGTAATGATGTGCTCCAGCGGAACTTCATCACGGATGCTTTGCAATACCGAGGCGAAATTCTCGACCACCACAATGGCCTTGGCACCCGAATCGACCAACTGGTGCCGCAACTCGCGCGCCGTGTACATCGGGTTGGTATTAACAACAACCAGCCCGGCCCGCAAGGCACCGAATAATGCCACGGGGTATTGGAGTATATTGGGCATCATCAGGGCAATTCGATCGCCTTGCTGCAAACCCATGTCCTGAATGGATGCTGCAAAGTTTCTCGACAGGTAGTCGAGATCGGTATAACTCAGTTCCGCGCCCATGTTGTGATAGGCCATGCGGTCTTTGTTCTTGTTACAGCTTTCCTCCAGGATATCGACGATTGAGTGATAAGTGCCCAGGTCTATATTTGCCGGCACGCCCGGTGGGTAACTATTGAGCCAGGGTTTTTCAATCATTATTAAGCCTCTCCAGAACGGTTGAACGTCTAAATTATCCAGATAATATTCCTATACCTCATTTGCATGATAAATGACTTGGCGCAGATGTTTTACAGTTTTTGTTTGCCGACCCGTATGCCTGTGTTTATTATCGGTGCATAAATCGATGATCAAGGCGCCGCTCGATGGGTGAACAGAACATAGAGGAACATGCTGACGAGGCCACTCGCCAGGAATTCATGAAGTCGCTTCTTGAAGAGGTGCGGGCACTCGAAGCCATGCTGGAAAAAGGCATGGTGGAGTCCGGTGTCAGCCGTATTGGCGCCGAACAGGAGATGTTCCTGGTTAACAAGGCACAACAACCGGCCCTGACCGCGCTCGATGTGCTCAAAGAACTGGATGACGACAGGTTTACCCATGAACTGGGCCTGTTCAATATCGAGGCCAACCTGTCGGTACAGGAATTACGTTTGGACTGCCTGAGCCGAATGGAAAAAGAGGCGCAGGATGTTTATGCCAAGGCCCGCGAAGCCGCACACAAATGTGACAGCGAAATAGCACTGGTCGGTATCCTGCCGACATTGACAAAGAAAGACCTAAGCCTTGAATCGATGGTTCCAATTCCTCGATACCACGCGTTGAATGACGCGATCATGGCTTTGCGCGGTGATGATTTACAGTTCACCATCAACGGCATAGACCAGTTAAGCGTCCAGCACGACAACCTGATGCTGGAAGCCTGCAATACCAGCTTCCAGGTGCATTTCCAGGTTAGCCCAAAAGATTTCGCCCGTTTATATAATATCGCCCAGACCGTCACCGGCCCATTGCTTGCGGCGGCGGTGAATTCGCCAATTCTGCTGGGCAAAAGACTTTGGCACGAAACACGAATATCCGTTTTTGAGTACTCGGTTGATGCAAGATCAGCAACACACCAGAGCAGGGGTCTCATGCCCCGCGTGCATTTTGGCGATCGTTGGGTCGAGGACTCAGTTACAGAAATTTTCAAGGAAGATATAGCGCGCTTCCGGGTAATTTTGACAACAGAGACCGAAGACGACCCGCTGGCGATGGTGGCCCAGGGAATAGCGCCCAAATTAAAGGCTCTGTGCCTGCACAATGGCACCGTGTATCGCTGGAACCGCGCTTGTTACGGCGTTCACAAGGGTATTCCACACCTGAGAATTGAAAACCGGGTTATCCCCTCGGGGCCAACCGTCATAGACGAAATTGCCAACACAGCATTCTTTGTCGGCATGATGGCGGGTATGGCGGACAAGTATTCCGATGTGCGCGAGCACATCACCTTTGCCGATATCAAGACGAATTTCATGGCGGCAGCCAGGGACGGTATCCGTGCGCAGATGAACTGGTTTGGCGACACCCATATGCCTGCCCAGGAACTGATCCTTGAGCAGTTGCTGCCACTGGCGGAGTATGGATTGAAAAAATACCAAGTCAACCAGGATGACATTGAGCTTTACCTCGGTGTTGTACGCGACCGGGTGGCCACCCGCAGAAACGGTTCACGCTGGGCGCTGGAATCATTGCAAAACATGAACGACCGCGGAACGGAAGACCAGCGTTTACGCTGCCTGGTAAGCAATATGATTGAGCAACAATCCACTGGGCGGCCGATATCGGACTGGGGCCTGGCCGAATTCTGTGAGCACCAGGACTGGCGGGAGAGTTATATGAAAGTTTCCCAGTTCATGGCCACCGATCTGTTCACCGTTCGCCCGGACGATATCGTAGATTTCGCCGCAACCCTGATGGACTGGAGACACGTCCGCCATATCCCGGTGGAAGGCGATGATGGCGAACTGGTCGGCCTGTTATCACACCGGGCCCTGCTGCGTCTTGTCGCCACGGGCCGGGCAGGCGGTGGCAAACAGGTGAGCGTCAGGGAGATCATGACCCGGCGCCCCGTTACTATAAATTCCGACGCCACAACCGTTGATGCGATACGGCTGATGCGAAAGGCGCAGGTCGCCTGCCTGCCTGTCGTTGATGATGGAAAACTGATTGGCCTGGTCACCGAACATGATCTGATCGTGGTTTCTTCGCACCTGCTGGAACGTTACCTGGACGAGGACGATTGAGGCAGCGATGCGGGCTTTTCTTGCTGGAGCGCTAACCAGCCTGTTGATGGCAGCCTGTGGTGATGACCTCAGCTTAGAGCAGCAGATCATTGCCACCCTGCGGAACATGGAGGAAGCCGCCGAACAGGGCGAGCATTTTGAGTTTATCGGCTATGTAGCAGACTCATTCAAGGGCCAGCAAGGCTCTATGGATCGTCGCGAGTTTCATCGTTTAATGATTTTCCAGATCAATCAGAACCGCAGGTTGCGTGCGCAGTTCTTTCCAATCCATGTCCAGGGCCTTGGAGACGGCCAGGCATCAGCGCGCTTCCGCATATTGGTAACGGGCGGTGGGGGCATGTTGCCGGAAAACGGACGATTATTTGAAGTTAATACCGAATGGATTAGCAGCGGCAGCGACTGGATGCTCAAAAGTGCGGACTGGGAAGCGGTGCAACTACCTGACGTATAGTGGAAGCAGGCCGTCCGATTCTCAAACTTTGAGAAGACCTGGGCTACAATTAATCTATGCCCCTC
>CALBDB010000087.1 GCA_937927755.1 uncultured Lysobacterales bacterium
GTTCATCTCGCACGATCTGGCCGTCATCAGGCAAATTGCGGACGATATCGCGGTTATGTACAGGGGTCAGTTGATGGAACAATCACCTGCCGACTTGTTTTTCAGCAAGCCTGCCCATCCTTACAGCAAGAGCTTGTTGTCTTCTTCCGGACTATCATCCGAACAGCTGGCTTACACAGACGCTGATTCGTTGCCGGGAATGCCCGCCGTGCCTTGGCAGATTGATCGTGGCTCAGCAGCTGGCGGAAAATCTACCAGCTGCGTTTTCAGCCGTAACTGCCCGGAAAAAATGCCCATCTGCGAACAAAATGAGCCTGCCAGCCAAACGCTCAGGTACGGCAATCTGTCCACTTTTACGCCACATTGCGTAAAATGTCATCTCTACGATGAAGTGAGCGACCATGAAAACCCCTAAAGACACTTACACGCAAGACACTTACACGCAAGACACTTACAAAAGGTACCTGCAAGTTTCCTTGTTGATACTCTTGGCGGCGCTTTGCAGCGCTTGCGGTGCAAAGCAGGTTCGTGGTGAACCACCGATTGTAAGCATGAATGACCTGAGTCACCGGGACGGCAGCATAAACCTGCAGTTGAGTATGCGCAACGTCAATGACCTTACGCTGAATGTCCTGGATATTGATTTCAGCCTTACGGCTAACGACGACGAACTGGTTGGCTATAAGGGCCCGGTAAATACCGATATTGCCGCCAATGGCACGGAAATCTGGTCCGTGGATGTCGAGGAAAGCGGGGCCGCCCGCGAATTGCTGGATTCACTGGAAAACGGAGACATCAACAGCCTGCCCTACTTGCTAAAGGGTTCCGTTACAAGCCAGGACGCCGGCGACCTCAGTTTTGAGTACGAAGGCCACATCTATCCGCGTCCCGGCCGGCCGGGCCACTTTCGCTGATCAGGCGGGATTTACAGGCACGGTTGGCGCCAGGCATGTCATTACTCATCAACTTTGAACTCAGCGACGCTGATCTCGAAATCTTCTACAAGGCCATGCTGCGCGTCAGGGAAAGCGCAAAAAGCAAGTCCCCGCAACAGGTAAGTGCGAGCGCGTCGCGCATGCTTGCGCAAATAAGGCAGTCGGACACAACGGATTTCATCAAGGATCGCATGAACCAGCTTGAGATACTCATCGAAATGGTCACAGACCGCGCATGGGCACTTGAAGGCGAAGACCTTGAAAGGGTGCTGACTGCCTTATCCTACTGTTGCGAACCGGTTGACCTGATCCCCGATAACACGCCTGCGCTGGGCTACCTCGACGATGCCATCATCATCGAGATCGTCTGTAAAGAACTGGAACATGAAATCCAGGCCTTTAAAGAATTCATCAGCTACCGCGCCGCCGAGGCTGAAAGTCGTGAAGAGGAGGCGCAGGAGCTTCAACGTTCGGCGTGGCTGGAAGAGCGTAGACAGCAATTGCACACACGTATGCGCCGCCGGCGTAAGGGCGGCGACAGCATGAAAACCAAGTCGCGGTTTTCGTTACTCTGACGGGTAAAGCATGGCACCCATAGAGCATAAATACATCCTGGTTGGTATAGAAACGGACCCGACCCGTTACCACGGCGAGAACGCCAGTCGCCCCGGCCTGCTGGAGCGCGGCGCAACCGAACAAGTGCTGGCCCACGTCGCCGCTGACCTGACCGGCATGTTCCCGGCCATCAACCGCTGCTCACTGAGCATGGCTGGTGCCCTGTTTGACCAGACCCAGGTATTGAGGCCGCAGCTGCCGGTGTACAAGGCGCTTGAAGCGCTACAGCAATCCGCAAACCCCGGCAGTGATTTCGAGGCACGTTTATTGAGTATCGGCACCAGCGAAGGACAAATGCCATTGTCGGACCTGCAACCTCTTGAATCTATCCCGCTGGGACTGCTGCAAATCCTGCCGTTGCTAGTCAGCGGCCCCGCCAAAGATGTCGATGATCTCGCCGCTGAAATGGAACACCGCTTCCTGGAACAGGGCCAGTTATCGCCCCATTCGGCAAAAGGCCTGGAGTCGCATTTCAAGATCTCCGTCAACCACGCGCGCTTTATGACCATTACCGACCTGAATGCAATGCTGCGCCTGCAGTTGGAACATTTTGGTTTTTTGCCCCTGTGGGAATTACTGGATGCCGCCATGACCACAGTGGAAGGTGTCCTGGAAGTCAGCACCCCGGCCGGGCTTCGGTTCAAATGGCAGGACGGCTCCGTGCACAGTTTCTTTGAATCGTTTGACTGGTGGGCGAGCCGCGGCGCAGGCAGGCTGGTGCCGGATCAGGAGCTACAGTCCGCTTACGTTGACTGGACGCGCGAGTACCGCCGCTACCAAACCATGCTAAGCGCGCATGGGGTCACGGTCTGCCAACACCTGCCCGGGCTGGAAGACGCTGAACTGGGCGAAAGCTTCCTGGTGGAGGAGTCCACAGTATTGCCCGGGGAAAATGCCGTGGCGGTAACCGAACACAGCGTGGATGACGTCGGGATATTGGCGGTCACGGTGGTCAATGGCGAGCGTCAGATGAATTGTTACCCTCTAAAGGCCAGCGGCCTGAACGATTTGCACCGATTCATCCGCAAACAGGGTTACAGCGGCGATATCGCGTATCCCGGACACATCTGCTATGACAAAGGCGCACGCCAGCTCATTGCGGAGACCCTGCCCCGCAAGCGTTGATCATTGGTGGCTGAGTACGATTCCAATCGCCTGTGCTACGTGGCCGATTCAGATGTCCACGGCCGCGGGCTGTTTGCCCGCTGCGACATCCCGGCCGGTACCTGGATCGGACACTATGACGGGGTCGAAACACAGGAAAACGGCATGCATGTGCTGTGGATCGAAGCCGAAGCCGGCTCGGGGGAAGAATGGATTGGTTATGACGGCACCAACGAACTGCGTTTTCTGAATCATTCAAGGCACCCCAACGGCGAGATGGACGGGCTGGATCTTTACGCCCACAGGGATATCGAAGCGGGTGAGGAAATCACCTTTGACTACGGTGAGGACTTCGAAGCATATGACAACTAAAACTTGATACTGGGGGATCAGCACCCCATGTTATCCGTCAACCCAAATTGCCATTTGATTAATTACTGGAAACCAGAATATGACTCTTAGTGACAGCACCCGTGAAAAAATTGAAGGCCTGATTAAACAGGACCGTGTCGTTCTTTTCATGAAAGGCACGCCAAAATCGCCGATGTGCGGTTTTTCATCCAAGACCGTGGGTCTGCTGGATTCGGTTCTCGAAGATTACAAGAGCGTGGACGTACTGGAAGACCAGGACATCCGTGAAGGCATCAAGGTATACGGCAACTGGCCGACGATTCCGCAACTGTACATCGATGCCGAACTGGTAGGTGGATGCGATATCGTCACCGCCATGTTCAACAGCGGCGAATTGCACGATCTGCTGGGTGTTGAGCGCCCAGACCGCACACCGCCCGATGTGACCATCACCGATGCTGCTGCGGCAAAGATACTCGAGGCCATGCAGGGTCATGAGGGTATTGGCCTGCATTTTTCTGTCGATGCCAGCTGGCAGTCGCAATTCAACGTTGCACCGGCCGAGGGCCATGAAATCAAGGTCGAGACAAACGGTATCACCATGTACTTCGACCTGGCCTCCGCCCAGCGAGCCAATGGCGCCGTTATTGACTGGGTGGAAACAGTGCAGGGTGAAGGCCTGACCATTCATCTTCCGCAGGCGCCAGCGCCGGTCAACCAAATGGATGTCACCGAGCTGAAAAAACGGCTCGACGACAACGCGATAATCCTCATTGATGTGCGCGGCGCCGAAGAACAGGCCCTGGCATCACTCGACCAGGCCAAAACAATGGACGGCGACACCATGCAGCAAATAGAAGCCATGCCGAAAGATACCGCGCTGGCCTTTATCTGCCACGTCGGTAACCGCAGCCAGGTAGCGGCCGAATACTTTCGCAAACAGGGTTTCAGCAACGTCAGTAACGTAATCGGTGGAATCGATGCGTGGTCTCAACTGGTTGACTCGGACGTACCTCGTTACAAGGGTTACAAGTAGTCCGATCATAACGAGAAGGTGTCCGTTATCACTAGACCACTACACTGACCCCTTTTTACCTTTTTATAAATCAAATTCCGCAATAGCAGGGGTGTGGTCTGAGGGCCTGTCCTGGCGGCGCGGTTCCTTGTCGATATACGCTGCGCTGCAAACCTCTGCCAGCGCAGTTGACGCCAGCACCAGGTCAATCCGCAAACCCATATTGCGCCTGAATGCGTTCATCCGGTAATCCCACCAACTCCAGGTTTTTTCCTCCTGCTCAAACAGCCTGAAGCTATCCGCCAGGCCAAGATCCAGTATGCGCGTCAGGGCCTCGCGTTCCTGCGTACTGCACAGGATTTTTTCATGCCACGCTCCCGGGTCGTGCACATCACGGTCATCCGGTGCAATATTGAAATCCCCCAGTACGATGACCTTGTCAAATTTTTGCATCTCGGTCGCGATCCAGCGTGTCACCTGTTCAAGCCAGTGCAGCTTGTAGGCGAATTTTTCTGAACCAACCTCCGAGCCGTTTACAACATAAAGATCAATGATGCGAACGCCGCCAATGGTCGCGGCAAGGATACGTCTTTGCGGATCATCAAGCCCGTCAATGTCGGTCACGGTATCGGTGGCCGGCTCACGGCTGAGAATCGCGACGCCGTTATAGGTTTTCTGCCCCGAATAAACGCTGTGGTAACCCGCTTCAAGCAATTCATCGACCGGAAAGCGGTCATCGGTCAGCTTGGTTTCCTGTAAAGCCAGTATGTCTGGGCTGGCCATATCGCACCAGGCCAGGACATGCGGAAGGCGGACGTTAAGTGAATTGACATTCCATGATGCAACTTTGAGCACGCTGTATCCTCGCTGTAAAAATTATTATTGCCCGCCGGATTGTTGTTGCCGGCCGGCTTACGCATAATACCAGTTTGGTAAATCGGGGAGGCGGCCGATAGTGAAATCGGGACTCAGCGGATACGCAAGACTCATTGCCGCTACTGGAAATTCGATCCGTGGCATACGTGATGCGTGGCGCCAGGAATCCGCCTTTCGCCAGGATGTCATGCTGTCTGCGCTCCTCTTGCTGCTGTCATTCTGGCTGGCGCAGACCCTTGTCGAGTGGCTGATCCTGATTCTGCCCCTGTTTCTTTTACTGATAGTTGAAATTCTGAACAGCGCAATCGAGAACACGGTTGACCGGATTGGCGAGGAGCACCACGAACTATCAGGCAGGGCCAAGGATATGGCTTCCTCGGCCGTCATGTTCTGCCTGATCCTGATCGCCATTGTCTGGATTGGCATGGCCTGGAGCAGATTCTATGCGTAAGTATCTTGTGAAATTTACAACTGGCTCATTGACGGCGGGCACATTGGCTGCGCTGATACTATTGAGCGCCTGTAGCACAGGCCCGGAAGGGGTTTCTGAAACCGCAAATTGCGTGGTCGTAGCGCCGGAACAGCCGTTGGCCTGCACGATGGAGTATGATCCGGTTTGCGGTTGCGACGGCAAAACCTATGGCAACGCCTGCATGGCCCGCGGTGCGGGAGTGCCGGACAGCACAGCCGGCGCCTGTGAAGCAGACAGCAACGACTGATAAAGTACACAGAATAGCTGTTGTAACAAAAGCACTTTCACCAGGAAATTCAAACCATGAATACATTCCTTCGCACACTGGTCATACTTGGCATGGCAGTCCTGATCTCGGGATGTCCCCAGACCAGGGAAGACAAGAACTTGTCAGAGACATTACAACAGTACGAGACCATCGTACGCTGGGCCCAGTGGGACGCTGCGGCCGATTTTGTTTCCCGGGAGTACCAGGAAGAACACCCGATCACAAGCCTGGAAGTCGAGCGTTTGAGGCTATTCCGCGTTACCCAGTACCTGGTACGTTCCTCTGCCCCGGTTGACGAGGGTAAAGGCCTTGTGCAGGTTGTGGAAATTCGTATGTTCAACAAGAACCAGGCACGCGAACGCACCATTATTGATGAGCAATACTGGAAATACAACGAGGAAACCGAACGCTGGAAGCTGCATTCAGGATTACCTGACCCAACCCAGGGCCGCTAAATTCGTTTATTAGATTTGGCAGTTCGCCGGGCTAGTCCCCGATATCGCACAAACAATGTGCGGCAACGGTAAATGTACCCTGCCGCGCCGCTATAAACTGCAGATCTTCGAGCATGCCCTGTAACCAGGGCCCCGGTAATATCGCGGGTTTGCTTACCGGCAGGTTCAGGCTGACCATGGCCCCGGCCAGGAAATCCGTAAAGAATTTATCCAGCGCCGACTGCTCCGGCTCGATCCATTCAATCTGGTAATCGTCGCCCAGTCCGGCAATACGGGCGCTGGCTTCAATGGCGTCCTGGAAAGTGCCGGTTTTATCGATCAGACCATTTTCACGCGCCTGTTCACCGGTGTATACCTTGCCCTGTGCCAGTTCATCCACTGCTTCAAGATTATCAATGCCGCGGGCATCACTGACCAACTGTAAAAACTGCCGGTAATTACGCTCCACGCTTGACTGGAATATACGCGCGATGCCTTCGTCGAGAGGTCTGTCGAGCCTCAGCTTGCCCGCCATATTGGTGGTTCCAATACCATCGGTATGAACACCGATTTTATCGAGCGTGCCACCAAAGGTCGGCAACATCCCGATAACGCCGATCGAACCCGTAATGGTAGCCGGACTGGCCCAGACTTCATCCGCAGCCATGGATATCCAGTAACCGCCCGAAGCGGCAACATTACCCATTGATACGACAACCGTCTTGCCCGCATCCCTGACCAGTTGCAGTTCATGGCGCAGCGTCTCTGTCGCAAAAACCTCGCCACCCGGGCTATTGATGCGCAGCACGACTGCGGCAACCTTGTCATTGCGCGCGGCACGGCGTAATTGTTTTGCAGTAGAAATCGACCCGATACGGCCGGCGGGGTGGTTTCCCCTGACAATCTCACCTTCAGCAACCACGATGGCAATACGGTTGGACCTGCCTTGCCGGATCAATGTTTCGGTGAGATCAAGATAATCCTGCATTCCGACGGCACGGTAGCCGTCTCCTGCCGCATTGGGTGTGCCACGGCGGGCGAGTTCCTGGCGAACACCGGGTGCCGTCATCAGGCGGTCTACCAGGCCCAGTTTCAATGCATACTCTGCAAAATTGCCATCCACTTCCTCGATCTGGTTTGGCAGATCATCAATAGAAGCCTGCAATATGGAAGGCTGTAACGGTTCCTGGACCAGGCCGCGCTGCTTGGATACACCTTGCAGGTATTGCTCCCACAGATCGCCCAACCAGTCCCTGCCCGAATTCTTGGCCTCTTCGGACATGTCATCCCGGGTGTAAGGTTCCATCGCAGATTTATAATCACCTACACGGAAAAGGTTGATCTCTACCGCGAGCTTTTCGAGACCCTCACGGTAAAAATAGCGGTAGTTGGAGTAGCCGTCTATCCAGATGACGCCATTGGGATCAAGCCAGACTTCGTCAGCCAGGGACGCCAGATAATATTGCTGCTGGCCGAGGTTCTCAGCCACTGCAATTATCGGTTTACCGGTAGACCTGAATGCATCCAGCGCATGTCCCAGATCTTTTAATGCAGCCAGGCCAATACCCCACATGTAGTTCGGATCGATGACAAGCTGGCTGATATCGCTGTCCCCGGCCGCCCTATGGATGGCCTCCAGCATGTCACGCAAACGGGTTTCGGAACGATCCTGGCCGGTGACCTCTTCCAATGCACGATCCATCGGGGTGGACGTGTACTGCTCAACAACCCTGCCATAGGGCCGGATAACCAGGGTGGAATCAGGCTTGAGCCGGAATGTTTCCGGGGGTTGCAAGACAATAAACACAAAGTATATAAACAACAGGAAAAGCAGGTTCAGAAAAACTTTCCTGGTGCCGTTTATTAAATGCCAGACTCCCAGTCCAAACTTGACCAGGAAAGAACGCTCATCAGCCATGGTATCGCCCGTATCATTGGTACGGACCATTGTATGAACAAGCATGGTTAATCACAATCGGCCGATGGTCACAGTCCGCGATGGCCTGCCGGCTGATCGATTGCTGGCGAAAAAGCCAACTGTGCGTCAAAACCACCAATTCCCACATGGAACGCACAACCCGATATTATTCAACCCGTTGTTAATTATATCTTTTTTATGGTGGCATGAATTCTGCATCTACATAAATAGCAAATTAACCGACAGGAGACTGAACAATGGGATCTTTTTCTCGCCTACGTTACGTAATCGCCGCCAACGTCAATTCACTGCTCGAAAAAGCCGAAGATCCGGAAAAACTTTTGCGTGCACTTATCCGTGATATGGAAGACGCATCTGAGGATGCGCGTCTAGCCAGCGCCGATCTGCTGGCTGAACAGGCGCACCTGCAAAGGATGAAAGACCGTTTTGAGCGTGAAATCACAGAGTGGGAAGCACGAGCGGAAAAAGCCGTGGCAACCAACCGTGATGACCTCGCCCGTGCCGCGCTCAAAGCCAAGTCGGAACTGGAACTGGCCCTGCAGTCCGCCAACAACGAATCCGAGAGCCTTGACACACGCATTACACAGCTCGAGTTCGACATGGCTACGCTGAAGAACAAGCTGGCTGAAGCCAAGACCAAGCTGAAAGACATCTCGATGCGCAAATCGCCTGCCGCCAAAGGACATGCCGCAACTGCGGAGCAGTCACTCTCCCCAGGTGAGCGAAAAGTCCGGCGCGCCATGGGCCGTTTTGACCGTCTGCAATCACAGGTTGAAAGACTCGAGGCCCGTGTTCGTTCCTACGAGGTCGGTGGGGTGACCGGCAATTCCTGGAGCGCAGACGATCTGCCCACCGACCCGTCAATCGAAGCCGAGTTGGAACAACTGAAAAAACGCATCTCCCCGAAGCCGGAAAACACCGAAGCCTAAACTACCGAAGCAACCCCCGGGGTAGACCCCCACGTCACCCCGGGGAACATCACTTACGATACCGCGGGCTCGACCCGGGGTGTCAGGATTTAGGTTTCCGATGCGGGGGGACGGGGTTCCGGATATCGGGGTATAACCCCTCGCAGAATGTTGCTACAGGCCAGTTTTAGGGTGCCTGATCAGCTGCCCGCTTTTGAACAGGAAGCGCAGTAGCAGCAAAGCGGCTCCAAACGACAGACCGGCGATCATGCCAATCCACATGCCGGCCGGCCCCATGGACTTATTGAAGGTCAGGTAGTAACCAACACTCATGCCGATGATCAGGTAGGACAGGATATTTATGAACATCGGTATCATCGTATCCTTCAAGCCACGCAAAGCGGCAGCTGCGCAGATCTGGATACCATCTGAATACTGAAAAATAGCCGAATAGAAAAGCAGCGTAACCGCAATGGCTGTGATCGCTGCATCATCGGTATAAATCCGGACTATGAACTCGGGCACAAGCAGCATTGATGCAGCGCCCAGTGTTTGTGTGAAAAGCACGATCACAAACCCGATCAGGCCTGCATAACGCGCCGCTTCCGGTTCGCCCCGGCCCAGTGCATTGCCCACCCGTGTCGTTACTGCACTGGCAAGTCCCAGGGGCACCATGAACAGCAAGGCGGAATAGTTGATCGCGATCAGGTGAGCTGAGGCCGGTAGCGCTCCAAGGCGGGCAATCAGCAGGGCCGCACCGACAAACAGACTGCCTTCCACAAATATCGCACCGCCTATCGGCAACCCGACTCTGAGCAGTCTGGATATCGATGCCCATTGCGGCCAGTCCCAGTGCTTGTAAAGTTCAAATTCCGTGTAATGGTGATGCCACCGGATATAGAAAAACATCACCAGAAACTGCATCCAGATCACGATAGCAGTCGCGTAGCCACAGCCCACTGCACCGAGTTCCGGCATACCCAGCTTGCCGAACATCAAGATGTAGTTGAGCGGCACATTCAGCATGACGCCCAACAGGCCGACGTACATGGTCGGACGTGTATTTCCGCTGCCTTCACTGAAAAACCGCAACAGCAACATAAGGCAAATTGCCGGCGCGCCCCAGGTCAGGGCATCCATGTACCCGACGGCAGTGGGAATGATTTCGCCGTCGACCAGCATCAACCTTAACAAGGCGCCACCGGAGAGCAGGATAATCACAAATGGAACCGAGGCCCCCAGCGCAATCCACAGTCCCTGGCGTGCTGCAGCACCACCCTCTGCGCGGTTGCCTGCGCCATCCATTTGCGCGACAACGGGCTGAAGGCCCATCAACACGCCGAGAACGAACATCAACACCGCAGACCAGATGGCGCCCCCGGTAGCGATTGCCGCCAACGCCACCTCCTTGTCCGGTAAACGGCCCGCCATCAGCGTATCGACAAAATTCATACTGAAACTGGCGACCATCCCCACGACCACCGGTATCGCCAGTTGCAGCGTACGAAGTATTTCAGCGGGATGATTTTTTTTATCCGTGCTCATTGGCTACAATCTGGTGTGAACGGGCATTGTAGTACATGATAGTAACAACAACATGAGTGATTCAGCCGGGGGAAATCTACAGCCATGAATTCTGAACAACAAGCTGAAACGAACCCCGAGACAGAGGGTCCGGCTCCGGCTGTTGCACCCGACAAATCACTAACGCTGGCCGAAAAAAAACTGGCGGGTTCGGCACATTGCCTGAACTGCGGAACTGAGCTGAAAGGTCCCTTCTGTTATTTCTGCGGACAGCCTGACAAGAACTTCATGCGGTTTTTCCCGGCCCTTCTAAGAGACTTGATGGAGGACGTGCTGGACCTGGATTCCCGTTTCATGCGCACGATCAAACCGCTGCTGTTCAAACCGGGGCGCCTGACCCGGGACTATATGAACGGGCGGCGTTTCCGCTACGCGCCACCCATGCGCTTATATATTTTCTCCAGTATCGTTTTTTTCGTGCTGGCGGCATTCTTTTCAAGCAACGCGATAAAACTTGAAGCACGTGACGGCGATGTCGTGATGTTCACATCCGACGATGAGGAAGCGCATCAACAGGCGGAAGAGGCCCTGGAGAATCTTCCTGATTCTGTGAAGGAGAAGATTGACGTCGAACAGGCACTGGAGGAAGTGCGAAATAACGCCCCGGCTGAAAACCTGACCGAAGATCCGGCTGAAGATCCGAATGCAGACCCTTTCGACGTGGATGACCTGGATATTCAGTTCAATGATCAGCCCTGGGACCGCGAAACCAACCCGGTGGATGTCCAGTGGCTTCCGGACTGGCTCAACGACCGCATCAATGACGAGATCGAGGGGTCGCCAAAGAAAGCCAGGCAGATCAATGAGAACCCCAACCTGATAGTCGACAAGGTTTTTGACATCCTGCCTGCCACCATGTTTGTGCTGCTGCCGGTGGTAGCCATGATTTTCAAATTCTGGTACCTGTTCGCAAAGCGGTATTACGTCGAACACCTGATATTCTCTCTGCACAACCATTCTTTCATTTTTGTCACGTTGACCATAATGCTGCTGATCGAGCAGGCCGGGGAGCTACTTGCCTCTTACGGCTACCCGGACGGAGTGAGCTGGGCCGATTGGTTGTCGATCATCATGGTTATATGGATTCCGCTTTACCTGCTTATATCACTACGCACGGTGTACCAGCAGAACTGGTTCCTTACAGTGGGCAAGTTTTTTGTTATTGGCATCAGTTACGTGACTTTGCTTTTGCTGGTCACGACCGGCGTGGCCATTACCAGCTTTGTACTGCTATAGACCCAGGTGAATAATGACCGAAAAACTTGAAATTAACCCCATACACGACCCGGAATCACTTAACCGGACCCTGCAACAGAATAGCCGCTTGCAGGTGCACGGTTTCTTCACCCCGGAAACTGCCGAATACCTGTACAGATTGTTGGTGGATAACCAGCACTGGTACCTGGCGTACAACAATGGCGATAACTACTATGAGAGCTCAATGGAGCAACTCAACGCCCTAAACCCTGATCAGCGGCAAAAGTTCATGAACTCTATTTATCACCGCGCCCGCACACAGTTCCAGTACGTATTCAACCAGTACTACATCACCCAGGCAATAGAGCTGAATGAAAACCCGGGGGCGCCCATTCACCGGATGCATGATTTCATGAACAGCGATGAGATGCTGGAATTCATGAGAAAACTGACCGGTGACATGGCCATTAAGAAAGCAGATAGCTACGCCACGACGTATTTACCCGGTCACTTTTTAACCGCACATGATGACCGGCACGCCAAACACGACAGGTCTGCGGCCTACGTATTCAGCATGACCAAGACCTGGGAGAAAAACTGGGGCGGTCACCTGGCTTTTTTTGATGATGCGGGCAATATCAGGGAAGCCTTCATACCGAGCTTCAATACCCTGAATATCTTTTTAATACCGCAAATGCACTCGGTGCAGCTCGTTACGCCATTTGCCGGCGCCAAACGCACCAGTTACCTGGGATGGCTGCACCGTTAAAGCGGCCAGGCCCGTTCCGTTGTTATCCGTGCAAAACTCAGGAATAGCGGTTTTTCAAGTAATGAAAAACAGCCCTCATGCCAATTGCCTCACCGCCCGGCGGTCTGCCCGGCCTCGCATTCTGGTTCCACGCCCAGGTATCGATGTGAACCCAATCGGTCTCTGCAGTGACGAAGTGCTCCATGAACAGGGCGGCGGTTATGCAACCGCCATACGGCGTGCTGCTCATATTGTTCAGGTCGGCGATCTTGCTGTTCAGTAACTCCTTGTAAGGCTGGTACAGCGGCATAACCCATAACGGATCTTCCTCTGCTTCGCCCGACGCGATTATGTCAGTGGCGATTGAAATATCGTTGCTGAAGACCGGGGGCAAATCGGTGCCCAGCGCGATACGCGCAGCGCCCGTCAGGGTCGCAAAATCGATGACCAAGTCGGGTTCGAATTCACAGGCATATGTCAGCGCATCAGCGAGCACGACACGTCCCTCGGCATCGGTATTTCCAATCTCCACGCTGAGACCCTTGCGGGTGGGAATGACGTCTCCGGGACGGTAGGCATTGCCGGAAACCGCGTTTTCGACGGCCGGGATCAACACCAGCAGGCGAACCGGCAATTTTGCCTGCATGATCAGGCGCGCCAATGCCAGCACGTGCGCAGCGCCACCCATATCCTTTTTCATCAGCCCCATGCCCGAGCGGGGCTTCAGGTTCAGTCCGCCGGTATCGAAGCATACGCCCTTGCCGCAAAGCGCCAGCAGGGGGTGGTCCTCTTCGCCCCACTTCATCATCAGCAGACGTGGTTCACGGTCGGCGGCCCGGCCAACGGCATGTATGGCGGGGAAATTTTTGGTCAACAGGTCCACGCCACGGATCACTGTTGCACTCGCGCCAAAACGGTCCGCCTCGGCCAGCACGGCATCCGCCAATTGGGCCGGACCCATGTCTTCGGTCGGTGTATTGACCAGGTCGCGTACCAGCGACTGCGCTGCCAACAGCTGTCCTGCATCGTATGCGATGTCTTCGTCCAGGCACAGCGATGGCGTCTCCTTTTTTGGTTTGCAGTAAAGGTCAAACTTGTAACAAGCCAGGCCCCAGCCAAGGCTCGCCTGCAGGCGTTGCCCCGGCTCCCAGTCTGAAACCAACCGGTAATTGCCGGCCGGCAGTTCACCCACCAGCGGCGCAAGCTGGTACAACCAACCCGTATTCGCCATGCCAAATGCATAGCCCTGCAACTCACCGTTACTGTCCGGCAGGCTGCACATTTCGCCGGGCCCGGCAGTGAATCCGGCCGCATTCAGCCATTTCTGCTGAATCCCGGGCAGGTTTGCCAACCACTGTTCAAAATTTGCAGAAGAAACCGGGTAAAGCGGCAGGCCGTCGCGAACGCTACTGAATGGTTTGGTCATGTCAATTTCCCTTCACTGAAACTTTCGATCAATTGTACCGCCTAGCCCGGGTGTTGTGTCAGTTTCAAGGGGACCCAAGTCCAGCCGTGCACGGACAAGCCAGCACCGGGACACTGACGCACGACCCGGGGCCTTAATCAATTCTCGCAAGGTAGACTCTGCCATTTCTTCTTATTTGAAGCAGGATGCTGCTGCGGCTTGATTCGACCAGTTCCCGGAAATCAGCCAGGTTGCGCACGCGCTGGCGATTGACGCCGGTGATGACATCGCCCTCGGCAAGGCCTTCGCGGGCCAGGCGGCTACGCGGATCAAGTTCATCAAGCAATACGCCCGAGCGGCTCTGCTGCTTGTAGTTTGCACCCAATTCGACAAACCGCGCTCCGTCCAGGCGACGGTCCAGGTCGCCACCTTTCAATACCGGCACCTCCTGGATAACGAGCGATACCGTGCGGTTTTTGCCTTCCCTGAGATACTCGAGTTGAAGTGACTCACCCAGGGCCAGGTGGCCTTCCGCGTTTTGAAAATCCTGCGCACTGTTAACCGGTTGATCCGCCATGGCAACGATTACATCACCCGGTTGCAAGCCGACGTCTGCGGCGGCTGAGCCGATGGCAACCTCGGCAACCAGCACACCCCGTCCGATATCTACATCGAAGGCGCCAGCCAGGTCTTCGGTCAAATTCTGAACAAATATCCCGAGCGTGCCGCGGCGTACTTCTCCAAACTGGATCAACTGATTCATCACGTAACGCGCCATGCTGGCCGGAATGGCAAACCCGATACCCACATTGCCCCCGCTCGGCGTGAATATGGCGCTGTTGATACCCACCAGTTCGCCACGCAGATTGATCAAGGCGCCGCCGGAGTTTCCGGGGTTTATGGAGGCATCGGTCTGAATGAAGTTCTGATACTCGAGGCCACGCAAGCCGGTGCGGCCCAGTGCGCTGACGATTCCGGATGTCACCGTCTGTCCAAGCCCGAACGGGTTGCCCACGGCAACCACGAAATCACCCACCTGTAACTCATCGGTCTCAGCCAGTTGCAGCGCCCGCAGGTTCTCCGGCGCGATCTGGATGACCGCGAGATCGGTATCGGGGTCTGTGCCAATCAGTTTTGCTTCCAGGCTGCGACCGTCCTTGAGCCCGACGGCGATTTCATCTGCGCGGGCTATGACGTGATTGTTGGTCAGCACGTAACCGTTTTCGGCATCAACGATGACACCCGAACCAAGGCTCTGCGAGACCCGCTCGCGGGGCGCATCGGGAACGTTGAAAAAACGCCTGAAAATGGGGTCATCCAGCAGTGGGCTGCGAACCCGCACCCGGGTTTGCGTATAAACATTCACAACCGAGGGGGTAACTTCCTTGAGTACCGGCGCCAGGGATGGCAATGGTTTTCCATCGACATCTGCGGGCAAGGCTGCCTTGGCAGTGTTCAGGACCAGCAACAGAATCAGACCAGTAACCAGCTCTTTTAGAATTGTTTTCACACTTAACTCCAACATCGAACGACGTGTTTCTGACAACATTAACAGCCGCCCGGTTCGCAGTCATGCGTACGGTCGACAACCGGCAAGAAAAACCCGTATCAAATTTTCACTTGCGATTGCCCATAAAACAAGATATACACCTATTCAGGCGTGTAACAACACATCATCTTGCGCTAAAGCGTAATCTGAAAGAGAGGTTATGGATTTACAGCAACGGGTTCTACGCACAGATGTATCCGGCATGCCGTTGGAATGGGTCGGGTACCAGGAAGCAGTCAAGCTGATCACCCTTGACCAGGTCTCTTACTCTCTGGGAAAAACACTTTACCAAATTCACGGCGGCATCAGTGCCCTCAGCGGCCGGCAAAGCGTGGTCAGTGTGAATGCGATCATCGCCACCCAGGGCCAGCACCCCCACAAACACCTTTTTGCCAGCAGTTACGTACCGCCACTGAGCAATCAATCCCTGTTCCGCCGGGATCAGAACATGTGCCTGTATTGCGGCGAACAGTTTCCCAATTTCCTGCTCTCCAGGGACCATGTCCACCCGCTCAGCCAGGGCGGACAGGACCGTTGGGTGAATGTCGTCACCGCCTGCAAACGCTGCAACAACCACAAGGCCGGCCGGACACCTGAGCAGGCCGGCATGGAGCTGCTTGCCATCCCCTTCTGCCCGACACATGCCGAATATGTGTATTTGCAGGGAAGGCAGATATTGTCAGACCAGATGGATTTTCTGCTGGCCCATTTCCCGCGCAACAGTGTTCTGCGCAAACGGGTCGAGCAGGGGGAATCCCTGCTGGTTTAATTCCGCCCGGATTAATTCCTTTTGCTTTTCTTCCCCTGAAGATTGGTTAAGATAGACGGCTTATGAGCCTGCAACCCGTATACCTCGTCGACGCCAGTATTTACGTATTTCGTGCCTGGTTTTCAATCTCGGATGAATTTGCCAACTCGGCAGGTGAACCCACCAATGCGGTTTATGGCTTTACCGGCTTTCTTTGCAGCCTGCTTGAGCAGACCAGCGCCGAGCACATCGGCGTGGCTTTCGATGAATCGTTGAGCAAGAGCTACCGCAACGAGATTTACCCTGAATACAAGGCAAACCGTGAGCCGGCGCCGGAGGAATTGAAACGCCAGTTCAGGTGGGCCAGGGATGTGGCCGAATCAATGGGTCTGAGCTGTTTTGCAGACCATCGCTTTGAGGCCGATGACCTGATAGGCACACTGGCGGCTCATTGGCGTGACCGGGGTCACCCGGTATGTATCATCACCAGTGACAAAGACCTGACCCAGTTGGTTGATAAAAATGACTCCTGGTGGGATTTCACCCGCAACCAGAAACTGAGTCATTCGTCGATCAAGGAAAAATTCGGTGTGTATCCCGAGCAGATCGCAGACTACCTTGCACTGACCGGCGACAGCGTCGACAACATTCCCGGCGTGCCCGGAGTGGGGCCGAAATCCGCCGCAGCCCTGTTGAGCCACTTCAATAACCTGGATGCAATATGGGAACGGATTGAAGAAGTCCAGCACCTCAGTATCCGCGGTGCCAAGTCACTGCAGAAAAAACTGGGGGCACACCGGGGAGCGGCAGAACTGGCACGCCGCCTGACCATCATTGAGACCAGTGTGCCGTCGGCGCTTGAAAACCCTGCCGTGAGCCGCGGCGAACTTGACGAAGCCCGGCTAAACCGGTTGTTCGACGAAATGGAATTCGGCGGAATGCTCAGGCGCCGTTGTATTCAAACAGCCTGATTACCAGCAAAATCGAGCTGTCTTTCTAGCCCCCGTCTTCATTTTTCTGCTGGGCCTCGGGTTTTTCTCCCCGCGTCTTGAAGTACTCCATCATATCGGGTTGAACCAAATCAGCACTGGAATCGAGTGGTGTACGTAGCACCGTGACAGGTTTTTGCGCACCTTTGTCAGCAGGCAACTGGGTGTTCGCGAAATAGTAAATATCTTCGCCCTGAAGCGTGCCGTAATTCGGAATATCGAATTCAGGCTGTGCAACCGCCAGCGGTCTGACAGATGTTACCTGTGTCCCACTTGGGTCCAGCTGAAGACGCATGACACGTTGCGGGCTGATGCCGTTCTGGATCATCACCAGGTTGTTATTCCACATATACAGCCCGTCAATACCACCGATGTTGAGTGTATCGGGCACCTGGAGTTTGCCGGTAAGCCCCTGCACGGTATCGACTACCAGGATTCCCAACTCGCGGTCAGCCACGTATAGCAGGCTCCCATCCGGTTGCATGGTGACACCACGCATGCTGATCATTTTCCGCGATGCAAGTACTGCAACGAGATTCTGCTCGTCTGCCGGCTTTTTGTACAGGATCGGCAGCAGGCGGTCGACGATGTAGATGTCCCCTGCCGGATTGATCGCCATACTGCCCAGGATGTGTGCGCGGCCATCTACGGGTACCGGGTGACGATTGATCAGTTCCAATGTTTCCAGGTTGAATTCATATAAGGCCGCTCGTCCTTTGTCGGCCGGATCAAACCCCGAAAATGCGGGTGTCGCCGAACTGCTAACCCATAGACGGTTTCGCTGCTGGTCTGCCAGTACATCGAACACCGACCACATGCCGTTTTCCGCATTGGCCCTGAGCAGCTCAGTAACCTGGCCATCCTTGTCAACCGCAATGATGCGGCCATCGGTAAGAGTGCCGATCAGGAACTTCTGCCGGCTTTCGTCCCAGGCAATGGCCTCGGGCATCTTAATGGAGCCAGGAAGGGTGAAGACTGCCTCGGATTCACCAACGGGATTTCCGGCCATTATCATAAGGTCATTGACGAAGTCGAAAACCTCGGTGCCCCTTATATTCATGCTGTCTTCAGTCTGCATGAAATCGTAATTAAGCCCCTGCTGCTGCATACGGAGCATCAGATCATAAGCTTTTGATTTTTCATCGAGCAGGGCATAGGCAATAACCAGCCGGTACATGTACTCGCTGTTGTTGGGACGCAACTCGTTTATGCGCTCCAGGGCACTGCGCAGCGCCTGGTAATCCTTTGCCGCGTACGACTCATTAACCTTGGCCAGCAATGCCGGAACATTTTCAGGCAGAGTTGCTGCCGGCCCGGACTGCGCGGATAAGGAAAAACTGCCCAACATAAGGCTGAGGGCAAAAACGATAGTAATTACTGATTTATTCAACTTACTGATCCTGTGAAATTCGCTGATTATGAACAGCAAGACAGTCTTTGGTTCCATCAAACTGCTGCTGGTGTGCTGCATGGTGATAAATGGCATTTATCACCATGCAGCACACTTGAGCTACAATCGGCGCAGTTTACCAGAGCAACGGATAAATCTGTGGCAAAAAACAAAACAATTCACTACGCGGGCCGCTATCTCGGCATGACCGAAACCGACAACTGGGAGTACGCATACCGCACCAATGCCAGCGGTGTGGTTGTGCTGGTCCCGGTGACCGATGATGGAGAACTGGTACTGGTTGAACAATTTCGCATTCCCGTCCAAAGCCGGGTAATGGAGTTACCGGCCGGGCTGGTGGGTGACAACGGTGATTTTGAAGAGCGATTCAAAACAGCCGCCCAGCGGGAACTGATCGAGGAAACCGGTTTTCGCGCGAAATCGATTGAACAACTGCTGAGCGCCCCGAGCACCCCCGGTATGGCCAATGAGATGATAACCATTTACCTGGCCACTGGTCTTGAGCGCGTTGGACCGGGTGGCGGTGACGACAATGAAGATATCACCGTGCACCTGATGCCGATGGATAACGCGGTTGAATGGCTGAGCGCCCGACAGGCGGAAGGCGTCATGATCGACCCCAAGATCTTCGCCGGCTTGTTCTGGGCGGGAGCGCGGTCTTGACCAGCCTGTCCGCCACGGCCAACATTAAGCACCTTTAACTTACCTGGCCCAAAGCCCTGGAATAGCATGCATGAGACACTCTCAAAAATTACAAACCGCATCAGCCGGATTATCCTCATCGTCGGAGTACTTGGTATGAGCAACGCGTCAGCGGAGACAAAACCAGCCATCGTCATTCATGGCGGGGCTGGAACCATCACGCGGGCCAGCCTGACCGATGAGAAAGAATCTTCCATCCGCGCTGCGCTGAAATCATCCGTGCAAGCGGGGTACCAGGCATTGCTGGACGGGGCATCCAGCACCGAGGCAGTTGCTGCCGCGATCAATGTCATGGAAGACTCACCCCTGTTCAATGCCGGCAAAGGCGCGGTGTTCAACGCAGACGGCAAAAACGAAATGGACGCGTCGATCATGGAGGGCGCAGGCCTGAACGCCGGCGCCGTGGCATCGGTTACACACATCAGGAACCCGATCGATCTCGCGCTGAAGGTCATGACAGACTCAGAGCATGTCATGCTGATGGGTGAAGGCGCCGAAGAGTTTGCCCGCCAGCAGGGTTTCGAAATGGAAGACCCGGCCTATTTCCGCACGGATTTCCGCTGGCAACAATTGCAGCGTATCAAGGCAAAGGAAGCTGCCAAACAGCAGGTCACAACAGATGACCAACACGACCAGTGGTTCTCCACCGTTGGCGCCGTGGCCCTGGACCAGCAAGGCAACCTGGCGGCAGGTACATCCACCGGCGGAACATCCAACAAACGCTGGGGCCGCGTCGGCGACTCACCGATCATCGGCGCCGGCACCTACGCCAACAACAACAGTTGTGCCGTCAGCGCAACCGGCCACGGCGAGTTTTTTATCCGCTACGTGGTGGCCTACAACATCTGTAACAGGGTCGAGCTTGGCACACCATTGGCCGAAGCCGCAGAGACCGTAGTCAATGACATACTGGTTAAAGCAAAAGGTGAAGGCGGCATCATAGCCATGGATGCTGCCGGCAATATCGCCACACCATTCAATTCAGAAGGCATGTACCGCGCAAGCATTGACACCGATGGCAACATGTCGATATCGATCTACCGCGAAGAAGGCGAGCCCGAAGGTGCACTGATTGGGAATGTGGAGCACTGACCCAAATCGACCTGTAGGAGCGACGCAAGCGTCGCTCCTACAGGGGTGTGTGCAAGACCCTGGCAATCGCCGCGGGACGCACCTCCCACAGGTGCCATCCCTAACAATCGCGCTTGCTCTTAATCCGTGCAATCTGTGGGGAATTCTTTCTAAAGATGGTGCAACCGCTGCCACAGACGCATCGTCGCATTTGCGCGGTTCAGGGTGTAGATGTGCAAGCCTGGTGCACCGCCCAACAGCAGGCGTTCGCAAAGCTTGGTGACGACTTCCAGGCCGAACTCCTTGATCGATCCGTCATCATCGCCAAATGAATGCAGACGTTTGCGCATCCAGCGCGGGATCTCAGCGCCACACATGGCGGAAAACCTTTCCAGGCTCTTGTAATTGGTGACCGGCATGATGCCGGGGGTAATCGGGATGTCTATGCCGTGGCGTTCGCAGTCGTCGAGGAACTGGAAGTAACAGTCCGTGTTGTAGAAATACTGGGTCGTCGCACCATCGGCGCCTGCGTCCACTTTTTCCTTAAAGTACTTGAACTCGGTTTCCGGCGATTCGGATTCCGGGTGAAACTCCGGGTAACAGGCCACCTCGATATGGAATTCGTTGGGAAACGATTCCTGCACAAACCGAACCAGGTCACTGGCGTATTGGAACGGACCGGGGCCACTGACACCCTCCGGCCGGTCACCACGCAATACGACGACTCGTTCAACACCGGCCTTCAGGTAGGACTGCAGCAAGTTGCAAAGCATCTCGCGGTCGGTGGCCATGCACGAGATATGCGGTGCCACCGGCACACCTGATCTCTCCAGCAGGTCTGTGACGGTCTGCAAGGTTGCATCCAGGGTTGAGCCGCCTGCGCCGAATGTTACCGACAGGTAGCGCGGATTGAGCCGGGAGAGTCTTTGCCAGGTAGTTTCCAGCGCAGCCTTTTGCTCGTTGTTACGCGGCGGGAAAAACTCGAATGAAATGGGCGCCTTTGCTTTAACCATGTGGATACCGTTACGGGCTGGTCAGGCCCTGCCATTCCGGGAAACCCCGGAACAGCAGGGGCAGTTCGATTTAGTAGCGATAGTGATCCGGCTTGTAGGGACCATCTGCGTCCACGCTTATATATCGTGCCTGCACATCGGTCAGACGTGTCAGGTTGGCGCCGATACGGCTCAGGTGCAAGCGTGCAACTTTCTCGTCAAGGTGCTTGGGCAGCACGTATACATCATTCTGATACCGCTCAGGGTGCTGCCACAGTTCGATCTGGGCCAGAACCTGGTTGGTAAAAGAGTTCGACATGACGAAACTCGGGTGACCGGTCGCGCAACCCAGGTTTACCAGGCGTCCTTCAGCCAACAGGATGATCCGCTTGCCGTCCGGGAAGATCACGTGATCCACCTGTGGCTTGATGTTCTCCCAGGCATAATCCTTCAGGCTGGCCACATCGATTTCATTATCGAAATGGCCGATATTGCAAACGATGGCCTGGTCCTTCATCACCGACATGTGGTCATGGGTCAGGACGTTATAGTTGCCCGTGGCTGTCACAAAGATATCGGCCTTGTCGGCAACATCTTCCATGGTCACGACACGGTAACCTTCCATGGCGGCCTGCAGGGCGCAGATTGGATCAATCTCGGTAACCCAGACGGTTGCGCCCAGCCCGCGCAGGGATTGCGCGCAGCCCTTGCCCACATCGCCATAACCCGCTACGACAGCGGTCTTGCCGGCGATCATCACGTCCGTGGCGCGCTTGATACCGTCGACCAGTGATTCACGGCAACCATAGAGGTTGTCGAATTTCGACTTGGTCACCGAGTCGTTCACGTTGATGGCCGGGAACGGCAATGTGCCTTCCTTTGCCATTTCATAGAGGCGTTTCACACCGGTGGTGGTTTCCTCGGTCACACCCTTGATTTTTGACAGGGCTTTTGTATACCAGCCATGACGGGTTTCGAGACGCTTCTTGATGGCATTGAACAGGGCAACCTGCTCTTCGCTGTCCGGATTATCGAGGACAGTGGGATCCTGCTCGGCCTGAGCACCCAGGTACAACAGCAGGGTGGCGTCACCGCCGTCATCAAGGATCATGTTGGCAAAGTTCTCATCGCCTTCACCATTACCCCAGTCAAAGATACGGTGAGTGAATTCCCAGTACTCATCGAGGTTCTCACCCTTGAACGCAAATACCGGTGTACCGCCCGCGGCAATCGCTGCGGCGGCGTGATCCTGGGTTGAGTAAATATTGCACGAGGCCCAGCGCACTTCGGCACCCAGCGCCTTAAGTGCTTCGATCAGCACCGCGGTCTGGATGGTCATGTGCAGGCTGCCTGCGATTCGGGCGCCCTTGAGCGGCTGCTCGGCACCAAATTCATCACGGACCGACATCAAACCGGGCATTTCGGTTTCCGCGATGGCTATTTCCCGGCGGCCAAATTCTGCCTGGCCGATATCGGCCACGTAATAATCGGGTTTGTTTATTTCATCAATTACTGCATTCATTTCAATATTCCTGTTAATTACAGACCGGCTGCAGCGCGCAGCTCGTCCGCCTTGTCAGTCTTTTCCCAACTGACGTTCAAATCTTCCCTGCCCATGTGGCCGTAGGCCGCGAGCGGGGTGTAAATAGGCTTGATAAGGTCCAGCGACGTGATGATGCCGTAAGGCGTCAGGTCAAAATGTTCCCGAACAAGTTGTTCAATACGTTCTGCCGGAATCTTTTCCGAACCAAAGGTATCAATACCGATGGAGGTCGGCTCAGCCACACCAATTGCGTAGGAAACCTGGATTTCAATACGGTCAGCCAGACCCGCGGCAACAATATTCTTGGCCACGTAGCGCGCCGCATAAGCCGCAGAACGGTCAACCTTTGACGGATCCTTGCCCGAGAATGCGCCGCCACCGTGACGGGCCACACCACCGTAGGTATCCACGATGATCTTGCGTCCAGTCAGACCGGCGTCACCTACCGGGCCACCGATTTCAAAACGCCCCGTGGGGTTAATGTGGTACTTGGTGCTGTCACTCAGCCAATGAGCAGGCAGTACCGGCTTGATGATTTCCTCCATCACCAGTTCCCTGATTTGTGCCTGGCTCGAGTCGCGATGGTGCTGGGTTGAGAGCACGACCGCCTCGATGCCCACCGGATTATCGTCCTGGTAACGGAACGTCACCTGGCTCTTGGCGTCGGGACGCAGGTGGAACTTGCCATCACTGGTATTGCGGCGAACCTCGGCCTGTTTCTTGACCAGTTCATGTGCGTAATAGATCGGGGCCGGCATCAATACATCGGTTTCATTGGACGCATAACCGAACATAAGGCCCTGGTCACCTGCACCCTGCTCTTCCGGGAACGTGCGGTTCACACCCTGGTCGATATCGCTGGATTGCTTGCCGATGATGTTGACCACACCACAGGTATGGCCGTCAAAGCCATACTCTGAAGATTCGTAACCGATCTTGACGATAACCTTGCGGATGATGTCTTCCAGGTCGACCCAGGCATCGGTGGTAATCTCGCCGCCTACAATGGCCACCCCGGTCTTGATAAAAGTCTCGCAGGCCACGTGGGCTGCGGGATCTTCCTTGATAATTGCATCCAGAACCGCATCAGAAATCTGATCGGCAACCTTATCCGGATGGCCTTCGGAAACGGATTCCGATGTAAACACATAATTTCTCATATACATAAACTCCAGCGAATTATATCTCTCTATTCGGATTAAGAGATATATTCTAAATCATGTCATCAGCAATTGCACCCATGGATGTGACGCCTTTAAATTGAGAACATTGCGCTGTTAAGTGCATAATACGTGGGCATCTTCGCTGGCCCAGCGGGCCAAACTCACCGGGAGAATAAAAAAGATGACAGAAATGCTTGTCATGAACGACGCAATGATGATCTCTGGAATCATCCTAACCATCACGTTTATCGGTATTTTCACGGAAACGCTTCACGGCTTTCATCGCGCCAAGTTCGCAATGATGGGCGCCATCATGATGATCATCGCGGGCCAGTTCTACGGCTTCTACGATTCGCATCTCGCGGTACTGGCCATTGACTGGAACGTGGTATTCCTTTTGGGCTGCATGATGGCCATTGTCTCCATCATGATCCCTACCGGCGGTTTTGAAGCCATGGCCAACTACATGGCCAAGGTCAGCAGGGGCAGGCAATTCATGCTGATGGCCCTGCTGGGCACCGCTGTTACCGTGCTCTCCCTTCTGCTTGATAATGTAACCACGGTGGTAATCTTCGGCCCGTTGATCATCCTGATCGCGCGTGCCATGAAAGTGACACCGATACCGTTCCTGCTGGCCGCCGCCCTGTTGTCTGACACCGGTGGTGTCGCGACCCTGGTCGGTGATCCGCCCAACCTGATGATCGGCTCCGCGAAGGGCATCGACTTCAATACCTTCTTTATCCACATGGGCGGCATGACATTTGCGGCGTGGATAACCGTGCTGTTCATGCTACGCTTTTTGTTCCGCAAAGAGTTGGCTGTCACACCTGCGGGCGAGTACCACGACAAGAACGAGTTCAAGGACCGTAAACTGTGGAACCAGTCATTGCTGGTGCTCGGCTTGATGGTTGTGCTGTTTATCCTCCACCACTCCATCGGTTGGGAACCGTGGATGGTTTCCGCCGCAGGCCTGACCCTGCTGGTGTTTATCGCCCGGCGTGTTGAAATGGACCATGCGATGGAAGATGTCGAGATTCCTTTGCTGATCTTCTTTATTTCATTGTTTATCGTGGTGGGCGGGGTCGAGCACAGCGGCTTTTTGCGCTATCTCGGACAGTATATTATGCCGTTTGTACAGGAAGACCTGCTGATAGCAACACTGGTACTGATGTGGGTAGCCGCCATTCTTTCGGCCGCTATCGACAATATCCCGTTCACCGCGGCCATGATCCCCATCCTGCTTGGCATGGAAGCCCAGGGCATCCACGTCACACCGCTCTGGTGGGCGTTAGCTGCCGGCGTCGGCATGGGCGGCAACGGCACCCATATCGGCTCGACGGCCAACGTCTACATCGTCACCATCTCGGAAAGGCTGGCCAAGAATGAAAATGATCCGTCGCTGGCCATTACGCCGTGGATATGGTTTCGCTACGGGACACCGGCGATGATCGCGACGCTGATCATTTGCAGCATTATTTTTTACTTCTTTTTTGATTTCTATAATGCGGCAAATATCAGCAGCACCGTTCCCACCGCTGCACCTGTGCACTAGGAATCCTGGAATATATCTACACAAAGCCCGGTAATGCCGGGCTTTTTTTACCCCGCAAAGTAATCCACACTTAATGACATGACTGATCCGCGACATAGAAAAATACGCAGTTTTGTACTGCGCAAAGGTCGGCTGACAACCGCCCAGCAACACGCGCTGGATGAACTGTGGCCGTTCTATGGTATTGATAACGCCGAAACCCGGTTGGATTTCGATGATCATTTTGAACGCAAAGCGGACGTGATCGTGGAGATCGGGTTTGGCAACGGCGAATCCACCTGGCAAATGGCGCAGCATGAAGCCGACAAAAATTTTATCGGTATCGAAGTGCATGAGCCGGGTGTTGGTCACCTGCTGATGGCCCTTGAAGAACACGGCATCGAAAATGTCCGGATCGCCTGTGAAGACGCGGTGGTTTTCCTGGAACAACGTATTGAGCCTGGCAGCCTGGCTGGTGTGCGGATTTATTTTGCCGATCCGTGGCCTAAAAAGCGTCACCACAAACGGCGGCTCATCCAGCCAGAATTCGTCAGCCTGCTGGCACGCTGTACGGCCAGCGGCGGCATACTGCACCTGGCGACCGACTGGCAACCCTATGCAGAGCACATGCTGGAGGTGATGCAGTCCAGCCCCGATTTTGTCAACCTGTCACCCACCGGTGACTACTGTGAACAGCCCGACTGGCGTCCGTCGACGAAGTATGAAAAACGCGGCCAACGCCTGGGCCACGAGGTCCGGGACCTTCTGTTCCGGCGATCCTGAATGATGTGATCTTGATTGAAATGCCCTATTTCCCCCTATATCACTGTAAAATCACTTTTTGCATGAATCTTTCGAGTCCCCATACTCCTTGACCACCACACATACAGGGTTACGATAACAAGCCATGGATGCAGGCCTTACACTTTCAACTGAAATGATGCTGGTGCTGGGCGTGCTGATTACGACCGTGATGTTGTTCGTGTTCGAGGTTGTCAGGGTTGACGTGGTGGCCCTCACGGTGATGGTTCTGCTGGGTTTGCTGGGCCTGGTGCCTTCGGACCAGTTGTTTAACGGCTTTGCATCCAACGCCGTGATCTCCATCATCGCTGTCATGATACTGGGGGCGGGTCTCGATAGAACCGGCGTAATGACAGTGGTCGCCGGTTACATCCTGCGTGTCGGCGGTAAAACCGCAAACAAGATCATCCCGATGATCTCCGGCACGGTCGGCGGCATTTCCAGCCTGATGCAAAACGTTGGCGCCACGGCATTGTTTCTGCCCGTCGTATCCCGTATCTCGGTAAGAACAGAAATACCGCTTTCCCGCCTGCTGATGCCAATGGGTTTTTGCGCCATCCTCGGCGGCACCATGACGATGGTGGGTTCTTCACCGCTGATCCTGTTGAACGACCTGATTTCCGCGTCCAACGCCTCGTTACCGTCGGGTGTGGAAACACTGGGACATTTCGACCTGTTCGACGTGTTCCCGGTCGGATTGGCATTACTGCTTACCGGCATTATCTATTTCCTGATCGTTGGCCCGTGGCTGTTGCCGGAAAACAAGATTGAAGCATCGGCAGCCCCGGCCCGCACCAAGACCTATTTTGCCGACACCTACGGTATTGAAGGTGATGTTTATGAACTGCTGGTAACGGTGGACAGCCCGCTGGTGGGTATGCGGGTGGGTGACGCAGAGCAATTGGAAGGCATCCCGCGCCTGCTGGCCATTCGCAACACGGACGAGCCCCGCATGGCGCCCCCATCCGATGAAATGATATGGGTCGGCACGATACTGGGCGTGATGGGTACACGCGACGTGGTCGGGCGCTTTGCGCTCGACTACCATTGCCGCCTGCAACCACGGGTTAAAACCTTCGGCGGCCTTTTCAACCCCAGCCGCGCCGGCATTTCAGAAGTCGTAATTCCGCCCGGTTCCAAGATAATCGGCCAGTCCATCGGTGAGGCCCGCCTGCGAAGCCGTTACGGCATCAGCGTTCTCGCGGTGAACAGGCGCGGCAACGTTATCACTGAAGATGTACGAGAGCAGGTCCTGGAAGCGGGCGATTGCCTGGTCAGCCACAGCACCTGGCGGGATTTGTCCGCGCTGCACGATGACCGGAAGTTTATCGTTGCAACCGATATCCCCAAGGAAGAGCAACGACCCCAAAAGGTCGGCTGGGCACTGACCTTTTTTGCGCTTTCGATCAGCATGATCATGTTCACCGACTTCAGGCTTTCCATCGCCCTGCTGGTCGGCGCGCTCGGTATGATCCTGACAAACGTGCTGAGCATTGATGAAGCCTACAATTCCGTCAGCTGGAAAACCGTGTTCCTGGTGGCCAGCCTGATCCCTATCGGCCTCGCCATGGAGCTGACCAACACCGCGGCATGGATAGCCCAACAGGCCATGGTTCTGCTCGGCGGCATGCCCGATATAGCCGTCCAGGTTGTTATCGCCGTACTCGCCACGGCATTCACCCTGGTCATGTCCAACGTGGGCGCCACCACCATCCTGGTGCCAATCGCCATCAGTATCGCCATTGCAACCGGCGCCAACCCGACCATGTACGCACTGATCGTGGCCCTGTCCACATCCAATGCCTTTATCCTGCCGACACACCAGGTCAATGCCCTGATCATCGGACCCGGCGGCTACAAGGTTGCGGATTTTGTACGGGTGGGCAGCGGTATGTCGGTGATCTTCCTTGTCGTAATGCTGACGATGGTCAACCTGGTTTTCTGAGACCCGACCCTTATGCCCTATTACATCAGCCCACCGCCGCAAGGTCCGTTGACCCGGATTATTGCAGCCATCGTCACAGTATTTGCACTGATCGGCGCCTTCATGATCGGCATGGCCGCGCTGCTGGTTGTCGGCGGTATCGCCCTGGTTGCGGGCCTGGTTATCTGGCTGCGCGTGTTATGGATCAAGCACCAGTTACGTAAAAGCGGTGTGGATCTGGATGCCGGTGTAAGAACAAGAAAGCATCAAAAATCAGGCCATGTTATCGAGGCCGAATACACGGTGGTTTCCAAGGGTGATAACCAGAAAGAAGAATAATCCGAAAATCCGCGTTGAAAAACCATGAATCCGGACTAGACTTAAAATATATATTAATTTTCGGTTCGGAATATGTCAGTAGTCTCAGAAATACTGGAAAACAAGGGTGGGATGGTCCTGTCCGTCGATGTTAATGAATCCGTCCTGGATGCCATTAACCTTATGGCCCAGGTAAATATCGGCGCCGTACTGGTGCAGCATAACGACACCATCTCCGGTATTTTCACCGAACGCGACTACCTTCAGAAAATCGCCCTCAAATCATTATCATCCAAAGACACCCGTGTTGGTGATGTGATGACCACGCCCGTGGTTTCAGCCGATCCGAATGACTCTGTGCAGCAATGCATGGAAACCATGACGACCTGCCGTTGCCGCCATTTGCCCGTCGTCAAGGACGGAAACCTGCTGGGTATAGTCTCTATAGGTGACCTGGTGAAGAAGATGCTTGATGAGAAAGAGATCGAGGTCGAGCAGCTGAGCCATTACATTACCGGCACTTACTGATCCCCAGGGTACCGGGTCTATTTCTCTGATTGTTTTTCCATCGCTTCACGATGCGCGGCCTGCAGGGCCTCATCGATTTCTTCCTGCGCGCTTTCACTTGTCTGGCCGGCCTTGTACTGCTGCTTCAAGGTCTCTTCAACCCTGGAGAAAATCGCATCAATCGATGCCACCGAATTGGTGCTATCCGGATTATCGTGGTTGCCAAAAAGGTTAATCCATTGCTCTGTTCCGCGGCCAAATTCAATAACCTGGTTAAATTCACGCTCCGGCTCATCCCCGCCCCGCAATAACCCAACAAGCGCGGCCACCAGCGATACCGGCACCAGCACCAGGTCACGGAACCCGTCCGCCATCAGCTTGAGCTGAAATACCACGGTTGTGCGAACCAAGTCACCACGATTCGAAGCTTGTGTCTCGTTCATAGCAAAACTCCATTTTTCCTTCCCCTATGTTAGCCTAAATTGATGAAACTTTTGCAGGGGTTCAGCCCGGTCGCACGACCGGACGCACGTAAACTGATTTTGGGATCAATGCCCGGAACCGCCTCGCTTGAAGCTGTGCAGTATTACGCTTTTCCTAGGAATGCATTCTGGAAAATCATGGGGGATTTGTTTGGGGCAGGTCCGGGGCTGGAGTATCCAGCGCGTTTGCATGTGCTTACGGATATCCATATTGCCCTGTGGGATGTGATCGCCGCCTGCCACCGGCCTGGTAGTTTGGACTCCGCCATCTCGGAAGACGGTATGGCAACCAATGACTTCAATGGCTTTTTTGCCCAGCATCCGCAGATTAGCCATGTTTATTTTAATGGCCAGAAAGCTGCCGCGTTGTTCAAGAAGAAGGTCCTGCCGGGATTGGAAAGGGATTTCTGTTTGACCACGCTGCCGTCAACCAGCCCGGCGCATGCGGCCAAAGGGTATGCGGCAAAGCTGGATGCGTGGTCGGTTTTGAGGCATTAAACCTGTAGGAGCGACGCTCGCGTCGC
>CALBDB010000088.1 GCA_937927755.1 uncultured Lysobacterales bacterium
AACAGTTGGTCACCAGTATTGGAAACTTGAAGGTTCTTCCCCAGGCCCGCACCAGGTGGTCTGAGCCAGCCTTGGTGGCAGCATAGGGAGAGCTCGGGTCGTAAGAGGTATCTTCCCGGAACAGGTCATCTGAGCCGGCCAGGTCGCCGTAGACCTCATCGGTCGAGACATGCAGGAACCGGAAAGCTGCACGTTTCTCATCGTCGAGGCCCGACCAGTAGCTTCGGCCGGCATCCAGCATCGTGTAGGTGCCAACCAGGTTGGTCTGGATAAAATCGCCTGGGCCGTCGATTGAGCGGTCTACATGGCTTTCAGCGGCCAGGTGCATAACCGCATCCGGTTGATGCTTTGAAAAGATACGGTCCAACGCATCCCGGTCACAGATATCGGCCTGCTCAAAGTGATAGCGGGATGAGTCCGCAACTGAAGCCACACTATCAAGGTTGCCCGCATAGGTTAGCTTGTCGACGTTGATCACATCGTTATCCGTGTCATTGATCAGAAAACGTATCAGCGCTGAACCGATGAAACCAGCTCCGCCGGTGACCAGTATTTTCATAGTTATTGCGTGCCTCGTTTGAAGGCGCAAATTATACCTTATGTCACCCCAGATAATGTAGGAGCGAACGGCAAAGCCGATCGCGATAAAGCCAGAGCCAGCACCACCCACAATTCGCCTCGACATGCGGGGCTCGCAACAACATACTCAAATTTGTTTACAATTCATCCCCTATGACACGCAGATGCTGGCAGAACCACACTAATAAATGACCTCGGAACTTAAACAACTCGCAGCACAACTCCCCAAGGCTGAACTGCACATCCATATCGAAGGCAGTCTGGAGCCGGCCATGATGTTTGAGCTTGCTGCCAGGAACGATGTAACATTGCCATACCCTGATGTTGAATCAATTACTAAAGCATATAATTTCAATTGCTTGCAAGATTTTCTTGATCTGTATTATCAAGGTATGTCCGTGTTACAAACCAAGCAGGATTTCTTTGACCTGACCTGGGCTTACCTGCTGCGCTGCCACCAGCAAAACGTCGTGCATTGCGAAATTTTCTTTGATCCGCAGGGACACACGGAAAGGGATGTCGGCTTCGAGGTATTCATGGGCGGCATCTGCAAGGCGCTGGACAAAGCTGAAAGCGAACTTGGCATCAGCAGCAAACTGATCATGTGTTTCTTGCGCCACCTCGATGAACAAAGTGCATTGGATACCCTGGATGCCGCTAATCCCTACCTCGACCGTATAGCTGCAGTTGGCCTGGACTCGTCCGAGCGGGGTCACCCGCCCCGCCTGTTCCAAAACGTGTTTGCACGTGCCGCCGGGCTTGGGCTCAAACGGGTCGCTCATGCCGGTGAGGAAGGCCCGCCGGACTACGTTTACGAAGCCCTGGACCTGCTACAGGTGGACCGCATCGACCATGGCAACCGCTCACTGGAAGACGAAGAGCTTGTTAAGCGGCTGGTAGCGGCAAAGATGCCGTTGACGGTGTGCCCGCAGTCCAACCTGCGCCTGGCAGTGGTCGGGGATATGTCCGATCACCCGATACGTGAGATGCTGGCTTTGGGGCTGAATGCCTGCGTCAATTCCGACGACCCGGCCTACTTTGGCGGCTATATGAATGAAAACTACAACGCACTGATTGATGCCACCGGCCTTACACACGACGAAATTTTTCAACTCACCATCAATGGATTCGAGTCGTCATTCCTGTCACCGTCCGAAAAACAGGCTCACCTGGACCGCATCAATGCGATGCGCTGATTACCCCGGAGACACTGCAAACCATGTCTGATAAAAAAAATAGGCAACACGGCTTTTCGATGGCGGATGTCGCCGGCAAACCGGTCACCTACCGCCTTGCGCTGGCCAGCGGAACGATAACTGTTGGTGAGAAGGCATTTGCCATGCTGAGAGATAAGACCCTGCCAAAAGGCGATGCGTTGGCACTGGCAGAGTTTGCCGGCATCCAGGGCGCCAAGCAGACACCATCGCTTATCCCGCTATGCCATCCCATTTCCCTGAACCGTGTTTCTATTCATACAAGGCTCAACGAGGAAAAGTTTGCCGTGGATGTGTATGCAGTTGCTGAAATCAATGCCCAGACCGGCGTGGAGATGGAAGCGCTTTGTGGATTAAATATCGCCCTGCTGACCATTTGGGACCTGACCAAGCCCGTCAATGCCGCACTCGAGATTTCCGATATCAGGTTGCAATACAAATCCGGTGGCAAACGGGGCGACTGGGTACACCCGGACGGATTATCCGCTAGCGCAAAAGCTATCCTGGATGACAACTGAAACAGAAATGCTGCGTTACGCAGCCCACCTGCCCCTCAGCGGCATTGGCAAAGCCGGACTACTGCGTATCCGGGATGCGCATATCGCCATGGTTGGTATTGGCGGCCTCGGTTGCGCCGCGGCTCAGTACCTGGTCTCAAGCGGTATTGGAAAATTAACCCTTTGTGACTACGACACCGTTACCGAGAGCAATTTGTCCCGCCAGATTCTGTATAGAGCAACCGACCTTGGGCAGCTCAAAACGAACGCTGCAATAAACTCGCTGCAAAACCTGAATCCGGAAACCGAACTCCACTCCATCACTGGGCGAATGCACGACGAAAATATGCAGTCACTTTTCCCGGACTGTGATCTCGTCATCGACGCCAGCGACAACTACGGGACCCGGCTGGCAGTCAACCGTAGCTGTCTTGAGCTCGGCATTCCATGGATCATGGCCTCATGTATCCGCATGGAAGGCCAGCTCATGCTGTTACGCCCTGACCTGCCGGAGCAAGCCTGTTACCGCTGTGCCTATGGCGAAGCCCCTGACGCACTGGAAGACTGCCCCGGTGCGGGTATTTTTGCGCCTGTGGCGGGGATTGCCGGGGCCTCAGCTGCCCACTTTGCACTGGCTTACCTCGCAGGGATGCAAGCGCCGGAGGGCCTGCATCTGTTTGATGCCACCAATTGGGAATGGCGGTCTTTGAAGATTCCCAAAAATCCCAACTGCCAGGATTGCAGCAACCTGTAGGAGCGACGCTCGCGTCGCGATTATGTTCAGGATGAACGGTATATCGCGATGGAGCACATGGCAGGGATTGTTCCCTACAATCCCCTGCATTTCCTCCGTCCCTGGAGGTCAGATGTCCGGCGCGATTGTTGCGGGTTTGCACGAGGCCAAAGAGATCGCGACGCGAGCGTCGCTCCTACAGGCGGGTTTATTCGGTGCTGGCTACAGACTCATCCCCTGCCAGTGCGTGTTTCAAAACATGCCAGGGCAGGCTTGCGCATTTGACCCTCGAGGGATAACGCCCGGCAAACGACAATGCCGCCAATTCACCAAGCTGCGCATCCTTTGTATCATCAGGTCCTTCGGTAATCGCCAAACGTACCTGGCTGAATAGCTCTTCAGCCTGTTGCAGGCTCAAGCCATGCAGGTGGGTAGCCAGCAACGAAGCTGAAGCGATCGAAATCGCACAACCCACGCTTTCAACCGCGGCATCCTCGACAAACCCGTCAGCATTAACAGAAAACTGCAATTGCACCCGGTCGCCACAAAACGGATTTTCTCCGTGTCCTTCATGGGTTGGGTGTTCAAGCTTGCCGTGGTGCCGTGGAAACTGGCTGTGCTCGATGATGATATCGCTGTAACGCTGCATGCGGTC
>CALBDB010000089.1 GCA_937927755.1 uncultured Lysobacterales bacterium
ACGCAGGCGGACTTCCCGTCCTTCGTTGACGGCAGCCCGCAGGCCTGGGACGCAGTCGTTGCGCATCCGGCCGGCAACCACACCGCCTCCGAGACAGAGCAGTTCGGCTATGCAGCCGGTGACTGGGGCGGCGATTGCGCCACTGACGGTTCGGTCACGATGACGATCGGTAATGCGTACGTCTGTACCATCACCAACGATGACATCGCCCCGACGCTGCAGTTGATCAAGACTGTTGTCAATGGCAGCAACCCGGGTGGGGAACTCAGCCAGGCGGACTTCCCGTCCTTCGTTGACGGCAGCCCGCAGGCCTGGGACGCAGTCGTTGCGCATCCGGCCGGCAGCCACACCGCCTCCGAGACGCAGCAGCCAGGTTACATTGCTAGCGACTGGAGCGGTGATTGTGCCGCCGACGGTTCGGTCTCGATGACCGTGGGTAATGCCTACGTTTGCTACATAACCAACACAGCCATGGGTATGGTCGATTTGCTGAAGCTGTCGAACGGTATTGAAACGACTGATAGCTACAATTTCAGTCTCTTCGGCCCGGGTGTGGATACATCCGATTCCACGCCACCGGCGTTGTTGGACTTCGGCAGTGTCAAGCTGATACCTGGTGATACCTACACGATATGCGAGCTGAATATACCCAGCGGAATCGTATCAGAATGGTCAGTTGACGGTACGCCATTGCCCTTCGTGGGTGAAGCGACCGGTGAGTTGTGGGAGGTCTACAACCCGGATGCCCCCGCTGACGATAACGGCAACCGTTGTGTCGACTTCGTGGTAGGTATCGGTGAAACGGTAGGCTTTACCGTTGATAACCGGATGCCACTGGGTGATGCACGGACACCTGGTTACTGGAGCAACTGGAGTTCATGCAGCAATGGTAACCAGTTTAACAAGGCGGCAGGAGAATACGCCGTGTTAATGGCGGCAACTGACGGCTTGGTTCCCCGTCACATCACGCTTGACGAAATCTTGCCGCAATGGATCGGTGACCTGTACCTGGATGGTGACTCCACGGGTAGCCCTTATGACGGTTCGAATGACGCAGACTGTGATGAAGCAGTTTTGGTATTGCAATCCCGCGACCAAAACGGTAAACACAAGAAGCACGCATCCGATGCAGCCTACAAGCTGGCGCGGTCATTGCTGGCATACCTGGCGAACCAGAGCCCGGTACAACCGGCCTATGCTTGCCCGGTTGCAGCACAGGCAGCCATCGACGGCCAGGCGTTACTGGATCTTGTTAACTATATCGGTGTAGGGGATTACCTGTCACCGAAGGGCAAGGTTTCTGCTGAAAAGCAAGCGCAGATAGACGGGGCGCTTGAGCTTCACGGTATCCTCGATGCCTACAACAATAACGATGTCACCCTGGTTTGTTTCTAGTAGTCCAGAGCGTTACCAAAGCGGCGGGCATTGCCCGCCGCTTTTTTTTGCCAGTGGAAAAAACAGGTCATTAACAGATGCCTGGCTGAATTGGTTCAGGCCGCGTAATTTGGCCAAACAATGACCCTGGTGCGGTTGTCAAGCAATAGATACCGGGGGGCGTCCGGTTTCGTCAACGGTAAGTTTGAATACATCCGGCCGGGAATAATGTCCTACAGGATCCAGGTCATAGCGTGCCTTGACGATATCATCGAGATCGATTTCGGCCGAGATCAAGCCCTCTTCACCATATAGAGGACCGGCCAGCACATCTCCCATGGGAGAAATAATAACGCTGCCGCCCCGGATAAGCGGTTTGTCCCGGGGCCATGGGTCGTCTTTGGCGTCTGCAGAATTGGGCGGCGGCAAGTACTGGCATGCGCTGACCAGGAAATTTCTGCCCTCATAGGCTATGTGACGCATGCTGGTCTGCCATATGTCACGGTCATCAACCGTTGGAGCGCACCAGATATCCATACCCTTTGCGTACATCGCTGTACGTAGAAGCGGCATATAGTTTTCCCAGCATATCGCTGCGCCAACCCGGCCTGCAGCAGTTTGAACGACAGGAATGGTTGAGCCATCACCTTGTCCCCAGATCAGGCGTTCACTGGCCGTGGGGATCAATTTACGGTGTTTTGCGAGTAGCTCGCCAGCGCTGGAAATAAACAGGGCCGTGCAATATAGCGTACTGCCGCTGCGCTCGATAACACCAATGACGATTGCGCTGTTACAGCTCGCCGCCATCTCAGAAACGGCTGCGACCTCGGGTCCGTCAAGTTCAACCGCCTGCTGCCAGTACTGTAAAAACTCTTCACGGCCTTCGGATGTTCTGTATCCCACGCGGGTTCCAAAATCAGCACCTTTGGGATATCCCCCAAGCAAAGCTTCCGGCATGACCAGCAGATCACAATCCGACTGTTGGATGGGTTGTTCAAACGACAGGATCTTGTCCAGCGTTTCCGCCTTGCCTTTTGGGTCAGAACCAATTTGAAGGGCGGCGATGGTTTTTTGATTCATACAACAAGCTCCACTCCGACGCGAAAACTAAAACCGTCAACTTACCCTGGCCGGGCTTTTACAGGACTCCCAGGTCGTGGCCTACTTTTATAAATGCCTCTACCGCACGGTCCAGGTGATGTTTCTGATGCGCGGCTGAAACCTGCACTCGGATACGCGCCTCGCCTTTTGGCACTACCGGGAAGAAGAAACCGATGACATAAATGCCTTCGTCCAGCAGGCGGGCCGCAAATTCCTGTGCTAACGGCGCGTCGTACAACATGACAGGTACGATTGGATGAGAGCCTTCCTTTATGTCAAAACCGGCTGTGCTCATTTTTTGCCTGAAATAACGGGTGCTGTTTTCCAGCTTGTCCCGCAATGCCGTTGAACCGGACAACATCTCAAACACCTTGATCGATGCCGCAACCAGCGGCGGCGGCAGGGTGTTGGAAAACAGGTACGGCCGTGAACGCTGACGCAGCAGGTCGACGATCTCCCGGCGCCCGGTAGTAAAACCACCGGAACCCCCGCCGAGAGCCTTGCCGAGTGTGGACGTGAAGATATCTATCTTGTCCATGACACCGTGGTGCTCGGCCGAACCGCGTCCGGTTTCGCCGAGAAAACCGGTGGCATGGCTGTCGTCCACCATCACCAGTGCGTTGTAGTTTTCAGCAAGTGCGGCAATTTCATCCAGTTTCGCTATATAACCATCCATGCTGAAGGCGCCATCGGTGGCGATCAGACGGGTGCGGCAGTCCTGTGTGTCCTGCAGGGCTTTTTCCAGGGCCTGCATATCGCTGTTCGGGTAGCGGTGACGCTGGGCCTTGCACAGCCTTATGCCGTCTATGATCGAAGCGTGGTTCAGTGCATCTGATATCACAGCGTCTTGCGGACCGAGCAGGGTTTCGAAAAGGCCGCCATTGGCGTCAAAGCACGAGGTGTAGAGGATGGTGTCGTCGGTGCCGAAAAAATCCGAAATGGTTTTCTCGAGTTGCTTGTGTAAGTCCTGTGTGCCGCAGATAAACCGGACAGATGCCAGCCCGAAGCCATGGTCATCAAGGGCATTGTGTGCCGCCGCAATAACTTCCGGGTTATCCGCCAGGCCCAGGTAGTTGTTGGCGCAGAAATTCAGGACTTCTTCACCGCTTTGGACCTTGATCTCCACGCTTTGCGGCGTTGTGATTACCCGCTCGGTTTTATACAGGCCGGCCGTGCGGATTTCCTCGAGTGTTGTCTCCAGGTGCTTCAGTGAAACCATCTCAACTCCTAAATCTTTCCAGTCCAGTCACACACAACCTTGCCGCTTTGTCCGGCACGCATCAGCTGGAAACCCGTCTCGTATTCTTCGATGGGTATGTGGTGTGTCATCGCCTTGTGAAGAGGGAAGCCGGTCAACACCATCTGGGTCATTTTGTACCAGGTTTCATACATACGCCGGCCATAGATACCGTGCAACTCGAGTCCCTTGAAGATGATCTGGTCCCAGTCGACACCGGTCCCGGCCGGTAGCAGTCCCAACAGGGCCACCTGTCCGCCATTGAACATGTGATGCAGTAAATCGTTGAAAGCGACAGGTTGCCCGGACATTTCCATGCCGATGTCAAAGCCTTCTATATGGAGTTCCCCGACAACATCGGCGATCGATTCCCGCTTGACGTTAACCATCCGCGTCGCACCCATTTCGGCTGCCAGGTTAAGCCGGTAATCATTTACATCGGTGATGACAACATGGCGGGCGCCCACGTGCCGGCATATGCCCGCGGCAATAATACCGATGGGGCCGGCACCGGTAATCAGCACGTCTTCGCCAACCAGGTCAAACTGCAGGGCGCAGTGTGCGGCGTTGCCGAACGGGTCGAAGAATGCTGCCAGTTCGGGTGCAATGGCATCCGGGATCGGCCACAGGTTATTTGAAGGAACGACGATGTACTCCGCGAACGCACCATCGCGGTTTACACCTATGCCGATCGTATTCGGACACAGATGGCGTTTGCCTGCGCGGCAGTTCCGGCAATGCCCGCAAATGATGTGTCCTTCCGCGGATACGCGGTCACCAGTTTTGTAGCCGGTTACGCCGTCACCCAGTTCCACGATCCTGCCGACAAATTCATGGCCGATAACCATGCCCGGCTTGATCGTCCGTTGAGACCATTCATCCCAGTTGTAGATGTGCACGTCCGTACCGCAAATGGCTGTTTTTTCGACCTTGATAAGCACTTCGTTTGTGCCGGCTTCCGGGATGGGAACATCCTCCATCCAGATGCCTTCCGAGGCTTCACGTTTGACCAGTGCGCGCATGGTTTGGGACATGATTGCTCCTTACTAGGGTCTCTAAACAGTTGTCAGATTGCTGCGACAGGAGACCATTTTTGTTACGGGCTCGAACCTTACAATTATACCGGAGCGCGCAGTCGCTTGCTTACATCAAAGCGCCATTTTCTCCGCAATTGCTGTCAATGCGGCAGTTGCCGTAGTTTGCAGGCTGAAATGTGCAACGGAACTGAGGGATGTGGGTATGGGATTGACCTCAATGACAACCGCGCCCGAATTCAGAGCGGCAAAAGGCAGGGACGCGGCGGGCTGTACGAGGGTTGATGTACCAATCGAAAAACATACATCACAATTCGAAGTTTCATCCATGGCGCGTTCCAGAGCGTTGGCTGGCAACTGCTCGCCAAACCAGACCACAGCGGGCCTGGCCAGGCCACATGCGTGATGGGGTGAGACTGGTGGCCGACCCGGGTTGCTTTTGATCCACTCGTCACTGATGTGTTTGCCGGTTTCATTGCAAATAGAACGCGTGATGTTCCCGTGTAACTCGATCACCTCGCTTGAACCGGACCGCTGATGGAGGCCGTCGACATTTTGTGTCACCAATACAAAGCTCTCAAAATGCCGTTCAAGTTCAACCAGCGCAGCATGGCCGGCGTGTGGACTGACCTTGCGAATATTGTCGCGCCGTTCCGCATACCAGTCCCAGACGATTTGCGGGTGTGCTTTGAAAGCCTCCGGCGTTGCGAGATCCTCCGCCCTGTATTTTGACCACAAACCGGTTTGTGCGTCCCGAAATGTTGGAACGCCGCTTTCGGCCGACATGCCGGCTCCCGTCAGGACCAGCACCTTGCGGGCTTTTTCTAAAACCGTGATCAGTCCGTCTGGCAATTCGAACCTGCTGCTGCTCATGACCAGTGCTCCGGGAGATGGCTAAGTGGTGATTCTGAGTGTATTCTATCGGGTTCTGCGAAAAAGGCATTAGTACATGAAAGGCAAACTCTACATCAAGACACATGGTTGCCAGATGAACGAGTACGACTCCGACAAGATGGCGGACGTGCTTGCGGCATCCCATGGCCTGGAATTAACCGATTCTGAAGCTGATGCCGATGTGATTCTGGTCAACACCTGCTCGATTCGTGAAAAGGCGCAGGAGAAAGTGTTTTCCCAACTGGGACGCTGGAAAAAATTGAAAGCAGACGGCCGAAAAGTCGTTATCGGTGTGGGCGGTTGCGTCGCCAGCCAGGAAGGTGAAGCGATTATCAAGCGCGCGCCTTTTGTCGACCTGGTGTTCGGGCCGCAAACCCTTCACCGTTTACCCGACATGATCGATTCCGTTCGCGACACCGGCAAACACTCGGTAGACATATCGTTCCCCGAAATAGAAAAGTTCGACAGCCTGCCGGCAGCGGGCTCAACCGGCCCCAGTGCGTTTGTTTCCATCATGGAAGGCTGTTCCAAGTACTGTACCTTTTGTGTCGTGCCATACACGCGCGGCGAGGAAGTCAGCCGTCCACTGGACGATGTCGTGGCCGAGTGCGCCGGCCTGGCGCAACAGGGGGTCCGTGAGATCAACCTGCTGGGCCAGAATGTCAATTCGTATGATGGCGAGTTGTTTGAAGGGGGCAGGGCGGACCTGGCTTTACTGATTCACTATGTCGCTGCCATTGAAGGTATTGAGAGAATCCGGTTTACCACTTCGCATCCGGTGGAGTTTTCCACCAGCCTGATCGAAGCATTCGGTGAAATTCCAAAACTGGCAAATTATGTTCACCTGCCTGTACAAAGTGGTTCCGACCGTGTACTGGCAATGATGAAGCGCGGTCATACCGTGCTCGAGTACAAGCAGAAGATCCGTCGCCTGCGGGAGCAACGCCCGGGTATCAGCCTGTCTTCAGATTTTATCGTTGGTTTCCCGGGGGAAACAGAACGTGATTTTGAAGACACGATGAAACTGATCGCAGAAATCAATTTTGACCAGAGTTTCAGTTTCATCTACAGCGCCAGGCCCGGTACACCGGCGGCATCGCTTCCGGATGAAACGCCGATGGTAGTCAAAAAGGAACGATTATCCCGGCTGCAGGCATTGGTCAACAAGCAGGCGTTTGCGATAAGCAAAGCCATGGTAGGTGGTGTCGAGAGAATTCTGGTTGAAGGCCACAGCAAAAAAGACCCGCAGCAACTCGCCGGGCGCACTGAAAACAACCGGGTGGTAAACTTTGACGGCCATCCACGGCTGGTGGGCCAGTTCGTTGATGTGACAATTACGGAGGCACTCAGCAATTCCCTGCGAGCGCGCCTGACCGACATTGATATGCAGCCGCCCGCGGTAGCCTGATATTCTGATGAGCCAAAGACTGAACCTTGAACTTGAGCCCGCCGACACCGAGAGGCTGGCTAATCTGTGCGGACAGTTTGACCAGCACCTGAAACAGATCGAAAGCCGCTTGCAAGTAGATATTTTTTGTCGTGGAAACCTGTTTACGGTGCAGGGCGAATCGCGACCGGCGCGTGCAGCGAGTCGCTTGTTAAAACAGTTGTACAAGTTGTCCGAAGCAGAAATCCTGACCCCGGAATTAATCAATCTCCACCTGCAGGAATCCGGAATCGCCGAACTTGAAGGCGTCGACGATCATGTGCCGCATGCCGACGATATCACCATCATTACGAAACGTGGCGCCATTCGTGGCCGTGGCCCCCATCAAAAACAATACCTGCGTAACATCGACAAATACGCGGTGAATTTTGGCATCGGTCCGGCCGGAACGGGCAAGACCTACCTGGCGGTTGCCAGCGCCGTGGCGGCACTTCAGTCCGATAATGTTCAGCGTATCGTACTGGTCCGGCCGGCCGTTGAGGCCGGCGAGCGGCTTGGTTTTTTACCCGGTGACCTGGCCCAGAAAGTCGACCCCTATTTACGGCCCCTGTATGACGCGCTTTACGAGATGCTCGGCTTTGACCATGTAACCAGGCTGATTGACCGCAATGTAATTGAAGTGGCGCCGCTTGCGTTTATGCGTGGCCGCACTTTGAATGACGCGTTTATCATTCTTGATGAAGCCCAGAACACCACCACCGAACAGATGAAAATGTTCCTGACCCGAACCGGTTTCGGTTCAACTTCGGTCATTACAGGAGACGTGACGCAAATAGATTTACCCAAGCACCAGCTTTCGGGTTTGAAACACGCTGCGAAAATTCTGAAGGATGTTGACGGCATCAGTTTCAGTTACTTTGACGCGCGGGACGTGGTCAGGCACCCCATGGTTCAGCGTATCGTGCAGGCTTATGACAAGGCGAACCCGGATGGGAGCACCGATGCAGATTGATCTTGAAGTTCAGCGTGCGGTAGCGGTTCCCGGTATGCCGGAAGACGACCAATTCCGGATTTGGGTTGAAGCTGCCCTTGCGGGGAAAAACAGGGATGCCAGGTTGACGATCCGTATAGTTGACGAACATGAGGCCTGGCAATATAACCGCGATTACCGCCAAAGGGACTATGCGACCAACGTGTTGTCCTTTCCTGCTGAACTGCCCGAGAGTCTTCCGGCAGAAATAAGGGAGCCGCAGATAGGGGACCTGTTAATCTGTGCACCCGTTGTTACCCGCGAAGCGGAAGAACAGCAACGCCCGGTAGTCGATCATTGGGCCCATCTGACCATCCACGGTATCCTGCATTTGCTTGGGTACGACCATGAAATTTCCGATGAAGCGGTGGTGATGGAGTCCATGGAGAAAGAAATCCTGGCCGGGCTTGGTATTCCAGACCCTTACATTGACATCGGCTAGATGATAATCAGCTTATATTGCTGAAATAGTTATACACTTCTGGTAAAACAGGTTTATGGGGTGGAATTCCCCTGTTAACAGGCCACAACGAATATGAGCGAAGATCAATCGAGTAACGGTTCCGGGCGCAAGAGCTGGATGGGGCGATTAGGAGATATTTTCACATCCGAGCCCCGGGATCGCGAAGAGTTCAAAGAACTGATAAACGAGTCATTTGAGAAGGGCATCCTCGATGCCGAAGTGGTCGCCATGATCGAAGGCGCACTTGCAGTTTCCGAGATGCAGGTCCGGGACGCCATGATTCCACGTTCTCACATGGTCGTAATCCCGCTGGATATGTCCCTGGAAGAATTTTTACCACTGGTTCTCGAATCCGGCCATTCACGATTCCCGGTCATCGGTGAAGACCGCGATGAAGTGGAGGGTATCCTGCTGGCCAAGGACCTGCTGCGCCACTACGCTGAAAACAGCGGCCCGCTTGATTTGAAATCACTGGTCAGGCCGGCGGTGGTGATACCCGAGAGCAAACGTCTGAACATGCTGCTGAGGGATTTCCGTGCCAGCCGCAACCACATGGCCATTGTGGTCGACGAATACGGTGGTGTCTCCGGGCTGATAACAATCGAAGACGTACTGGAAGAAATCGTCGGTGAGATCGATGACGAGCACGACGAAGAAGAAGAGGCGCCCATTAAGCCACTGGGTGGGTCCAGGTACCAGATAAACGCATTGTCAGAAATTGAAGAATTCAACGAAACCTTTGGCTGTGAGTTCAGCGATGCGGCTTACGACACCGTTGGCGGGCTGCTGCTGGCCGAGTTTGGCCGCGTGCCGGAGCACGGTGAGAAGGTGACCCTGGCAGAACGATTTGAGTTTACCGTTACCTCCGCCGACAACCGCCGTATCATCATGTTGGAAATGAATGACCACAGCGTGGATTAGCGACTACTCAGGGCGTTGCCGTCACAGCAGTATTGGCTTGTTCCTTTGTGTGCTCATGCTCGCCTGGTCACAGGCGGCGTTCACGGACGGGCCTGTTGAAATCCCTGGAGTTCAGGCCGATGGCGCCGAAGCATGGCTGGTCACGTTCGGTCCCGGTCAGATTTACTGGGAGCGGTTTGGCCACAATGCCATCTGGTTGAGAGAACCTGCAGCAGGTTTGGACCATACCTTCAATTTTGGTTATTTCGATTTTGAACAGGAAGATTTTTTCCTGCGTTTTATGCGTGGGCGGATGCTCTATTTTTCGGTGGCGCAACCGGCGATACGGGAATTCGAGTTTTACAGCGGGGACGGTCGCAGCATCCGGGCCCAGAAACTCAACCTGAGCCAGGTACAGTACCTGCGGTTGCGGGACTATCTGCTAAACGACATCAGGCCGGAAAACCGTGACTATCGCTATGATTACTACCTCAATAACTGTTCGACACGTATCCGGGATGCCCTCGATCTCGCCTTCGATGGCACCCTGTCATCAAGCACCGAGGCCGTTCCGGCGAGTCTGAATTTCCGTGACCAGACCCGGCGACTGACGCAGATGCAATTCTGGTATTACCTGGGGCTTGAGGTTGGCCTTGGCCTTCCGGTGGACCGTGAAGTCACCCGCTGGGATGAGATGTTCATACCAATGGTGGTCGCAGATGAAATATCCGCACTTTCCATTGAGGCAAGCGAGACTGCTGTTCCGCTGATTTCCGTCGATACAATGATTTTTGCAGGCACACTGCCTGAACCGGGTACCGAACCAAGCAGCGTCTGGCACCGTTACCTGCTGTTAGGCCTGTTGGTCACCGGTCTTGCCTGGTTGAGCGGCAGGTTCATGCCGCCGGTCTGGCTGGCCGGCTTATGCCAGGCCTGGGTGCTGATCAGCGCAACAATTGGAATGGTCCTGGCTGTGCTTTGGTTGATGACCGATCACGAAGTTACCAGGCCCAATGCCAATCTTCTGTTGTTCAATCCACTGTTCTTGCTGGCCCTGATTCCCGTGTCGAGACGGGCAGGGGTGGTGGTGTTAATGGCCGGACTGGTTGTTGCTTACGGGTTGTTGCTGTTTCCAGGATACCAGTACAATCTTGATGTGCTGGCTCTTGTAACACCTGTAAATTTAGCCGTGGCCACGTACCTGTACAGGCTCAGATAACCCCGCCCTCTGCAAACCACATATCCCAGAAACACGAAGTGCACGGCTTAGTCTCATGCTTCTATGATGAGAAGAGCTAATTTTGTCTTAGTGCCTGAACCCTAACTTCTTCGCCAACTACCGTGATCACAATGAGTCTCTCATATTCCGACTCATCCATATCAGCAATGACGCACTGGCAAAGCAAACGGGCAAGTTCAGGGGTGGTGTTGCTGTGCCCTACGACAAAAGCGTTACTGCTATTGTCTCTTAATTGTTCAGCCAGGGCGGGCAGATTGCCGGGATCATAAATCTTAAGATCGAGATTGAGTTCTTCCAGCAGTGGCTCTGCTGTGCTTCGCGTACGTTTGTAGTCACTCGACCAGATGTCCACAATGTCTTTGTTTTGCAGCCGGTCGGCCAATTTCCGGGCGCGATCCATACCGGCCGTTGTCAGTCCGGGGTCACGGCCGCCATCCGATTGCTTCTCAGCGTGGCGAACCAGGTATAGCGTAAAGATGTTGTCGTTGCCAGCGGCAGATACACTGCCGGTAAGGCAACTGGCGAGCAGGATCAACAAAATTCGAAGGTGCATTCAATTTCCCAGTTCGGTCAGCAGCTCAGCCTGGTGTTCCTGCGTCAGCGGTTCGACGATAATATCGAGGTTGCCGCCGAGTAACTCTTCCAGCTTGTACAGAGTCAGGCCGATACGGTGATCGGTGACTCGCCCTTGAGGATAATTGTAGGTGCGGATTCGCTGCGAGCGATCACCTGAACCCACCTGCATTTTCCGGCTTTCAGCCTGTTCGCGGGCCTGTTCAGCCTTTTCCTGTTCCAGCAACCGCGCGCTCAACAGTGACAGGGCGCGGGCCTTGTTCTTGTGCTGGGAGCGCTCATCCTGGCATTCAACTACCAGGCCGGTTGGCAAATGCGTGATCCGAATGGCGGAATCGGTTGTGTTAACGTGCTGACCACCCGCGCCGGAAGCACGGAAGGTGTCTATTCGGAGGTCCGATGTTTGAATATCGACACCCTCTATGCTTTCCCGCTCCGCAAGGATTGCGACGGTGCACGCTGATGTGTGGATACGACCCTGTGACTCGGTTTCCGGAACCCGTTGGACCCGGTGAGTGCCGGATTCAAATTTGAACCTGGAATATGCACCGCGACCGACAATGCGCGCAACAATTTCCTTGTAGCCGCCGTGGTCGCCGTGGCTGGTATTAATGACCTCTATCTGCCACTTGTTATTCTCAACATAGCGTTGGTACATGCGAAACAGATCGCCGGCAAACAGCGCAGCCTCGTCACCGCCGGTTCCGGCACGTATTTCCAGGAAAATGTTGTTGTCATCGTCCGGGTCTTTGGGCAGCAGAAGTACGTTCAGCTGTTGTTCCAGTTCCTGTTGTTGCACTGTTGCTGCTTCGAGCTCTTCGTCTGCGAGCTCCCGCATATCGGCATCCTGGTTTTTGAGCAAGCCCTGGGCTTCCTCGATGGATTGGCCGGCCTGTTGCCATTTGGCCCATACTGCAACCACCGGCTCCAGTTGTGCGTATTCCATCGATAAATCACGGAAACGGTTCTGGTCTGCCATGACCTCCTGTGTCGCCAGCAACATGGAGATCTCCTCGTGCCGTTCCTGAACCTGTTGCAGTCTTGCATGGACTGAGGGTAGAAGGCTCATGGCTGGTCTTCTGGTTCGAACAGGCGGTTTGCAACTCTGAGCAATTCTTCATCCTGCTGCTCCGCTGCTTCGCGCAGACGTGTGCTGGGCAGATGCAGGATTCGTTTGGCCAGGGTATTTGCCAACTGGGTAACGACCTTTTCAGGGTCTTTCCCCGCTTTCAGCTTGCGCAGCGCTTTTGCAACTAATTCTTCGCTATTGCTGCGTGCGTGCTTGTGCATGTTCTGTAAATAAACTACAGCCCGCGCACTGTTCAGCCAGCGCATGAACTCATCCACGGCCTCACTGACGTCACCCGTAGCAGCCTCGGCTGCTTCTGTGCGTTTGGACAGGTTTTCATCGACTACTTTCTGCAGGTCGTCAATCGTGTACAGGTAGATGCTGTCCAGTTTACCAACCGCAGGGTGGATATCCCTTGGCACGGCAATATCCACCAGGAACATGGGTTGGTGTCTTCGTTGTTTGAGTGCGGCCTTGACTGAATCGGCGAACAGAACCGGTTCCTGGCTTGCCGTGGAACTGATCAGGATATCGGCTTTGTGCAATATGCCCGGCAGCTCACCCAGGGCAACAGCATGCGCATCGAACTGCGTCGCCAATTCATTGGCGCGAGCGAGGCTGCGGTTGGCAATAATCAGGTTTGACACGCCCTTGTCGTATAGGTGACGGCCGCAAAGTTCGACCATTTCACCGGCGCCCACGAGGAGGACGGTCTTGCTCGTCAGGTCGCCAAAAATCTGCTTGGCCAGCATGACGGTGGTATAAGCCACCGAGACCGGGTGATCGCCAATACGTGTCTTGCTACGGATGATTTTGCCTGTTGCGAACGCGTGCTGAAAAAGACGGTCGAGGACTTTGCCGACACCGCCGGCTTCATGGGCCATCTGCCACGAATCTTTCAACTGGCCGACTATTTGTGATTCGCCTAGCACCAGGGATTCCAGCCCGCCTGCAACCCGAAACAGGTGCCGCACTGCCAGTTCGCGTTCGCGTACATAACAATGTTCGTCCATTTCAGCGTCACTCAGGTGGCCCTTGGCCTGCAGCCATTGACGGATTTGTTCACGACTTTCCTTACGTCCGACGCTATAGATTTCAGTCCGGTTGCAGGTGCTGACCACCACAACCTCTTCCACCCCGTCCAGTTCATGTAGTTCTTGTACCCGCTCGGCATAGTCGGTACGCGCGATAGCGATCTTCTCTCGGATTTCGAGAGTTGCGGTATGATGGGAAATTCCGGTAGTGAGTAGCGGCATGGATAAAATTGTGTTTAATTTGGGTAGCGATTCTGCTTGCCAGTCACGGCAATATCAAGTCCCTTAAGTTTCCGGTTCCCGTTCAGCGCCCAAATATCAACATGGAACACCACCGGGGATTGGTTCGATTGCTGCAAGCAGTTATCCTTCGGTTTATGAATATGGACTATTGTTTCATGAAACGGGTGCAAGGCGTGCTGATTTTCGCGTTTTTGCTTGTGACGGCATGCTCTTCCGTGCGCGAATCCCCACGCGCAGCGGTCGCAGTGACTGATGCCCCGGAGACTGTAGCCGCGGTTGATGCAACCGGGGAACGAGAATTCCAACCAACAGACCCGAACGTGATGTACCACGTTTTTGCCGCAGAAGTCCTTGGCACCGAAGGTGATTTTTCCGGTGCGGCGTCTGAATATCTGGAAGCGGCCATGCTGTCAGAAGACCCGGAAATTGCCGAACGGGCAGCCAGGGTTGCCGTGTCGGCAGCCGAGTGGCAGATGGTTGCACTGGCATCGGACCGCTGGGCGACTCTTGCGCCGGAAAGCCTGGAAGCAAGAGAACTAGCTGCGGGATCAAGGCTGCGGGAAGGCGATTATGTGGGTGCCGAGTACCAGCTTGCCCGGATATTGGAAATGACAGCGCCCGACCAGGGAGTCGGATGGCAAATCGTCATCTCGCTGCTCGCGCCTGCCAACGACCGGGCCCGGGCCAGTAAGGTTCTGGATCACTTGCTGACAGATTTCAGTTCACACACCAATGCTGATGCGCTTTACGCACTCAGCCAGTTTGAGGCGCAGAAGGGTGAGTTGCAAAACGCCGTGGATTTTGTTGACCAGGCAATTGAGCTTGAGCCTGAGAGGGCGGATTTCCAGGCCTGGTCGGGCCGACTGGCCGTGAACATGGGAAACAGTGATCTGGCGCTACAGCGATACCAGCACGCCTGGGAACTTAACCGGGATGACTTGCAAATTGCGACGTCATATGCGGAGCTGTTGAAGCGCAATGATGAATTAGCAGCAGGGCTGGCGGTATTGGCGCAGCTGCCGGACACGCCGGACATGCGCTTTGCCCGAATTGTATTTGCCCTGGATGCCGGGGATAGGGAAAGCGCAGAACAGTTGTACCGTGGGTTCTCAGAGAACCGCTATGAAGGAAACCCGGACGCTGCGTTTCAGGCGGCTCAAAGCGCAGAATTGCTCGAGTACAAGCGTGAGGCGATCGACTGGTATGAACAGGTAACAGGCGAACAGTCGCAGTGGGCCATTATGCGCCGGGCATTTTTGCATGCCGGGCTTGGCGACCTCGAGACTGGACGAAACCTTCTGGGGCAGTTACGGCTTCAAGCAGATGATGGTTTCAGGTCGCAGAGTTACCAGGCCGAGGCACAGATGCTACAGGATGCCGGACGCAGGGATGAAGCCATGAAGATTCTGAACCAGGCGCTGGCAGACCTGCCAAATGATATTTCAATACGATACATGAGGGCGCTATCGGCAGTAGGCCTGGGGCAGTTGGAACTGGCTGAGTCAGACCTGCGCACAATTATCACGGCTCAACCGGACAACGCCGCTGCGATCAACGCGCTGGGATACACGCTGGCGGACTTGACGGATCGTTATGACGAAGCTGAACAACTTATCAATCTGGCTTATGATCTGCAGCCCTCGGATGCTGCGATCATCGACAGCATGGGATGGATTTCATACCGTCGGGGGCGTTTGCAGGAGGCCGAGAATTACTTGCGGGAAGCCTGGCAGTTGATGCCCAATGCCGAGGTTGCCGCTCATCTTGGCGAAGTGCTCTGGGTAAGTGGAAAAGAAGACGAAGCACGGTCGCTCTGGGAACTGGGCCTGCAGATGGAAAGTGGCAATGAAATACTGGTCAAGACCATGCAAAGTTTTGGCGTGTTGCCTTGAAACGCACGGTTTTAACCAGTCCGAACTGGCTGTTGCTCTTGCTCGTTGTGCTGACCTCTTGCAGCAGCGTTGATTTCAGGAAACCGGTCATTGACAAGCAGGCAGCCTACCGCGACCGTGCTGATAAATTAATCGAAGTCACCGCTTGGGGCTTTGTTGGCAAGATTTCGCTCGATGATGGTGAGCAGGGCGGCAGCGGCCGTTTACACTGGGACGTGGCGCAGCAAAACAGTGTGCTGGATTTTCATGGTGCGATGGGGCGCGGTGCCTGGCGGCTGGAAATCGGACCGGAAGGTGCGCTGCTGAGAGAGGCCAACGGGTTTGAACAAACGGCCGAGGGTGTCAATGCGCTGATCCAGGACCGTATGGGCTGGCCCATACCGGTAGACGCCTTGCAATGGTGGGTGAGGGGACTGGCGGCGCCGGGCGGCAGTGACATGGAGGAACTTGATTCCGAAGGATTGTTGGTACACCTGGAACAGTTTGGCTGGAATGTGGATTTCAATCGCTACAATACCGATGCGGGTTTGGCCCTGCCGGTCAGGCTTGATGCCAGGCGCGATAATTACCGTGTAAAACTGGCCATTGGCAGTTGGCTGGTGGATACAGGCAACAGGGAATAGTTGTTTTGACTAGATTGCCCGAAAAAACTCCCCAGGTATGGCCTGCGCCGGCCAAGCTGAACCTGTTTTTGTACATTACCGGCCGGCGTCCGGACGGGTATCACAATTTACAGACCCTGTTTCAGATATTGGACTGGGGTGATGAACTGCGGTTTACCATCAATGAAAGTGGACAAGTCACGCGTAGCTGCAATGTACCCGGCATAAGGGAGTCGGAAGATATTTGCGTACATGCAGCACGGTTGTTAAAGGATCACCATGATATAAAAATGGGCGTCCATATCAATTTGAATAAGCGCATACCGGCCGGCGCGGGGCTTGGTGGCGGAAGCTCCGATGCGGCAACGGCGCTGGTGGCGCTGAACCACCTGTGGTCCTGCGGACAGACCCCGCAACAGTTGGCTGACATGGGACAAGCGTTGGGTGCTGATGTGCCGGTATTTGTTCACGGCTACAGCGCCCTGGCGGAAGGGACGGGCGAAATGCTGCGGCCGGTGTCACTGGGTCCGGGTTTCTACGTATTGATATTTCCGGAAATTGCTATTTCAACGGCGGAGGTGTTCAGCCATCCCCGTCTCAAACGGGATTCCAGACAGATGGATTTGGCGCAGATCGATCCGCACGCCGGTCGCAACGACTGTGAAGCGGTGGTTCTGGAAATGTATCCGGAGTTAAAAACCATCATGCGGGACGTGAAAGCATGGGGACAACCGCGGATGAGTGGAACTGGGAGCACAATTTTTTTAAGCTTTGATGATAAAAAGGCTGCAATCGGCGCGGCAAGCGAATTAAAATGCCGATATAATGTCCGCGCCGTGGGCGGGGTGGACAGATCACCGTTGCTGGACGGTTTGTCGACATAGTGTGATTTTGAAAGATTGAAAACGATTGGGACGTGGCCAAGTTGGTTAAGGCACGGGGTTTTGATCCCCGCATTCGCAGGTTCGAGTCCTGCCGTCCCAGCCATTTTTATGGTTAAATAAAACAGCAATAAACGATTCAATCCGGGTGGTGACACAGTGGCCAATGGCTCCCTGATGGTATTTACGGGCAATTCCAACGTCAGGTTGGCAAATGATATTGCCCAGGAACTTGGTGTTCCGATGGGCAAGGCTGTCGTGGGCCGTTTCAGCGACGGCGAAGTAGCTGTCGAAATCATGGAGAATATCCGTGGCCGGGACATCTACCTGATCCAGTCAACCTGCGCACCGGCAGCCGATAACTTTGTTGAGTTGCTGGTCATGGTGGATGCTTTCAAACGCGCCTCCGCCTCACGTGTAACCGCAGTTATCCCCTATTTTGGGTACGCCCGCCAGGACCGTCGTCCACGTTCAGCCCGTGTACCGATCACGGCCAAGGTTGCCGCAAAGATGATCAGTGCCGTGGGTACGGACCGGGTACTGACCATTGATTTGCACGCGGACCAGATACAGGGTTTTTTCGATATCCCGGTGGACAACGTTTATGTCTCACCGTTGACCATGGCCGATATCTGGCGTCATCAGGGCAGCAACGAGATCGTCGTTGTTTCGCCGGACGTTGGTGGCGTAGTGCGAGCCAGGGCAATTGCCAAGCGCCTTGATGTTGAACTTGCGATTATCGACAAACGTCGCCCGCGGGCCAATGTTTCCAAGGTAATGAACGTCATCGGTGAAATCGAAGGTAAGACATGTGTGATGGTGGACGACATGGTTGATACCGCTGGCACCCTGTGTACAGCTGCCGCTGCTCTGAAAGATCATGGTGCGGTGAGGGTTGCCGCCTATTGCGTGCACCCCATACTGTCAGGCAATGCCATCGAGAACATCAGCAATTCAGAACTGGACGAACTGGTAGTTACTGACACTATCCCGTTGAGTGATGAGGCGCTGGCCTGTGACCGGATCCGCCAGTTAAGCGTTGCTCAGATGCTGGCGGAGACCATCCGCAGAATGGCCCAGGGTGAGTCAGTCAGTTCCATGTACATGGATTGAAGAATCATACCGGGCGGTCGATCGGCCCGGCTTCAGAAAGTTCCCGGGTACAATCCTCCATCCATCAGGATGTTTTGGGCGGTGATATAAGCCGCGTGCTGGCTGCACAAAAATGCACAGACTGCTCCAAACTCATCCGGATCGCCGGGACGTTTGGCCGGAGTCTTGTCAAAAAACGCCTTACAGAAGCTTTCTTCATCTATGCCACTTGCCGCAGCTCTGCCCCTGAGCAGAGAATAAAGGCGGTCGGTGGCTATAAAGCCCGGTAGCAGATTATTGATGGTCACGTTG
>CALBDB010000090.1 GCA_937927755.1 uncultured Lysobacterales bacterium
TGATGATCGCGCGGGCCATGGTCAACGAGCCCAGGCTGTTGATACTGGATGAGCCGACTGCCGGTGTGGACATTGAGATCAGGCGGTCAATGTGGGAGTTTATCCGCGAGATCAATGAAAGCGGAACGACGGTCATATTAACCACCCACTACCTGGAAGAGGCCGAAGAGTTGTGCCGCAATATCGCGATCATCGACCACGGTGAAATTGTCCAGAACACCGATATGAAATCCCTGCTGGCAACACTGGATATCGAAACATTTATACTGGATGTGCGTGACCCCCTGTCCGCCGCACCACAAATTGAAGGTGTGGAAATAAAGTTACGTGATGAATCTACCCTCGAAGCCTCGTTACCAAAGCAAAAGTCAATTAACGCCCTGTTCGCGGCACTGGATCAATCGGGTATTCGCGTATTGAGTATGAGAAACAAGGCCAACCGGCTCGAAGAGCTGTTTTTACGTCTCGTGGACAAGGGGGTCGCGGTGTGAACATGCGGGTGAACTGGGTTGGCTATAAAACCATCGTACACAAGGAAGTGACACGCATATTGCGTATCTGGGCCCAGACCGTGGTACCCCCGGCAATAACGATGACGCTTTATTTCGTTATTTTCGGCAACCTGATCGGCCGCCGCATCGGTGAGATGGGTGGCTTTGACTATATGCAGTTTATCGTGCCGGGACTGATCATGATGTCCGTGATCACCAGTTCCTACGGCAACATGGTTTCGTCCTTTTTCGGCGCCAAATTTGGCCGCCATATCGAAGAGCTTTTGATTTCACCGTTGCCAAACTGGGTGATCCTGGCCGGTTATGTCACCGGTGCGTTGGCCAGGGGCATGATGGTGGGCGCCGTGGTCATGGTGATTTCCCTGTTTTTCACACGTGTCGAGGTACAGCACCCGTTTATCATGGTATCCGTGTTGTTGATGACCTCGATCGTGTTTGCGATGGCCGGGATGGTCAATGCCATTTATGCGAATAAGTTTGATGATATTGCCATTGTCCCGACATTTATCCTTACCCCCTTGACCTACCTGGGCGGAGTTTTCTACTCCATCAGCCTGTTGCCGGAATTCTGGCAGAAAGTCTCCGCGTTCAACCCGATCCTGTACATGGTCAACGGCTTTCGCTACGGCATACTGGGTGTTTCGGATGTCGAAATTGGCTATGCCTATGCCATCATGGGCGTCTTCGGTGTGCTGCTGGCTAGCCTGTGCCTGTGGTTGTTGCACCGTGGCATCGGCCTGAGAAGTTGATGCATTTATTGAAATCTTAACGAATCGACTACATCTCTGGGATAGAATGTCTCTCAATATCCCACCTATTTTTCGAGTGATCATGCATGACAACTGACTATAAATCTGAAAAGGCCCCGATTAACTGGCCTGTTTCGTTGGTATTGGGCCTGACTTTCCTGGCCGCAATCAGCATCGTACCCTGGTACGGCATTGTTTACGGATTCAGCGGATGGGCCTGGGCATTTTTTGCGATCTTCCTGGTAGCAAACGGCATCGGGATAGGCAGTGGCTATCATCGCCTGTGGTCACACCGGGCCTATGAAGCACACTGGATCATGCGTTTGTTCCTCGCCATAGTAGGTGGTATGGCCCTGCAGAACAGTATCCTCGTGTGGTGCATACGTCACCGTTTTCACCACCGTGATGTCGATGACAATGACAAGGATCCGTACTCGATCGGCCGTGGCTTCTGGTTTGCCCACGTCGGCTGGATGATCAGGGATTACGAAAGCGGCAAACTCGACTGGAGCGTTGTTCCCGATTTACAGCGTGACCCGATCGTTGCCTGGCAGCACAAGCTCTATTGGCCGGTGGTGCTGCTTACCAACGTAGGATTGCCCCTTTTGCTAGGCTGGATGGTTGGTGATGTGCTGGGTGTATTCCTGTTAGCAGGTATCCTGCGGTTGGTGGTCAGCCACCACGTAACATTTTTTATCAATTCACTGGCCCACATGTGGGGCAGCCGTCCTTACACCGACGAGAACTCCGCGAGGGACAACTGGTTCCTGGCCATCGTTACTTACGGTGAGGGTTACCATAATTTCCACCACCTTTTTCAGAGTGATTACCGAAATGGTATCCGCTGGTGGCAGTACGACATCAATAAGTGGTTTATTTCGATGTGTTCGTGGGTAGGCCTGGCGAAAAACCTGAAGCGTACCCCGGATTTTAAAATCCAGCGCGCCCGCCTGGCGATGATTTTCAAACGTGCCCAGGCAAAACTGGATGTGTCTGAAGAGAATCCGCGTTGGCGTAAATTAATGGAGACGGAATATGCCCAGTTCAAGGAGACTGTCAACCAGTGGCAGCAACTACAGATGGAACGTATGCAGCAGGGCCGCCAGAAGCTGGCCGACGCCATTGACCAGCACGCCCTGACCACCCGTTACAGGGAATTGGAAAAAGATCTGAAAATGCAGCGTAAGCGCGTAACCATGCTTACGGCACAATTTATCGCCTAGGATTTAGAGCAAGTATGAAGAAGGAGCCGGGAGGCTCCTTTTTTATTGCCTGCGAATCAGCAGTTGCCGGGATATTTCTTTACACGACACCATTAGTTTAGACGGAAAAACTCCCGGGCGTTGCGGGTGGTTGTTTCAGCCAGCGCGTCGGGGTGTTCATTCCTGCAGGCAGCCAGGGTGCCGAGTATCCAGGGCAACAGGCGCGGCTCATTGCGATGGCTCTTTATTTTTGGGCGCAGGTTGCGCGGCTTCAGGTAGGGCGCATCCGTTTCGATCATCAGGCGGTTGGAAGGAATGTCTTTCATGTACTCCTTCATGTGTGTTCCCCGCCTTTCATCACAAATCCAGCCGGTGATGCCGATATGACAATCGAGATCCAGGCACTCAAACATCTCGGCCTTGCTGCCGGTGAAGCAATGCACGACCACCTCGTTTAACTGATCACGGGATTCCCTGAGCATCGCAACAAAATCATCATGCGCGTCACGCTGATGCAGGAAAAACGGCAGGCCGGTCTCAATGGCAATTTGAATCTGCTGTTCGAATGCCGACCTTTGTGCTTTGCGGGGTGAAAAATCGCGAAAATAGTCAAGACCGGTTTCACCGATGGCAACTACTTCATCGTGGCTGGCCAGGTCACGTAGCAGGCTGTCTGTTTCACTGTTGTACCGGGACGCGCGATGCGGGTGTACCCCGGCAGTTGCAAACAAAGCCCCGGGGTACTTGCCGGCGAGTTGCAATGCGGCCTCGCTACCCTCGGCGCTGGCCCCGGTTACGATCATTTGTACGACACCGGCCTCGCGTGCCGCTTCAATCACCTTGTCACGATCGGAGTCAAACGAGTCGTGTGTCAGGTTGCAGCCAATATCTATAAGTTCCATGGCGCGCATTGTAATTGTTTTTTTGCCACATTTGCTTGCCGTTACCCTACAATTCCGCCCATGCATGTGAAATGGAACGCCCTGTGGCGACTGATGCGCTTTGACCGGCCGATCGGCATACTTTTGTTGCTGTGGCCGACGCTGTGGGCGTTGTGGATAGCTGGTGAGGGCAGCCCCACGGCAAAAAACATACTGATATTTTGTACCGGTGTCGTGCTGATGCGCGCAGCGGGTTGCATCATGAACGATGTGGCCGACCGGGATTTCGATCCGCATGTTGAGCGTACCCGCAGCCGGCCACTGGCCTCGCGCGAATTGAGTGTGCGCGAAGCCTTGCTGGCCTTTTTCACGCTGATGCTGCTGGCGTTCGGGCTGGTGTTGATGACCAACCTGCTGACCATCAAACTGGCATTTGCCGGTGCGGTTCTGGCATCCACTTATCCATTCTTCAAACGCTGGACACATTTTCCGCAGGTCGTGCTCGGCGTGGCATTTGGCTGGGGTATCCCCATGGCCTTTGCCGCGGAGACGGGGCAGGTAGCTTCCGCCGCCTGGTGGATTTTGCTGATCAACGTGATCTGGTCGGTCATCTACGACACGCTGTACGCCATGGTTGATCGTGATGACGATATTTCGATCGGCCTGAAATCCACGGCGATACTGTTCGGAAGCCATGATCTTTTGATTTTGCGTGTTCTGAAAATACTGATGGTTGCATTGCTGGTTTGGCTGGGGGTGCAGTTGCAATTTACATGGCCGTGGTTTGCGGGCGTAGCGGTTGCAGCGGTGCTGTTTGCACGTCAGCAGTACCAGGTCAGGCATCGTGACCGTGATGCCTGTTTCAAGGCATTTCTGAACAATAACCGGGTCGGTGCAGCCATTTGGGTTGGCCTGTTGATTCATTATGCGATTGGTTGATCCGCTATGTTGTCTTTAGAAGGGTTCAGAACATTTATCCAGCCTCCTGCAGCAGAGGATGAAGATGCCTTCCTGGCCGCCATGCGGGAAAGCATTGGCCTGCATCACCCATGGGTTTCGGCCCCCAAGAACCACGAGGGGTGGAAGCGCTACATGACCCGCCTTCAACGTGACAACGAAGCCGGTTTCCTGATCAAAAGGCTGGAGGACGGTGCCATCTGCGGTGTTGTCAATCTGAATATCATTACCTACGAGGCATTGTGCGGTGCCTATGTAAGCTATTTCGGTGTTGCCGGCCATGCTGAGAAGGGCTACATGAAGGAAGGCCTGACGCAGGTCATCCGCCATGCCTTTGACAAACTCGGCCTGCACCGGCTGGAAGCCAACATCCAGCCCGGCAACTATCCTTCAATCGGCCTGGCAAGAAGTGTCGGTTTTCAGTACGAAGGTTTTTCGCCTCGATTTTTAAGAATCAACGGTGAGTGGTGTGACCACGAGCGTTGGGCTGTACTGGCGGATGAAGGTTAAACCCTATCGACTGCCGGCAGGAACAGCCCGCGCGGCAACCCACACATCGATACGTTTGGCCCCGGCCATTTTCAATATCCTGGCGCACTCGTTAACCGTGGTTCCCGTGGTCATAACGTCATCTACCAGGGCAACATGCCGCCCCGGTCGTGCCGGGCCGTGCCAGTAAAACGCCCCACGCACATTCTTGCGGCGTAGTTTGCGGCTCAGGCCCGATTGGGCCCGGGTATTCCGGTGCCGTCTCAATGCGCCCGTCAACAGCGGCACATCGAGCACTTTGCCTGTGTAAGCCGCCAGCTCAACCGATTGGTTAAACCCCCGCCTGAACATACGCAGGCTGTGCAGTGGTACGGGAACCAGCGCGTCCGGATGGTCACAGTTGTGGCTGACAACCCATTCACACAGCAAGTGACTCAAGACCCTGCCTGCAGCGAGTTGGCGCTTGAATTTGAGTGACTGCACCAGGCGGTCAACCGGAAAACAGTACTGCAAAGGACAAACCGTGTGAGTTATCCGTGCAGCATTTTTGATACAACTGCCGCAGATTTGATCCCCCGGTGTGTTAAGCGGCAAACCACATTGCGGGCAGTGTACGCCTGTCCATGGCAGGTCCTTTTTGCAGGCCGTGCAAATGCAGATGGCGCCCGATGGCAAACCGCAGAGCAAACAACGCGTCGGAAGCAGCAGGTCCAGTGCGGTGTGCCACCAGTTACCGGGCTGTTTTTTTAAAAAATTTTGTAGCGTGCTCATCAGCTGACTCATTTGTACCCTGGTCTCCATGTCTTTCAAACAGGCACCTTGCCCGCTATAGGGTGGGATGTTTGCGCTAAAACTTGTAGGCGATGGCCCACGAACTGCTGCCCGGCCCAATTGGCTGTAAAATACCGGGCCTGTTTCGACTGAAGAGCCCATGATTAAAATCAGTATGATGGAAGAGTTTGAGGCATGAGCCTGACACCACTGGATAAAGATGCCATGAGGCGTTCGTTTGGAAGGGCGGCGCAAGGCTATGACCAGTTCGCGGTACTGCAGCGGGAGATTGAATCACGTCTTCTTGAACGTATTGAATTCAGCCGCTTTGAGCCCGCAGTGGTTCTGGATCTCGGTTGCGGTACCGGGTCGGGCAGCCGTGCGCTGGCGGGGCGGTTCAGGCAGGCGAGCGTGGTTGCGCTGGACTGGGCGCCGGCCATGCTGGCGATGGCAGGTGAGGGGGTAGCAATCGACGAATCGGGAGGCCTGCAGCGCCTCTGCGCCGATATGCACACGCTGCCATTGGCGGGCAGGAGCGTGGACATGATTTTTTCAAACCTGGCCCTGCAATGGAGCTATGACTTGCCCGCAATTTTTAGTGGGTTCCGGCGCGTCATGAAACCTGATGCCATGCTGGTATTTACCTGTTTTGGCCCGGATACCCTGTATGAGCTTAAACAGGCGTGGCGTGCGGTGGATGATTTTCCACATGTTAACGACCATCCGGATATGCACGACATCGGCGATGAAATGATGGCCGCGGGTTTCCGTGAACCGGTCATGGATGCCGAGCGCGTGACGCTCGAGTACCCGGATGTGATGTCATTGATGCGTGAGTTAAAAGGCGTGGGTGAGCACAATGTGGCCAGCGACAGGTTTCGCGGGCTGACCGGAAAAGGACATCTGCAAGGGTTATTGGAAGCCTACGAGGAATTCAGCCGTAACGGCCGGTACCCGGCCAGTTACGAGGTGATTTATGGTACGGCATTTGCTCCGGCAGAGGGTCAGCCGCTAAAAACCCCGCAAGGTGATGTTGCCACGTTTTCAGTTGACACGCTGCGCACGCGTCGAAAAAACAGTTAATCCGCAGCCGGGATATTTTCGATTCGACAAGCTTACTATGCAGGCAATATTCATATATTAAATTCGTTTAATTTGCGCTAGACTTAAAGGATAAAGCGGATGGTTATTTTTACTTTCCCTTGACTGATTTTCTCCGAATTTGGTCTGGAAGGACCTGCGGAATCGGAAATGGTGTTCCCCCTTATGCCATTTTCGTACTGAGGATCGGAGCTCCCCTTGCTTCGGCCCTCGATGGAAGGACCAGCTGACCCCTTGCTGGTCCTTCTTTTTTGTGGAACCCTCATTCACCCCAATTCACGGGTGGTCTTGCGCCCAGTTAACGCACCCAGCGGCATTCCACGATTTGGCAATAGCGCTGCTATTACCCGCATCGCGGAATACCACCGTGCACGTCACCTGGATCACAATCTCATCCGCAAATTGGGGTGAGTGAGGGTTCTGGGGTTATCCGTGATTAATGTAATTGGTGGTTTTTTGCGCCCAGTTAACGCGCCCGGCGGTATTTCGAGATTTGGCAATGGCGCTGCCAGGTTTTCCTTCGGAAGAATTTACAGTACTCTGGATTTATGGTGGATGAAACGACAGTCGACAGGCAGGTGGCTCCCGGGTGGGTCTTGGGGTTGAACCGGTTTACTGATTTCATGGTTAGTGATTTTGGCGGGGGGCCGCGGCCCTGGAAGTTTGCCTGGGTTATTAATTTTCAGAAGTGCGGGACCTTTTTCTTTCTAGGCTTCCTGATGTGGTACTACCAGAATTTTTCTACTGCGGCCTGGGTTTACCTGGCGATACAGGGCAGTTATGGGACTATCTGGTTTATCAAGGATGTCGCCTTTCCTGATCCGGCATGGCAAAAGAAGATAACGATCGGGGGCGGGATCTTTGCGTTTCTCGGCGTGCTCGGCTGGTACTGGGTGTTTGGCTGGCTGCTGATTTCCGGCGTGTCTGTACCCGAATACCCATTACCCGACGGTGCGTGGTATGCCCTGTGTATCAGCATGTGCATGATCGGCAGCGTGGTCATGATTGCTGCTGATGCGCAGAAATATTACACATTGCGTTACCAGCGCGGGCTGATTACCGACGGTATGCACCGTTATATCCGGCACCCCAATTACCTTGGTGAGATGTTAATTTATGCCAGCTTTGCACTGATGGTTTGGCACTGGTTACCGGTATTGGTATTGACTTGGGTCTGGTGTGGTCTGTTTGCGGTCAATATGATCATGAAAGAAGCCAGCATGTCGCGTTACCCCGGGTGGAAGGAGTATAAGAAAAACAGCAAGTGGCTGTTACCGGGGGTCTTCTGAGCGATTCCTGTGTAGGCCTATCTGGTTCCCGGCTGGTAAGTCTCCTCGGCGTTTTTGAGTACGTCTTCCTTGTAATAGTAGACATCTCTTAACTGGCCGCTGGCATATATTTGCGCCTGGTCGGCAAAGTGGGGCGATGACGGGTCACCGCTTTGCCCACCGGCCGAAACCGCCCTGGCACGTACCTTGTCGCCGAACTCCACCACCGCGACAAAACTGTTACCACGGGTGCCATAAATTTTCCTGGTATCGTTAAAAGTGCGC
>CALBDB010000091.1 GCA_937927755.1 uncultured Lysobacterales bacterium
AATGAAAAATCTACAAACACAATTGGTGATTTTACTGGCGTTCTTGCTGGCCTTCTTTGCCCGTTTCGATTCACTGCAACTGAGCACCAGTTATGTGATTGCCCTGTTGCTTGGTTTGTTGACCGCAGCCGTCATCATGCCCGCAACCGGTGCTTTTCGGCGCGAGTTCCGGTGGGCGTTCCTGCGCAAGGCACGGCGCCTGCTTGCTGGCTGGGCGCTGGTTGTCACCACGCTCGTAACTATGGCGGCGCTATTCAAGGTAACCTCGGACTATTCCAGGATTTGGTTTGCTTACTGGGTGCTGTTCGGGGGTGTTGGCTTATTTATCAGCCAACTTATTGAACACGCATGGCAGGTGCGGCGCAGAAGAAACTCCAGGGTCACACGAAGATTGGTTTTAGTGGGTGGCGGCGACAATGGCAGGCGTGTAGAAAAACGCATCCTGTCAGATCCGGATGGTGAGTTGAGGCTCGTGGCGCGCTTTGGTCCGGACTGGTCTGGTGAAAACACCTACCCGGTCGAACAACTGGCTGAATTTGTTGCCTCCGAGCGCATCAACGAGGTCTGGGTAGCTGCGCCATGGGATGACCGGAATCTGCTTGAGTCCACACTGGCAGAATTAAATGAATCGATAGTGGATGTGAATGTTATCCCCGATTTGGACCAGTACCGGCTTTTGAACCAGGGCATCGTCGAATGGGGTGGCTTGCCGGTTATCAATCTCAGCGGTACACCTATGACAGGTTCAGAAATGCGTTTAAAAGCCATATTTGACCGGCTGGGCGCTTTTTTGCTGCTGACATTGCTATCACCCCTTTTTCTCCTGCTTGTCTTGCTGGTCAGCTTGTCAGGCCCGGGGCCGGTGCTATTCAGGCAAAAGCGGAATGGAATCGGCGGTGAGCCGATAGACATCCTTAAATTCCGCAGCATGCGGTTACATGAAGAACCGGAAGGTGACGTGGTGCAGGCGACCGAGAATGATGACCGGGTGACGCTTATTGGCCGTATATTGCGGCGCACCAGCCTCGACGAGTTGCCGCAGTTGATCAATGTTTTGCGTGGTGAAATGTCACTGGTTGGACCGCGGCCTCACGCTGTTGAACATAACGAATCATTCAAATCACGTATACCCAAGTACATGCTCCGCCACAAGGTTAAACCCGGCATCACTGGCTGGGCCCAGGTAAATGGTTTTCGCGGCATAACAGATACCGAGGAAAAGATGGCGCTCAGGATTGAGCACGACCTCTGGTACATTCAGAATTGGTCACTTTGGCTGGATATTAAGATTCTTCTGCAGACGCCATTGGCGATGATTCATCGTAATGCTTTTTAATTAGAAAATCGCCGCGGGGACGCGGCTCCTACACGGCTTGGTCGCGGGGATGCTGCTCCTACACGGCTTGGGCAGGATGCAGGTAACAAATTGGTGCGCCTTCTTCCTCTTCGAAAGTAACTTCCTCCCAGGATTCAGGCTGCCTGAGTAATTCTCGTAACAACTGGTTATTCAACTCGTGGCCGGATTTATAACCCGAGTAGGCGCCGATCAGGCTATGGCCCAGCAGGTAAAGATCACCGACCGCGTCAAGCACCTTGTGTTTGACAAATTCATCTTCGTAACGAAGGCCGTCTTCGTTGAGTATGCGGTAATCATCCAGGACGATGGCGTTGTCCATGCTGCCGCCCAGCACCAGGTTCATATTTCGCAGCATTTCCAGGTCGCGCATAAAGCCAAAAGTACGTGCACGGGAAATTTCTTTCAAAAATGATGTGGTGGAAAAATCGACAGTGGCGAAACTGGTGTGTGATTTGAACACCGGGTGGTTGAAATCAATCTTGAATGAAACGCGGAAACCTTCGTAGGGCTCAATTTTTGCCCATTTGTCCTCAAACCTGTACTCGATGGGTTTCAGTATCCGGATAAACCGCTTCGCCGCTGATTGCTCTTCTATACCCGCCGATTGGATCAGGAATACAAATGGTCCGGCGCTGCCATCCATAATCGGGACTTCCGCCGCACTCAGGTCTACATAGGCATTGTCAATTCCCATACCTGCGAACGCAGATAAAAGGTGCTCTACCGTGGCAACCCTTACATCACCATCGATCAGCGTAGATGACATGCTGGTATCACCCACGTTGGTTGCAAACCCGGCTACCTCGACAATCGGATCCAGGTCAATACGGCGGAATATGATTCCGGTATTGACGGCCGCCGGCCGCAGGGTCATGTACACCTTGTCACCGGTGTGCAAACCAACGCCAGTGGCTCGGATTACATTTTTGAGGGTTCTCTGTTTGATCATTTTTATGGGCATTGGGGCCGGTTATTCGGCAAAAATTCTAACATAAGCTGTAATACCAACAAACAATTTATTGGGGTTTTGGCAACAAATTGTTGCTAATTAACAACAATTTAACAATCTTTGTTACAGCACCCGACAGCCTTGAGAGTCTCGGACACGTAGTCCGATAATTCACGGCGAGCAAACTCTCCCCAGGCTGTCGGGACCGTGTCGACCGTCTAGTCAGCCTGGTTTCTCAGAAAAGCCGGGATATCCAGGTAGTCTATGTTTTCATCTTGCGAGAACAGGTCCGAGGTTTTCGAATCCGTTTGTTCTGCCCTGTCTGAACCCGTTACTTCCAGGAAGCTATCGTTTTCAACGACGCTATGCTCCGGCTCACCCGTGGTTCCATTCCGGACCACGTGCATGGTCTGCTCCACCGGTTTGGGAGTCCGTGCCCGGACCGGTTTGCCGCCCAGGCCTGTCGCCACTACGGTGACGCGCAGCTCATCACCCATTTCAGAGTCAATTACCGTGCCGATGACAACAGTGGCATCATCGGAAGCCAGGTCGGCAACAGCAGAGCCAATCTCTTCAAACTCCTTCATGGTCAGGTTCATACCCGCAGTGATATTTACGAGTACACCACAGGCACCCTGGAGGTTTACATCCTCAAGCAGCGGGCTGCCAATAGCGGACTGTACCGCCATGATTGCGCGGTCTTCGCCCTTGGCCCGGCCGGCTCCCATAACCGCCATACCCATCTCTGACATCACGGTTCGCACATCAGCGAAATCAACGTTGATCAGGCCCTGGCGGGTAATCAACTCGGCTATGCCCTGGACTGCTCCGTGCAGAACATCATTCGCGGCTTTGAATGCATTCAGCAGCAGGGCATCCTCACCCATGACTTCCGGAAGCTTGGCGTTGGGGATCACGATCAGGGAATCCACGTGTTTGGATAGTTCATCTATACCCTGTTCAGCAATCGACATGCGTCGTTTTGCTTCAAAATGGAAGGGTTTCGTCACGACCGCAACGGTCAGGATTCCCAGTTCTTTCGCGGCCTGTGCAATTACCGGGGCTGCCCCGGTACCGGTGCCGCCACCCATGCCTGCGGTAATAAACACCATGTCCGCCCCATCGATCATTTCGATGATCCGGTCGCGGTCCTCCAGGGCGGCCTGGCGGCCAACCTCCGGATTTGCCCCTGCGCCCAGGCCCTTTGTGATGCTCGCTCCTATTTGCAGCAGGGTGCGGCCCTTGAACTTTCTGAGTGCCTGCGCATCCGTGTTGGCTGCAATGAACTCAACGCCTTCTATATTGGCGTCGATCATCTGGGATACAGCGTTTCCACCGCCGCCACCTACCCCAATTACCTTGATCTCAGCACTGGGTGTGTAGTTTTCCACCAATTCAAACATTTTTATAACTCCTCTCGCTCGCCGTTAAAGTATTTTTAAAATTCACCTCTAAACCAACTCTGTATCCTGGATAACAATGAGTCGCCGCCGCCGGATACCGCCAGATTACGGCTACTGTCCGCCTGGCTGCCATAAAGCAGCAAACCCACACCGGTTGCATGTACCGGGTTTGAAACCACGTCCGAAAGACCGGTTACGTATTGCGGCGTGGCCAGCCTGACCGGCATGTGGAATATTTCTTCCGCCAAATCCACTGCACCTTCCATTTTCGCTGCACCACCGGTCAGCACCATGCCGGATGCCACCATGTTTTCGAACCCGCTGCGTCTCAGCTCATTAAGAATCAGGGAATACAACTCCCGGTAACGGGCTTCGACTACTTGTGCCAGCGTCTGTCTCGCAAGCTGGCGTGAAGTGCGGTCGCCGACACTGGGTACACGGATACTTTCATCATGGCCCGCAAGCTGCTCCAGCGCGCAGGCATATTTGATCTTGATATCTTCGGCATGCTGGGTTGGTGTACGCAGCGCCACCGCAATGTCGTTGGTAACCTGGTCACCTGCAATCGGAATACAGGCCGTATGCCGGATGGCGCCATCGGAGAACACCGCGATGTCGGTGGTGCCTGCGCCAACATCCACAAGGCAAACGCCCAGGGCCTTTTCGTCCTCGCTTAAAGCGGCATAACTCGCGGCGAGGGGCTGCATGATCAGTTCATCCACCGTCAACCCGCACCGGGCTACGCACTTACCCAGGTTCTGGGTGGCGCTCAATGCAGCGGTGACCACGTGCACATGGGCCTCCAGCCTGACACCTGCCATTCCAATGGGCTGGCGGATACCATCCTGGTTGTCGAGTACGTATTCCTGTGGCAGAACATGCAGAATCTTCTGGTCTGCGGCCACCGGCACCGCCCTGGCAGCTTCGAGCACGCGATCGACATCACCCTCGCTGACCTCCCGGTCCTTGATGGCAACGGTACCGTCCGAATTCATGCTGCGCAGATGGTTACCGGAGATCCCGGCAAACACGGAATGGATTTCACAGCCGGCCATCAACTCCGCCTCTTCGACCGCACGCTGGATTGCCTGCTCGGTCGATGTCATATCCACGACCACGCCACGCCGCAGTCCACGCGAAGGATGGGAGCCCAGGCCAATGACTTCAACGGAACCGTCGGTCTGCAACTCACCGACAATTGCCACGATTTTTGAGGTTCCTATGTCCAGTCCAACGACCAGAGATTTTTCAGTTTTTTTCGCCATAATTCCCCGCAATAGCGTCTATGTTCTGTGGCCACAACACGGCAAAACCATTGGTGTACCTGAGATCCACGCTAACGGGCGGCACATCCTGCCCGCGCATGAGACCGGACCAGGTTGAAACCAGCATGTCCAGGTTTTTGAAAATATCTCCCTTACCGAACTTTACTTCGGTTCCACCACTCAAACGCGCCGACCAGGAGCCACGCGGGTCAAGCATCAGGCGCTCAAGCTGCTGTCCGATCAAGACCAGCCTGTCGTCAAATTTTTTCCAATTCTCAAACACCAGTTCCATTTGGCCTTCCGGACTTTCAAGCCACGGCAGCCCCTGGATTTCCCTGGCGGAAGGAACAGAAAACCGCTGTCCATCGGCGTCAATCAGGTAATCATCCACCCAGTGAGCAACGGGCGTATGCTCATGAACAGTCACCTGGATTGTATCGGGCCAGCTTTTTTGAATATTTACGACGGCGACCCATGGCATATCACTGGCCTCTTTTCGCATCAGGCCGGTGTCGACCGTAAAAAAACTCCCCTTGACCAATGGTGCAAGACTCGCCCTGACCTGTTCAGCGCTGACACGTTCAAACGACCCGTCGATTTCAAGCCAACGGATTGGCCATCTCTCCTGCGCGATCATGCCGGAATACACCCACACAACACCTGCACTCGCCAGCACAAACAACATCAAAGTTACAGCAACACCGGCGCTGAAACCCCGTATTCCATGTCGCATCGCCTGGCTTCTGCGGGCACTCACAGGCTGCTCTCCAGGATTCTCCACACCAGCTCGTCAAAACCGATGCCGACTTCTGCAGCTGCCTGGGGCACAAGGCTATGGTCGGTCATGCCCGGTGTGGTATTGACTTCAAGAAACCAGGCCTTGCTGTTTTCATCCATGATAAAATCCACCCTGCCCCAACCCGAGCAATCCAGCGCATGAAATGCCTCGAGTGACGAGGCTTGCAGGTTCTGCTCGATTTCCTCTGGTAAGCCGCAAGGGCAGAAGTAGCGCGTGTCGTCCGATTCGTACTTGGCGATGTAATCATAGAAGTCGCGCGGTGTTTCAATCCGGATCAACGGCAGGGCAAACGCGCCGATAATACCCGCGAAATATTCCTTGCCCTTGATTTCAGGCTCAACAATCACGGTATCGCTGAATTGCCGCGCAAGTGATATTGCAGCCGGCATATCGCCAACTTCCTTTACCTTGGTTATACCGATACTGGAGCCCAATCCGGCCGGCTTCACAAACATCGGGAATCCCCATTGCCCGATGAACTCCGCCTGCAATGACTGGCCCGGCTCAAGCAGGGCAAATGGCGGGGTGTTGATACCCAATCTTTCCCAAACCCATTTTGACCTGACTTTATCCATGCTCAGGGCAGAGCCGAGCAGACCCGTACCGGTCACCGGGATATTCATTAATTGCAGGGCGCCCTGAATGGTGCCGTCTTCACCGCCAGGGCCATGTATCAAGTTAAACACGCGGTCTACGCGCCCGGCATTGATAGCTTCGAATAAGGCCGCACTGCCGTCAAACATCTCGGTCCTGACCTGTTTGTTCCTTAATGCCGCCAGAACAGCCCGGCCTCCATTCAGCGAAACCTCCCGCTCGGCGCTGTCGCCGCCGACCAAAAGACCCACGTTGCCAAAGCGTTCAGGGTTGTCGGTTTTCAAGGCCGGAACCGGGATCATGCCGCCAGCTCCTTTTCAAAACCCGATTCCCGCAATTGCCCCGCAACCTTTCCGATACTCCCGGCACCCAGAAACAGCACCAGGTCATCGTCTTTTAAAATCGCCGGCAGGGCCGTGGTCAACTCATTGACGTCTGCAATCAACACCGGATTCACCCTGCCCCGGGCACGGATGGAGTTGCAAAGCGCCGCGCTGTCGGTGCCTTCGATACTCTTTTCACCTGCCGAGTAAATATCGGTAAGGACGACCACATCCGCCGTCGACAATACGCGGCTAAATTCATCAAACAGTGCCATTGTCCTGGTATACCGGTGCGGCTGAAAAACGGCAACGATGCGGCTCTCCGGCCAGCCTTCCCTGGCGGCGCTGATCGTGACCTCGAGTTCGGAAGGATGATGGCCGTAGTCCTCGATCGCCCGTACCCGGCCATTGGTAATCGACAGGTCCCCAATATCTGCAAAACGCCGGCCTATGCCCTTGAATTCACGCAGACAGTCCACGACGGCGCCGACCTCCAGGCCGATCTCCCAGGCGATCGCAATCGCACCCAGTGCGTTACGGACATTGTGCAATCCGGGCAGGTTGATCGTTACATCGACAGGCTCTGATGGTTGAGGCAGGTGAACCTTGAAAGACATGTTGCGCCCATGCTGGCTCACGTCCGTTGCACGTATATCGGCCGATTCGGAAAGACCAAAGGTCACGACGGCCCGGCTGACCTGTGGAACCAGTGCCTCCACCTCCGGATCGTCAATACAGAGCATGGCAGCACCGTAAAACGGCAGATGCTGCAAGAATTCCAGGAAGGCTTTTTTCAAATTCTCAAAACTGTCCTCGTAACTCTCGAGGTGGTCCCGGTCTATATTGGTAATTAGCGCAATGGTCGGTTGCAGCAGCAGGAAGGATCCGTCACTTTCATCTGCCTCCGCGAGCAGGTACTCGCCCTGCCCCAATCTCGCGTTACTGCCCCAGGCATTTACCACCCCGCCGATCACAAATGTCGGATCCATGCCCGCTTCGGCGAGAATACTGGCTGCCAGGCTGGTCGTGGTGGTTTTACCATGTGTGCCCGCAACTGCTATTCCACGTTTGAAACGCATGAGTTCCGCAAGCATTTCGGCTCTTGGCACGACCGGGATTCGAGCTTCCTTTGCCGCCATGATTTCGGGGTTGTTATCCGGAATTGCGGTAGAGGCCACTACCACATCCACATCATCAAGGTGTTCCGCGTCATGGCCGATGAACACTTTTGCGCCGAGCTTCCTGAGGTGCCGCGTGGTCCTCGACTCCTGCAAATCCGAACCGCTGACATCGAAGCCCTGGTTGACCAGGACTTCGGCAATTCCATTCATGCCGGAACCGCCAATACCCACAAAATGCACCCGCCGGATGCGGCGCATTGGCTGCAGGTGTCCGCTGTGCGTGCTCATGCGCACACCCATTCACTACAGGCAGCGACTACTTTCTCCGCCGCGTCCTTAAAGGCCAACTGCCTTGCCGCAGTTGCCATCGCCAGTAACTTTTCACGATCGGACAGAAGGGGTTTCAGTTCAGCCGCGAGTGCCTGCGGGTCAAGTGATGCCTGCGGCAGAATGATCGCAGCATTGCCGGATGAAAGGTATTCTGCATTGCGTGTCTGGTGGTCATCGACCGCATGGGGGTACGGCACCAGTACGGATGCCACGCCTGCCGCAGCCAACTCTGCAACGGTCAACGCCCCTGACCTGCATATCACCAGGTCTGCCCAGGTGTATGCCGCGGCCATATCTTCGATAAACGGCTCAATTTTGGCTTCCACACCGGCTTCCGCATATGCCTCGCGCGCTTGCTCAACCTGCTTCGCGCCAGCCTGGTGCCGAATCTCAATTGCCGTGGCAGACAGTAACAGTCCAAAAGCCGCCGGCACCGTCTCGTTCAAAACCCTGGCGCCCTGGCTTCCACCGGTGATCAGCACCCTGACCGGCCCGCTTCGTCCGGCCAGGCGGATCTGTGGTTCCGTAATCTCGGCCACCTCCCGGCGCACGGGATTGCCACTGTCGATTGGCGACATGTCGTCCGGGAACGTACCCGGGAACCCCTGCAAAATCCGGCGTGAAAACCGGCTTAGCAGACGATTTGTCATACCGGGAATTCGATTCTGCTCATGAACAAGGACCGGTATGCCCTTGGTCCATGCGGCAATACCACCGGGCGCGGCGGCATAGCCGCCGAAACTGACCGCACAACCGGGGCGGTTTGCAGCCAGCAGCCTTCTTGCCTGCCATACCGCACGTGCCAGCATAAGCGGCATACGCACCCACCGCACCAGGCCATTACCCCGTAAGCCGGTGATGTTCACAAGATCCAGCTCGATGCCGGCCTCTGGAACGGTTCGTGCTTCCATGCCGCCTTTGGCCCCGAGCCAGCGGACCGGTACACCTTTCTGCCGCAGCACGTTCGCGACTGCCAGTCCGGGGAATATGTGACCACCGGTGCCACCCGCCATGATCAACACCCCGCGACCGGCCTGTCTCATCGGCGTGCCCCCCTGGTATTCGCAACCCGCCCCACTTTCACCGGTGCATCCCGATAGAGTTCGTAGCGGATTCTGAAAACGATTCCAAGCGCCAGGAATGTCATCAGCACGCTGCTGCCGCCTGAACTTATCAATGGCAGAGTCAATCCCTTTGTGGGCAGCACACCAAGGTTTACACCCATGCTGACAAGGGCCTGCAAGCCAATCCACAAGCCGATGCCGTAAGCAACATTACCTGCAAACGGGCGCTCGGCCTTGTGCGCCATCAAGCCGATGATCATGATGCGCGTGACCAGCAACATGAACATGGAGAGTATGAACATGACGCCCAGCAGGCCAAACTCTTCTGCCAGTACAGCAAATATGAAATCCGTGTGCGCTTCAGGCAGGTAGAAGAGTTTTTGAATACTCGCACCCAGACCAACACCAAATAGTTCACCCCGGCCCACTGCGATCAGGGCCTGGGTTAACTGAAAACCGCTGTTATAAGGATCCGCCCACGGGTCCATAAAGCTGACAATACGTCTTAGACGGTAGGGTTCCATTGCGGCAAAACCAAACACCGGCACGGCAATTGCCCCCAGGATGAATAGATGGCGCCACGCGGCACCCGCCAGCCACACCATGCCGCCAACGATCGCGGTGATCACCGCGGCGCTGCCCATGTCGGGCTGAACCAACAGAATCCCGGTCAACATCGCCGCCAGAACCAGGGGCTTCAGGGTGTCAAAGAACCGGATCTTGACCGTGTCTGCCTTGCGCACAAGGTATCCGGCCATATAGATGATCACCATGACCTTGACGGCCTCGACCACCTGGAAATTCGCAAATCCTATGGTGATCCACCGTGCACTTCCATTTACGCTGCGCCCGATGCCGGGGATAAACACCAGCAACAACACCAGTGCTGACAACCACATCAGCGGGCGACTGATGCGCTCCAGGTAAGCTACAGGGATCCCCCGGAAGGCCAAGGCCAGCAGGGCGCCCATAACGACGTAGATTATATGGCGCACCAGGTAGTGATATGTGCTCACGCCATGGCTATCTGCGATCGCGATAGACGAAGAACCCACCATAACCAGGCCAGAGGCCACCAACAGCAACACCGGCACCAGCAACCACGCATCGACCTGCGCGGTCCCCGGTATGCGCGGTCCGCGGTGCGCCTGATGTATGCCCGCTCTCTTCTTCATCTGATCTTCAACGTTGCCAGGCCGGCCAAAACCAGGATTACTGAAATAATCCAGAACCGCACGATCACTCTTGGCTCCGGCCAGCCCTTCAATTCAAAATGGTGATGAATAGGCGCCATGCGGAATATTCTGCGGCCGGTAAGCTTGAAAGACGCCACCTGTAATATGACCGAAACGGTCTCCATTACAAAAACACCGGCCATCAACGTGAAAACCAGTTCCTGGCGGACAATAACCGCGATTAACCCAAGTGCAGCACCCATTGCCAATGCGCCGATATCACCCATGAATACCTGCGCCGGGTACGTGTTGAACCACAGAAAGCCAAGACCGGCACCGGCGAGTGCGCCACAGAAAACGGTCAACTCACCAGCACCTGCCACGTAAGGAATGGCCAGGTACTCCGAAAACACCGAATGTCCGGTCACATAGGCGAAGATTCCCAGTGCTACGGCCAGGAAAACGGCCGGCATGATTGCCAGTCCGTCGAGACCATCGGTAAGGTTTACCGCATTTGAGTAGCCCACAATGAAAAAGTAAGTGACCAGTACGTAACCCAAGCCCAGCGGTATGACGATGCCCTTGAAGAAAGGCACGATCATCTGCGTTTCCACGGGTGATTGTGCGGTGGAATAAAGGTAAACCGCGGCAGCCAGCCCAACGATGGACTGAGCCAGGTATTTCCAGCGGGCCGCCAGCCCGGCAGAGTCCTGCAGAACCAGCTTCTTGTAGTCATCAACCCAGCCGATCAGGCCGAATGCCAGCGTCACCAGCAATACCGTCCACATGTAACGGTTACCGAGGTCCGACCACAGCAATGTCGATACCACGATGGAGAACAGGATCAGGGCGCCACCCATGGTCGGTGTACCGGCCTTCGAGAAATGCGACTCGGGCCCCAGCTTCCTGATCGGCTGGCCCACCTGCTTTTTGACCAGGCGGCGAATAAAGGATGGCCCCAATACCAGGGAAATCGCCAACGCGGTCAAGGCGCCGAGAATTCCCCGCAGAGTGATGTAGAAAAATACGTTGAAGTCCGGGTTTATTTCCGCCAGCCATGCAAACAGTTCCAACAGCATCAGTTGTTCACCTCCGTGAATTCATGTCCATTGGAAATTGCATCGACAACGTGCTCCATGCCCATTGAGCGGGAGCCCTTGACCAGGCAGGCTACACCGGGCTTGAGTTGTGCACGCAGGGCTTCGATCAGCCCTGCCCTGTCTTCGAAATGCATCGCGCTGTTGCCGAAGGCATCCGCGGTCGCAGCACTTGCCTCTCCCAGGGCGAACAGGCGTTTTACCCCCAGGGATCTTGCTGCGTCACCCAGCTCTGCGTGCATTTTGCGGCTATCGCTTCCCAGTTCTTTCATATCGCCCAGTACCAGCCATGGCTCACCGCCCTGGCTGGCCAGAACCTGCAGTGCCGCGTACAGGGAAGCGGGGTTGGCGTTGTAGGTATCATCGATCACCGTCCAGCCCGACCCGGCCGATACCAGGCTGAGACGGCCGGGGACCGGTTCGACTGCTTCAAGTCCGGCCCTGATATCGGAAAGTGAAACCCCCAGGGCCAGGCAAACTGCCGTTGCCGCCAACGCGTTGGTCAGATTATGTTCACCGGGAAGCGGTAATTGCAGAGGAAATTCTCCAACCGGGGTGCTCACCACGACCTCACCGGCTTTGCGGCGTGCAAATACGTGGTTCCCACCTTCACCATTGAAGAAATATACACATTCAGCCAGGTTGACCTTTTCCCACAAATCAACCCAGGGTTCGGCGGCGTTGACAACGGCCGTACCATCTTTGGGAAGCGCAGCATACAACTCGCCTTTTGCGCGCGCCACGCCTTCAATATTGATAAAACCCTGCAAGTGCGCCGGGCCAATGTTGGTGATCAAACCAACTTCCGGTCGTGCAATACCGGCGAGATAGGCGATATCCCCGGGTTTACTGGCGCCCATTTCTATCACCGCGTAATCATGTGATTTGTTTAACTGGAACAGGGTCAATGGCACGCCGAGTTCATTATTGTAATTACCCCGGGTTGCCAGAACATCGCCAACACGTCTGAGGATACCGGCAGCCATTTCCTTGACGGTAGTCTTGCCATTGCTGCCGGTGATCCCAATTACACGGGCCGGGCACTCGGCCCTCCAGTTTGCCGCCAACGTGCCAAGTGCTGTCAGTACATCTTCCACTTTCAGTACCGGCAATCTCGTATCAACAGGCCGGCAGACCAACACGGCAGCGGCGCCGGATTCCTCTGCCTGTGAAACATAGTCGTGTCCGTCGTGTGTTTGCCCGGGCAATGCCGCAAACAGCATTCCGGGAACGATACTCCGGCTGTCCGTGGTGATGCCGGTAAAGGCAATATCACTTTGCAGCGGTGCGCATCCCAGCAACGTTGCAGCCTGGCTGAGGCCCATGTGAATCATGCGGCATCTCCCAAAGCTGCGTTGATGGCGGCTTCATCGCTGAACGGAATTCTGCGCCCTCCAATTTCCTGCCAGGTCTCATGGCCCTTACCCGCCACCAGCACGACATCGCCGGAATTGCAGTTTGCAATGGCCCGTTGGATCGCGGCTGCCCGGTCCGGTTCGATGACGGCTTTGTCCGGCGCCTCGAACCCGGCGACGACCTCTTCGATAATCTGGTTGGCGGACTCGTTTCGCGGGTTGTCACTGGTAACAAAGACCTTATCCGCCAGCAGTTCCGCGGCGCGGCCCATCTGTGGCCGCTTGCCACGATCCCGGTTGCCCCCACAACCAAAGACACACATGAGTTTACCGTCAAGATGCGCCCGAACGGCACGTAATGCGCTCTCCAGCGCGTCCGGCGTATGCGCGTAGTCAATGACCACCACCGGCTGCCCGGGCTCACCGGCCAAACGTGCCATCCTGCCCGGTACCGGCTGCATCAATTCCAACTGGTGCAAAACGCGGTGCCATGGCATCCCCAGCAGCGCCAGTGTTCCGGCAGCAGCTAACAGGTTGGATGCATTGAACTCACCCAGCAGACTGGTATGCACATCCTCTGAACCCCATGGCCCGCTTATGCGCAGGGTCATTCCATCAATATCCATGGAGCGGACTTCGGCCCTTAATTCGGCACCCTGCTGAAGGCCAAAACTGAGCATCTGCATACCGCCATTAAGTTCGCCAAACCACTTTCTGCCATAGGCGTCATCGTGATTGATAATGGCGAAGGACGGGGCATAGTCGGTAAACAGAAGACGCTTGGCGGCTGCGTAACCCGCCATGTTCTTGTGATAATCGAGATGGTCCCGGGTGAGGTTGGTGAATACGGCAGCATCAAACTGCACGGTCTGGCAGCGGTGTTGCTGCAACGCGTGGGAGGAGACCTCCATCGCCAGGCGATCAATACCCGACTTCAGGCAATCGGACAACACATGTTGAAGACGGAGAGGGTCCGGCGTGGTTCGTGACCCGGTCTGCAATTTGCCAACAGGACCATAACCCAGGGTACCGACCATGCCGGCATCTCCATAAACGCGTTGCCAAGACTGGGCGAGAAAATGCGTGACCGAAGTTTTGCCATTGGTGCCGGTCACACCGGCGATCGTCATCTGCTCTGAGGGTGCGGCGTAAAACCGGGATGCCAGTTCTCCCAACTTGTCACCCAGCCCACTCACTTTTACGGCAGGAACATCCAGTGCCGGCAACGCTTGCAAGCCATCATGGATTATAGCAACGGCGCCTGCGTTCACCGCAGAGCGGGCATAGTCCAGGCCATGTCCAACCTGACCCTGGACAGCTACAAAGGCGTCACCGGGCTCAATGGTTCGGTTATCCAGGCTGATACCGGTAAGCCTGGTTTCATGCGCGTCCCCAACCCATCCTTCCAGCAGTTCAAACAGGGTCATGGCCATGATCATTGCCCCCCTGCTGTATTGCCGGCGTCAGCCAGTATCGTGGGATAGTCGTCCGGCGGGATGTTCAGAATCCGCATGGCGCCCGTCATAACTTCAGAAAACAACGGGGCGGCGACCAGGCCTCCGTAATACTCATCACCGGTCGGGTCATTGATCACGACCACGCACGCCAGGCGCGGGTCGCTCACGGGCCCGAAGCCCGCGAAACTCGAAACGTACCGGGCGGCGGCATAACCCGAAGCGCTGGCTTTATGGGAAGTACCGGTTTTGCCGGCGATACGGTAATTTGCGACGCTCGCCCTGCTGCCGGTGCCCTGGGGGGTAGTGACCGTTTCGAGCATCCTGGCCACCGCGTTGGCGATATCGGGGTCAATCGCGGAAATGGGCGGGTTATTGGAACCCTGTATGAACGCAGGTTGGCGCAACTTGCCGCCATTGGCGATCGCGGCATAGGCCTGCGCCAGTTGTAATGGTGTTGCCGAAATACCATAGCCGTAGGAAATGGTTGCCTGTTCGAGGCGCCTCCAGCGACGGTGATTTCGCAATACCCCCGCCGACTCCCCGGGGAAACCGGTGCCGGTTGCCTCACCGAAGCCAAAGCGCGTGTAGGTGTCCCACATTTCCTGCGGCTCAAGCTGGAGTGCCAGTTTTGTCACACCGACATTACTGGATTTTGTGAGTACACCGGTCACATCCAGCAAGCCGTAGTTATTGTGGTCACGGATCGTGTGACCGGAAATCACCGTGTAACCCGGTGATGTCTCCACCGGGGTGGCAGGAACAGCCAGGTCGTGCTCCAGTACCGAAGCAATCGCGATGGGCTTCATCACCGAACCCGGTTCAATCACATCGGTGACCGCACGGTTACGCATGCCGTCGGTGTCATGGCCGGGGTCATTCGGGTTGTAGGACGGCTGGTTGACCATGGCCAGAACTTCGCCACTGTCGACATCCAGCACGACGACGCTGCCGGAACTCGCACCATGTTGCAGAACCGCGCTTTTCAGTTCACGGTACGCCAGGTATTGCAGGCGCTTATCGATCGTCAGGCGCAAATCCTGTCCCGGATCTGATTCCTTGATCAGTTCGGCCTCTTCAATGGTCTGTCCTTTGCGGTCCCTGGTGACGCGCTTGAGTCCGGGACTGCCCGCCAGCCAGCTGTCATAAGCGAGTTCCAGCCCTTCCTGGCCAACATCATCAATATTGGTGAAACCGATGACATGGGAAGTGACTTCACCAGCAGGATAGAAACGACGATATTCCTTTTGCAGGTAAACGCCGGGAAGCCCCAGGCCACGAATCCTGTCGGCAACTTCTGGATTCAGACGCCTGACCAGCCAAACAAACTCCTTACCGGCCCGCTGGGTCAGTTTGCGTTCGATTTCTTCCGCATCGGCATTTATGGCCCCCGCCAGTGGCTTGATATTTTCGGGGTATTCGAGCAACTGTCCAGGGTGCACCCAGACGGAATCAACCGGCGTACTGACCGCCAGTGGTTCACCATTCCGGTCTGTTATAACACCCCTTGTTGACGCAATTGTGACTTCCCGCAAAAAACGGGCCTTTCCCTGTCCCTGCAGGAAGTCAGTCTCCATGACCTGTAAATTGACCGCCCTTGCAACCAGTCCAACCGAGCAAAGAAAGAAGATCAACAGCATGGCGTATAGCCTGCTGCCGGGAATCATTTGTTTGCTCTGTTTGCTCAAGGACGGACAACCAGTATTTGCGTTTCTTCCGGTTGCTGCATTTGCAGAACCCCGCGCGCTATTTTTTCAATCTGGCTGGCGTCTGCCAACCAGCCCTGCTCAATCTGTAAACGGCTCCATTCGGCCAGCCCCTCGTCCTGGCGGGCCTCGAGGCTACCCAGTTCCACGGCAAGAAGACGGCTTTGGTGCCTGGTATAGACCACCCCCAGCGCACTGCTGACATCAGCAATCAATACCAGAAATAGAACTAGTATCTGCGAGTTCAACCTCAGCCCCTCCCAACACTCGTCAGAGCACTGCGTTGCCGGCCCAAATGGCACCAGGCAAGGCGTGAGAAATGAAGTTTGGTTGCTCCAAATGAATGACGAGCAACGCTGCATGGGGCCATTTGGGTCGACAACCCGAAGGGACAAGTCACACTTTGCCCACTGCTGCGTCTCTCCTCACTTAAGTACAAGTAGTACATGACGTTCGTTGTTCCTTACATTGAACAAAATGTGTTCACGTCGCAGCGCTCTGACGAGTGTTGGGGGGGGCTATCTTCTCCGCAACCCTCATAATTGCACTGCGTGCCCTGGGATTTACGGAAATTTCCTGTTCGGAGGGTCGAACTGCTTTGCCAATCAACTTCAGTCTTGGGGACCAGTCCGGGTGATCAGGAATATTGCGGCGGACTTGACCTGGTCGTACGGCTTCTCTGAACGTCCGCTTGACCAGGCGGTCCTCAAGGGAGTGAAAACTAATCGCCACCAGCCTTCCTCCCGGGCGCAACTGCCTGACTGCTGCTTCCAACCCTAAGGTCAGATCACCCATTTCGTCATTGACAACAATTCGGATTGCCTGGAAGCACCGTGTTGCCGGATGCTTTTTTTCCCGCTTGCCTATCGTAGCCTCGATAAGGTCTGCCAGCTGAGTAGTTGTTTCCAAACTTTTCTGCTGCCGGGCCTTCACGATACTCCGGGCAATCCTGCGCGCATGGCGCTCCTCTCCAAACTCCCAAAACACGCGGGACATTTCCCGCTCCGGTGTATCTGCGAGCCACTCGGCCGCAGAAACACCCTTTGTTGGGTCCATCCGCATATCCAGCGGGCCGTCGTTTCTAAACGAAAAGCCCCGATCCGGATCGTCCAGTTGTGGTGAAGAAACTCCAAGATCAAGCAAAATGCCATCCAGGTTTCTTTCTATTTGCCACTCCTGGACCATGCGGTCCATCTCCGCAAAACTACCCTGAACGATGGAAAACCTCGGGTCGCCACCCAACTCTTCCAGTCCCGCCGCCACCGCTTGCGGGTCTTTATCCAGGGTAAATAAGCGTCCCTGCTCAGACAGACTGGCCAATATGGCCCGACTGTGTCCTCCTCTGCCAAAGGTCGCATCAAGGTAGATTCCTTCTTCCCTGACCTTGAGTGATGAGACCGCTTCCTCCCGCAATACAGCTTGATGCTGGTACGTGCTCATCAGCTCAGTTCAAAACCTCCGGTCCAAATTCATTCAGCCCTACCCAGGGCACCTGCCTACAAGACCAAGCGGGACATCTCTGCCGAGGGCTCCTCATTGGGTTTTGAGTCTTCCTCGGCACGCTTGGCGTTCAGCGTATTTTCATCCCATATCTCGAAACGGTTGCCCATGCCCAGCATGACCACGCGCTTTTCCAGCCCACTCACCTGGCGCAGGCTGGGCGGCAACAGAATCCTGCCACTGCCATCCGGTTCCACGACCGTTGCGCTACCCACCAGGCGTCTCTGCAAGCTTCTGTGGTCAGGGTTAAAACTGGGGAGCCCCATGACCTCATCACGAACCTTTTCCCAAGTCTGTTCTGGCTGAAGCCACAAAGACCCTGAATCAAAAGCACTGTAGGTAAGCACCATTCGGCTTCCACACTGCTTTTCAAGGGCATCCCGGTACCGCGTGGGTATTGCCAGGCGCCCTTTCGCATCCAGGTTTATTGCAGTTTCACCAAAAAACACTTATTCCCCCACTTAACTATACTTGTCTGCCACAAATTCCCACATTTATGCACGATAGTGGCTGAAAGACACAAAGTCAAGCAGGACAAAGGGATTGGAACTGATTAGAAAGGCTGGTGACTGACAAAATTATGGCAGTCTTCAGGCAATACATGCGAAAAAAATACAATATATTGTGCTCAGTCCTGAATCTGTACCTATATATTGTACTACCGGCTTAAAATTTGTTTTCAGATTTATTAACGCCAACTGCAAAATAATTAGTGCAGTTGGTCGTCTCCGGTTGTGGACATTTTTTTAAGGCTCATGGAGCGCTTACCGAGTGGTGCGCTTAAGGTGTGGGGTGCTGGACCTATAAGGTTTTGGTGGTGCGCATAGGGTGTGGGGTGCTGAGCCGGGAGTTACTCCCGGAACACGCCGTGAAGGGAGGTACTGCGCCCCCTTGGCCGGGCACGGCACCTAGGTACTCTGCAATTGAAAATCGAGTGCTTATGAACAGGTAGAAGTGAGAGCCGGCCGATAAGCCGGGTTCTGTCGTGGGCAATCATTCATCTGGGATTACTGTCACCAGCATCCTCAAGCGACCTACCCGAAGACACCGCGGGCCACGATATCGTCTTCCTATTTGGTCTTGCTCCAGGTGGGGTTTACCAAGCCACAAACTGTTACCAGTTGCGCGGTGCGCTCTTACCGCACCATTTCACCCTTACCTGCCCCACTAATAAAAGTGTGGCAGGCGGTATATTTTCTGTTGCACTTTCCGTAGGCTCACGCCCCCCAGGCGTTACCTGGCACCTTGCCCTGTGGAGCCCGGACTTTCCTCCCTTCCGCAAAGGCGGAAGCGCGACTGCCTGGCCGGCTCTCGTGACTATTGTCCTTCACCGGGAATCTCATTGATAGTTTTTTAAACGCCGGTGTGCCGGCACGACGTTCTCAGCCTTCCAACAAACCGTATATGTCTCTTCGTGGCACGCCATGCAATTTGGCTGCAATCCGCGCTGCCTGGGAGGCCGGCACATATTCCAGCAACGCTGTGGCAGTTCTATGTGCATCGGAAAGGGATTCATCCGCGCCGGCCTCGTAACCGTCAACGACAATGACAAACTCACCCCTGCTCTGGTTCTTATCCTGTTCCAGTATCGCCACTATTTCAGCCAGCGGCGCCCTCAACACAGTTTCGAATTTTTTCGTCAACTCCCGGCATACAGCAGCCAGGCGCTGCCCGCCGAACAAGTTCGCCATATCACTGATTGCGGGGACAATGCGGTGACTGGATTCAAAAAACACCAGGGTCCGGGTTTCAAGACAGAGCGCCTGGAGCTTCTTTTTCCGGGCTGCAGTTTTTGATGGCAGGAAACCTTCAAATGCAAACCTGTCGGTTGGCAAGCCAGCCACTGACAATGCCGCGGTGATTGCGCTTGGGCCAGGCACTGAATACACTGCCAAACCAGCTTCGCGTGCTGAGCATACAAGCTTGTAGCCCGGATCGGAGATAAGTGGTGTGCCCGCATCTGAAATCAATGCGATGACCTCGCCCCCGGCTAGCCTCTCGAGGATACGGGATTCCATTTTTGACTCGTTGTGCTCGTGGAATGCAACAACCGGGGTGGTGATGCTGTAATGCGACAGCAACACATGCGAGTGGCGCGTGTCTTCGGCGGCGATCAGGTCAGCCTCGGACAGTATCCTTACAGCCCGGTAAGAAATATCCTCGAGGTTTCCGATGGGTGTTGCTATCAGGTAGAGGCCGGTTTCCGGCATAACATCGTTCCCAGTAGTGCTAAAGTCAGAAAATTCCGGTCAGACCGGTCTTATAGGTTATCATTCCGGGGCGAGTAACTTTGTAAAAATCATTATGACATTACGCTTTCATCCATGCCTGTTGCTAATCACATTACTCGTACTTCTTAACGCCTGCAGCACTGGCGGCCCCAGGCCCACCAGTGAGCCTGCCCCGGACAGAGAACAGCAAGACCGGGCTGAAGCATATGAATTGGATACCAGGGATGAGCGCGGCGAGTTGAGCCCTTATGAACGCAACCTGACCGGGATTATTGAATTAGTAAATAGCCAACCCACTTATCAACCAGCCCTGGCACTGGATATCATCCGTTCTCTCGAGTCGGTGCCGTCCGGTCAGCTCACATCCATGATCGACAGCCAGGCGTACGACCCCGAATTTACGGAGTGGCTCGAACTGGCGCTACAGGTCCGTACAACCATGATCAATGGCAGCACGGTCACAGCCGCAGCCAATCACTGGGCGAATTACCATTATGGACATGTGGTCACCCAGGCTGGTTTCTCCAGGCTGGTATCTGATTACAGCACTTATTTTCCCGAGCCCTCACAGGTGGCTGTGCTGTTGCCTGCCGAAGGCGGTCTGGCCGCTGCAGCTGAAGCCATCCGCGATGGAATTCTGAGCGCCTACCTCGATCAACCGGGCGAGTCGGTCATTCGATTTTATTCAAGCGGGGATAACAGCGACGCGGCCATATCTGCGTACACACAGGCCAGGGAAGACGGTGCCACGCAAATCGTGGGCCCGTTACGTGTCAGTTCCACCCGAGCACTGGCCGGGTTGGTCGAAGCGGATGTGCCTGTACTTCTGCTCAACGAAGCCTCCCCCGACGGTCCGGGTGTAAAGGATCCGGCTTCCACTGTGAATAGCCTTTTGTTATCCCAGACCGAAGAGGCGACTGCCATCGCCGCGAACACGCTTTCCCAGGGGCAAATGCACGCAGTAGTCATCGTTCCCGGCAATGAATGGGGAAGCCGAATCGAAACAGCATTCTCCGCGACCTATGAATCCGGCGGAGGACAAATTGCAGCGGTCGCGCGTTTTGACCCTGCGACCAGCGACCACAACGATATGCTGACCCGGTTGCTGAGAATAGACGAAAGCAAACAACGCAAAACAGCCCTGCAGGTCCGGCTCGGCGGAGTCCCGCTTGGTTTTGAACCGATCCGCCGTGATGATTTTGACTTTATTTTCATGGCCGCAAATCCCGCGGAAGGCCGGGAGCTCAAACCCTTGTTACGGTTTCACGATGCTGGCGATATCCCCGTCTATGCCATGAGCCGGGTTTTCAGCGGAAAAATTCAACAAGGCCCGGACCAGGATCTGAATGGCATCATCTTCGCCACCACGCAATGGCAGCTTCAATCCGGCGACAGTGCCGGTCCTTCCCTTGTCAGTGTGCGCGAAGGCGCCTTTGGCGACCTGTACGCAATCGGCAGGGATGCCTGGCGCGTACTACGATGGCTGCCGCTGATGCGAAAGGATTCCGATCTGTCGTTCCCGGGCGATATCGGCGCGTTGCACCTGCAGGCGGACGGACGTCTTTACAGGACTCCGGCCTGGGCGCAATTTTCATCCGGGCGGCCTGTTCCGTACCAGTGGCCTGGCAGCTACTGACCAGGCGCCAGATGCTGACGAGCAGACAGTCCGGCGATCAATGGGAAAGAACTGCTGAATCTTTTCTTCGTTCCCACGGTCTCAAATTACTACACAGGAACTTCTCCAGCCGGTTTGGTGAGATTGACCTGATCATGGAAGATAAGGAAACCGTGGTTTTTATTGAAGTCAAATATCGTGCCCGTAACCAGCATGGCAGCGGCGCAGATGCAGTCACGTTTCAAAAACAGGCCAAAATCTCGCGAACGGCCGCCTGGTTCCTGGCAAAGAATCCACACAGGGCAGAGCAATATTGCCGTTTTGACGTAATATCCATTGATCCCCTTGAAACGGACCAGCGTATCAACTGGATCAAGGCTGCCTTTTATTCAACCATGGGGTAGAAAGATGAAATTCATCCGTCATAAATTCAGGGCCAACTCCACAAACAAACCGGAGCGGAATAGTTTTCCCGGCCAGTCAATACTCAGCCTCATCCTGCTTGCAGCCATTCTGGGCCTGGCCGCTTGTTCCAGCCAGAACCGGCGCAGCACCGGAACCGTGCTTGATGACCAGGCGCTCGAATATGACATCATTTCAGACATCCGTTCAAACCCGAACTTTGGAGAGAACGACCACATCAAAGTAGAAGTGCACCAGGGTATAGTTTTGCTGGCGGGTGAGACGGTTTCTGAAGAAAACCGGGCCCTGGCAACGAAGCTGGCTGAAAAACCACGGTTAACAGAAAGGGTTGTCAATGAACTCATAGTCGGGGAAAGGGCCGGCTTCGGCGGCCAACTCGACAATTCCTGGCTGACGGCCAAGGTGAACTCAATGCTGGTGGCAAAAAACCCCGTGGCCGGCAATGACGCTTCAAGGGTCAAGGTTGTCAGTAGCCAGAATACCGTCTATTTGATGGGGCTGGTTACCCGCGCTGAAGGTGAAGCAATCACAGAGGTCGTAAGAAACATCCGCGGTGTGGAAAAAGTAGTTAAAATTTTTGATTACCTGGATTAGAGCCTTACAAGGTTTGCACCGCAGCCAGTATTACCATGGTGAAGAATCCGGCAACCACATCATCAATCATGATTCCAAAACCACCGCTTAACCTTTTGTCGATCTGGCGGATTGGCCAGGGCTTGAAAATATCGAAAAAACGAAACAGCAGGAATGCTGCCAGAATCCACTGCCATTGGAGCGGCACGAAAGCAATTGCAAGCCAGTAGCCAACCATTTCATCCCAGACGATACCACCGTGATCGTGGACACCCAGTTTTTTGCTGACATGTGAACACAAGCTGACACCCAGCAGGAATAGCAGGATCAGTAAAAGCCAGAATGCCACGGGACCCAGGCTTCTCAATACAAAAGCGAAGGGAATTGCCACCAGTGTACCCATGGAGCCGGGCGCCAGCGGTGAGAGCCCCGAACCAAAACCAAATGCCAGGAATCCGGACGGCGAACCCAGGGCCACCTTTCTCAGGGCCAGGGATTCTTCGGTCACTTTTTCCTGTTCTGGTGTATTCATGGCTGCCGTCCGAAATGTTCAAAACCGGTGTATTGAGGGTCATAGGCCAAGCCATCCGGACCTGTGCACCTGACACCTTCACCGTCTTCAATCTCACCGATAACGCTCAAACGGGTTTCCGTTTCGCGACGCCAGCTTTGTATCATTTCCTCGTGACGGCGCGGCAACGTGAACAGCAACTCATAATCATCACCACCAGACAGCTGGTAATCCCACTTCTGCCTGTCCCCGAGACCGGCAAGCAGCTCGTCGTGCGGCAGCTTTTGCAGGTGAATCAGTGCGCCACACCCCGAAGCCCGGAGCACGTGACCAAGATCCGCCAGCAAGCCATCAGAAATATCAATGCATGCGCTCGCAAACCCCACCAGGGCCTGCCCAAGCCTTACCCTGGGTTGCGGACGATCCAGTAAGCGTCGATCGCTCACCGGCTCTCTCCCCTTTAACAGGTCTAGCACCCGCGCGGCACCGCCAATACTGCCGGATACCACGAGCAGGTCACCCGGTCTTGCGCCGCTGCGCATGAGCTGTGCGCCCGGCTTGATTAAGCCCAGGGCGGTCAGGCTTACGGAAAGCGGCCCGCTGGTCGTGTCACCGCCGACCAGGGCCACACCGTGCTCCTGTGCCAGTGATTTGAACCCGGCGATGAATGCCTGCACCCATTCCTGCTCAGCGCCAGGTAAGGAAAGTGACAGCAAAGCCCAGCGTGGCGTAGCCCCCATCGCTGCCAGGTCGCTCAGGTTGACGGCGAGGCATTTATAAGCAATGTCATACGCTGAAGTGTCTTCGGGAAAGTGTGTGCCTGCATTCAGCGTATCGGTAGCGGCAACGAGATGCTGGCCGGCGGGCACTTCCAGTACTGCCGCATCGTCACCGATACCAAGTTTCACACCATGGCGAGAATCAGCGGAAGAGGAAACGGAAGTTTCCTGCTGAATCTGCCGAATCAGCTGGAACTCCTTCATTCAGTCAGACCGGGGTAAATGGTGAAAGGGAGGCAGGGTCGCGCCATTCCTTTGCGGCCTGGTCCAAAACGCCGTTGATAAAACTGTGACCCTGTTCGGCGCCAAATTGCTTTGCCAGGTTGACCGCTTCGTCAATGACAACCTGGTGCGGCACCTCGATACTGTTTAGCAGTTCGTACGTGGCGATGCTGAGTATCACGTGTTCAATAACGTCCAGTTGAGCCAACGGACGGTCAAGGAATGGTGCGATTTTCTCATCAATTCCTGCCTGGCCCACGCTGACCTTTCTGACCAGGGTTGCGAACAACTCGGTATCGACATTGCTGAAATCCTGCAGTTCACGAAACTGGGCCAGTATTTCACCCACGTCCTGGCCCGTCAGGCGCCACTGGTATAAAGCCTGCAGCGCACGACGGCGGGCGCGACGGCGGTATTCAAACCTTCCCCCGGTCTTATTTGTCACGGATACGATCCAACAAAGCAATCATCTGCAAGGCGGCTACTGCGGTATCAAAGCCCTTATTCCCGGCGCCGGATCCGGCGCGTTCAAGCGCCTGGTCAATATTGTCGGTAGTCAAAACCCCGAAAATAACGGGCATTTTGTATTCGAGACCCACGCGGGCCAAACCCCGGCTGCATTCACCGGCGACGTAATCGAAATGCGGTGTGCCGCCGCGAATAACCGCACCCAGGGCAATCACCGCATCATACTTTCCGCTTGCGCACATGGCATCAGCGGCGAGCGGCAATTCAAAAGCGCCCGGAACCCAGGCGAGGGTGATACCTGTCTCTGGAACGCCATTACGACCAAGCGCATCCAGTGCGCCATCCACCAGTTGCTGAACGATGAAGCGGTTAAATTCGCCGGCGGCTATCGCAATTTTGCAATCCCGCGCTGTTATTTCCAGGGGTAATTCATTCATCGTCGCTATTCTCCGCCAGCTTCGCCACTGACCGGTCCGGGACCAACATACTCAACCACCTCGAGGCCAAAACCTGCAAGACCGGTCATATGTTTGGGTGCGCTGAGCACCCGCATTTTCCTGATACCCATATCAAAGATTATCTGTGCCCCGATACCATAGGTGCGGAGTTCACTGGACTGCCGGCTATCGCCGCCACTCAGTACGCTGGGTTCCGGCTGTTCCTGGATCCGTCTGAGCAGGTCGTCATCATCTTCATGCCCGCCGAGCACCAATACCATGCCTTCCCCCTGGCGGGCAATCTCTGCCATCGCCAGCCTCAGCGGCAATCCGAAATCACTGCGCTTTATTCCCAACACGTCGCTGAGCGGGTTTTGAACGTGCACACGCACCAACATCGGCTCGTCCGGGTTCACCCCGCCTTTCAGCAAGGCCAGATGGAGACGGTCATTGATGCTATCGCGGTAGGTTTTCAGGGTGAACGGGCCGAAATCTGTTTCAACCTCATGGGAAGACAAGCATTTGACAGAGTGCTCGGTCTCCAGGCGGTAGCGAATCAGGTCGGCGATAGTGCCTACCTTGAGGCCGTGCTTTTCAGCATATGCCTCCAATTGCGCTCTCCTGGCCATGGAGCCGTCTTCGTTCAGAATCTCAACCAGTACGGCGGCGGGCTCGAGTCCTGCGAGCATCGCCAGGTCAACACCTGCTTCCGTATGACCGGCCCGTGTCAGTACACCGCCCGGCTGCGCCATTATCGGGAAGACATGGCCCGGCTGTGAAATGCTTGCAGGGCCGGCGTCAGGGAGAGCAGCCGTGCGAATGGTATGGGCCCGGTCGTAGGCGGAAATACCGGTGGTAATACCTTCCGCAGCTTCAATTGACACCGTGAAGTTGGTGGCAAAACGGGCTTCATTCTTGTTAACCATGAGCAGCAGGTTTAACTGTTCACAGCGCTCACGTGTGATCGGCATACAAATCAGGCCCCGGCCATGGTGGGACATGAAATTAATATCCTCGGGCCGGACCTTGGATGCCGCCATAACAAGATCGCCTTCGTTTTCCCTGTCCTCGTCATCGATCAAAACAATCATGCGGCCGGCACGTATGTCTTCGATGAGCTCCGGGATACTATTAAGTTTCACTATATATTTTCCTTTGTGCCGGACTATGCGCCGGTATCTTCCGAATGGCCGTATTGATTCAAACGATCAAGATAGCGGGCAATCAGGTCAACTTCCAGATTTACCTTTTCGCCCACTGCCAATTGGCCCAGCGTCGTCACGCTCAAGGTATGCGGAATGATGCAAATCGAGAATTGATTATCCTCCACATCATTGACTGTCAGGCTGACACCGTCGAGACACACCGAACCCTTTGGAGCGATATAGCGGGCCAGGCTTCGATCCGCCTTGAACAGGAAGCGTTCTGAGCGGGCATCTTCGGTCCGGGAGACAAGTTCGGCCAGGCCGTCAACATGTCCGGATACCAGGTGGCCGCCGAGGCGATCCGAAGCCCGCATTGCCAGTTCCAGGTTGACACTATCGCCGGTCCGGCGATTACCAAGACTGGTTTTATCAAGGGTTTCAACCGACAGGTCGGCACTGAAACCTGTTTCATCAGGCTCAAGCATGGTCAGGCAGCACCCGGACACGCTGATGCTGTCGCCAATTTTGCAACCCGCCATCATGTCTTCAGGCACGTCAAACCGGATACGCAAATCACCATTGAATGATTCCCGAGATTTTAAAACGCCGGTGGCCGCTACAATTCCAGTGAACATCAAGTTTTCCCGTAAACCGGCTTCATGCGTAAACGCATGTCCTTACCGATCCGTCGTATGTCTATCCATTCCAGATGGACGCGATCTGCCATATTATCAAGTCGCGGCGCTGCAAAAGGACTGACTGCGCCGCCACCCAGGAGCACCGGTGCCTGGTAGATCAGCAACTCATCGACCAAGCCCTGTTGAATGAGGGCGCCACACAATGTCGCGCCGGCCTCAACCTGTACTTCATTGATTTCACGTGCTCCCATTTCCAGCAGCAATGCCTGGAGATCTACCCGGCTTTCACTTGAGGGAAAAGAAATACAATCCGCGCCCGTTTTCTCTAGGGCCTCAGGCCCGCTGCTTCCTTCTCTGCCCGCGATGATTACCGCACCGCCAACAGCAAACAAACGGGCGTTCGCAGGTGTGCGCCAGTGACTGTCAACAACGATCCGGACCGGTTGTCTTTCACAGCCATTGATACGGACATTCAATGACGGGTCATCTGCCAGAACCGTCCCAATACCGGTCAGGATCGCATCCGACCTGGCGCGCCACAGTTGCACATCCGCACGCGCTTCCGGCCCGCTGATCCACTGGCTGCTGCCATTCCCCAGGGCAATATGACCATCGGTGCTTTGCGCCAGTTTGACCCGTACAAATGGCCGCGCCTTCCGCATACGTGTCAGGAAACCCCTGTTCAGTTCCTCGGCCTCGGCGGCCATCAGGCCACATTGCACCTGGATACCCGCTGCTTGCAAGCGCGCAATACCTGCGCCGCTGACTTCCGGGTTGGGATCTTCTATTGCACAAACAACACGCTTGACTTTCGCGGCAATGAGCGCGTCGACGCAGGCTGACGTGCGGCCACTGTGATTACATGGTTCGAGTGTTACATATGCTGTTCCACCCACCGATTTATCACCGGCCTCTTGCAGTGCATATATTTCTGCATGCGCTTCACCTGCCCTTTCATGCCAGCCACGGCCAACAAGCTGCTTACCCTGGCTGATGACACAGCCAACTCGGGGGTTGGGGTGGGTTGTACGCAAACCCCTGCGTGCCAGTTGCATGGCGCTGGCCATGCATTGGTGGTCAAACTCGTTAAAGCTCATTTTTTTTGCCGCTTGTCCCTGGCGCGAATTTTCAACAATGAAATCTGCCTTTCATCCAGCTCCCCCGGATTTTCATTTTCCAAGCGCTCAATTTCATCGCGAAATGCCTGCACATCTTCGAACCTGCGATAAACGGAAGCAAACCTGACGTAAGCCACCTGGTCCAAACGGCTCAGTTCGCGCATCACCCATTCGCCAATCAGGCTACTGGGTATCTCAGCCTCCTCAACGCTGCGGATTTCCCGCAATAATGCACGTATGGCACGCTCAACTTCCCGTGTTTCAACCGGTCTTTTCTCCAGCGCCCTGAGCATGCCGTTGCGCAGTTTGTCTTCTGAAAAAGTTTCGCGAACACCATCTGCCTTGATAACCCTGGGGGCGATCAACTCGGGTGTCTCATAAGTATTGAAACGCGAAGAACAACTGGCGCATTCACGGCGGCGCCGTATTTGCATACCATCACCGGTTACCCGGGAATCCACCACCCGGGTATCATCATGATTGCAAAACGGACACCACATATTTCTTGTTTCAGCGCTGGTAAACGGGGTGTTTGTTACACAGGGCCAGGGCGGCTTCGCGGGCAGTTCCCTCGACAGTCGGGTCACCGACATTGTCGAGCACATCACAAATGATTCCCGCCAATTCCGAACAGTCATTCTCATCAAAACCACGTGTCGTTACCGCCGGTGTGCCGAGCCGTAAACCGCTGGTCACAAAGGGTGATAGCGGTTCGCCGGGAACGGTGTTTTTATTGACGGTGATATTTGCCCGGCCCAGCGCTTCCTCTGCGTCCTTACCCGTGTATTCACGGCCAATCAGGTCAACCAGGAACAGGTGGTTATCGGTGCCGCCGCATACAATCCTGTAGCCACGCTCAATGATGATGTCCGCCATCAGCTTTGCATTGCTCACGACCTTTTCCTGGTAGCTGGTAAAACCGGGATCGAGCGCCTCTTTGAAAGCAACCGCCTTGGCGGCAATTACATGCATCAGCGGACCGCCCTGGGTTCCGGGGAATACCAGCGAATTCAGTTTTTTCTCGATAGCTTCATCTTCCTGTGCAAGGATGATGCCACCCCTCGGGCCGCGCAGGGTTTTGTGCGTGGTAGATGTCACCACGTGTGCGTGCGGTATCGGGCTGGGATATACGCCCGCCGCCACCAGGCCGGCGACATGCGCCATGTCGACGAGGAAATACGCCCCGACGGAATCGGCAATTTCACGCATTCTTGCCCAATCTACCACCCGTGAATACGCTGAAAAGCCACCGATCAGCAACCGTGGTTTGCATTCCTCGGCAATACGCTGCATTTCATCGTAATCGATCGCACCGGATTCCTGGTCAATCCCATATGCCACCGCATTGAACAAACGGCCGGAGAAATTGACCTTCGACCCATGGGTCAGGTGGCCACCGTGCTGCAGATCCATACCCATCAATGTATCACCCGGCTGAATCAGGGCCATGTAAGCGGCAGCATTGGCCTGAGAACCGGAATGCGGCTGCACGTTGGCATAATGCGCACCGAACAACTGCTTGACGCGGTCCTGCGCCAGTTTCTCGGCCAGATCAACATACTCACAACCACCGTAATACCTGCGACCGGGGTACCCCTCGGCATACTTGTTGGTCAGGACCGATCCCTGGGCCTCCAGAACACGCGGGCTGACATAATTCTCAGAAGCGATCAGCTCAATATGGTCTTCCTGGCGTTGCTCTTCACTTGCGATGGCTGCAGCCACTTCGCTGTCAAATTCCTTAATGCCAAAACTGTGGTCAAACATGTTATTTCCTAATTTGGTTGGAGTGATGGTATAACCGCTGATTTTACCATTTATTCTGCCGGCCGATCCCCGAATTATCCAAATGGGAGAGCCTGTAAATTTACTTTCTGGTCAACTTGTGGCTGGCTGCAATTGTTACTGCTGCGTATAAAATTCAAGCAGTTCCTCGTCTTTGATAAAAACAGACGGAGAAAATTTGGTCTCTCTTATTTTTTTTGCTTTCGGGTTAGCCAGTAATTGTCTTTTGTCGAAGGTATTCTGGGCGTGTGCAAACACCAGTATGGTTTTCCTGGCTTCCAGCTGGGCCATGGGGATTGTATATCCTTTTAGAAAATGACGTTCCTCGGAAACTAGCGCATTGTCATCATATGAGGTCAGGTTCAACAGTTCCCTTTTAAAAGCAAAGGTCGCGGCCGTGGCATGGTTGGGACCGTACGGACCAAACTGGTAAATTTTGTTCCGGTCCTTGAAGTAAATATGCATCTTGCTACTGCCCGCTATCAGGGTATTGGGGTTGATACGCAGCGTGTTGACTGCATGCAGCACACGATCTGGCGGATAAAAATCATCATCATCCATGTAAACTATGATTTCCCCGGATGCTTTCCTGTGCATGAAATTTCTTTTGTACCCCAGGTTCATCCGCTCTTCTGACCTGTAGTACTTAACCCCTTCCACTGCTTCAATCAAATCCCCGACGGGGTCACTTCCATCGTCTACGACCACCCACTCCAGCAATTCTCTCGGGTAAGTCTGAGCTTCAAAACACCGGATCAATGCAGGTATAAAAGCGCGTCTGTTGTAAGTGGGAGTGCAAACTGTGACTAAAGGTTTGCCCATACCCGAGGTTTTCGGCCTGTTGCTCATTACTTATGACTCCGCTTGCATTGGCATCGCTTTTGGCATTATGGACAGGACAAATTTGATTTTCCCTACCATGCGCCGGATCATTATGACTATATTCAAACTTCATAACTATATTGAATAGAGGATATCCGGCCTCATACCTTTTTACCGGTGTTTGATTGCCGTTACATTTTACGTAATGATTGCCGCAGCTTATCGCGAGGCGGTCGTGAGACCTGATAGAGTGTCTGAAATTGTTCCGGTGTTTTTTGAACCCATATCACCCTTGCAAAAATAATGGTAGTTTGGAGTAATAATGGCTCAATACATCTACACCATGATCGGCGTGAGCAAGACCGTGCCGCCCAACCGCACCATCATCAAGGACATATCACTGTCTTTTTTTCCAGGCGCCAAAATTGGTGTGCTTGGGCTCAACGGCGCCGGCAAATCTACCGTGTTGCGAATCATGGCGGGTGTCGATAAAGACTTTGATGGTGAGGCCCGGCCACAACCTGATATCCGTACAGGTTTTTTGCCCCAGGAACCGGAGTTGGACGATAGCCTCACGGTTCGCGAAACAGTGGAGCAAGGAGTATCCGAGACCCGGGACCTGTTGCAAAAATTTGATGATGTCAGCCTCAGGTTTGCCGAACCCATGGATGACGAGCAGATGAATAAGCTGCTGCAGGAACAGGCGGACCTGCAGGAAGCCATCGAGGCAAGCAATGGCTGGGAACTGGAACGGACACTTGAGATTGCTGCTGATGCTCTGCGGCTACCGCCCTGGGAAGACAAGGTTGCACACTTGTCAGGTGGCGAAAGACGCCGTGTTGCCCTGTGCCGCCTGTTATTGGCAAGCCCTGACATGTTGTTGCTCGATGAACCCACCAATCACCTCGACGCAGAATCAGTCGCCTGGCTGGAAAGGTTCCTGACCGAGTTTCCCGGCACCGTAGTGGCTGTCACGCATGATCGCTATTTTCTCGACAATGCCGCCGAGTGGATACTCGAACTGGACCGCGGCTACGGCATACCCTGGAAAGGCAATTATTCATCCTGGCTGGATCAGAAAGAAAAGCGTCTTCAACACGAAGAACGCAGTGAAAAAGCACACCAGCGTGCTATCCGTGATGAACTGGAGTGGGTGAGATCAAACCCGAAAGGCCGGCGCGCGAAGAGCAAAGCCAGGTTACAGCGTTTCGAAGAACTCAGTAGCCGGGAATACCAGAAGCAGAACGAAACCCGCGAGATATATATCCCACCCGGTCCCCGTCTTGGTGACCAGGTCATTGAAGTTGAAAGCATCAAGAAAGGATTTGGTGACCGTTTGCTGATCTCAGACCTTAGCTTCAACCTGCCCCGTGGCGGAATTGTCGGTGTCATCGGCGGGAACGGGGCCGGCAAGTCTACCCTGTTCAAAATGCTGACCGGCGCTGAAACACCGGATAGCGGGAAAATCACCATTGGCTCCACGGTCGAACTTGCTTATGTCAATCAAAGCCGGGACAGCCTGGATGGCGACAAGACTGTCTGGGAGGAAATTTCAGACGGTTCTGAAACCATAAGCGTCGGCCGCTTCGAAATGCCATCCAGGGCTTACGTCGGCCGGTTCAATTTCCGGGGGTCCGATCAGCAGAAGAGGGTCAAGGACCTGTCCGGCGGCGAGAGAAACCGTGTCCACCTGGCCAAGTTGATACGTTCGGGTGGAAATGTATTGCTATTGGACGAGCCCACCAATGACCTGGACGTGGAGACGCTGCGTGCACTGGAAGAAGCACTGCTGGAATTTCCGGGTTGTGCGGTTGTTATTTCACATGACCGCTGGTTTCTGGACCGTATCGCGACACATATGCTCGCCTTCGAAGGCGACAGCCGGGTGACCTGGTTTGAGGGTAATTATTCCGAGTATGAAAAAGACCTGAAACGGCGCATTGGTGATGACGCATTGAACCCGAAACGGGTCAAGTACTTAAAGCTCCAGGCTCAATAAACCCTGGCAGGCTTAAAGCTTAAAAACATCTTCGGGTTCGACGGCAGTCTCCACCGCCCGGACGAAGGATGGTGGTCCATAACCTATCCTCTTGATGCCAATAAACCCATCCTTGCCGCGAATGAATTCACAGAATATCAGAGGCTTTGCCTGCTCCCTTGAAATTGTCATCAATCTTTCAAGCGTATCCCGCGGAATTTTTTCACCTGTGGGTATGGCCCGTATTACACTTGCGCCCTGCCATTTTCGATCAATTATCACGATCGCACCGCACAAATCCGGGCGCATATCTTCGGCCAGGTTAACCGGATCCAATAACCAGCCACAATTAAACGTGGCGCAAGGTTTGACCGGTCGTTTCTCGTAAATACCACAGCCTTGATCTGTCATATGCATGCACGGTTTACCCGGCATTATTAATTGACCGTTAATTTTGGCTGTGAGCCAACCCTCACAACATACTTTACATGGAGAACATTGCCTTTGTGTCATTACGTGATCACGCTCAAGTTTTAAAGTTGTCCAAATCCGGCATTAAAAAATCTTCCTCAGCCGGAGCAAATGGCCGCGGTTGGTAGTTTAACAACTCTTGTGCCTGTTGATTATTGAATACCAGATCGGTTCGCTGCCTCTTTATCATTTCACCGTTGATTCCGCTGCCCGCTCCAAAAATTTTTGCCATGCGTAATATTCCCAATAAAACCCGTTCGGGTAAATGGAACATTCTCACAGGCCGCCCCAAGGCGACGAAAATTGCGCTGACCATTTCCTTGTAACTCAATGTACTGCCACCCGACAAAGTTAACACCGCCGGCAACGAATTTTCACTCAGCATCGCGGCAATTGCCACCGACGCCAGGTCGTCCGCATGCACGGGCTGGCGCAATCCACCCGCCATTCCATTGACTGGTATGAACCCAAACCGGCTAATCCAGATTGCAAGGCGGCTGATGTTGGAATCCAGGCCGCATCCATAGATCAGCGTGGGTCTTAGAATGACCAGTTTAGTTTCCCTGGTCACCGCTTCGCCCCGGATTGCTGACTCGAGGGCCCGCATGGCCTGAACCTGGCTTCTTTCTTCCGCGCTGCCTGATTGCTGCTTTGTTTCGACACTGCTGCTGCTGAATACAACGGCGGATTTTAATTGCCGGCCGGTCTGCAGTAATTGCGCGGCGAGCGCCATGGGACCGGCGGACAACAGGTACTGGCATCGCCCAGAGATCCGTTCGGCATCTTCCCCGCTCACCCATTCAACCTGCTCATGGTCCGGGCACCATGCAGGCCTCCCCTTGCGGCTGACGGCAAAAATGTGGAACCCAGCCTGTAACAACCGGGGGATGGCAAATACCCCGATCTGGCTGCTCGCACCTGTCAACAGCACGTTGGGGGCGCCTAGTTTCTGATCAGCGCCAGGGGCCATAAAACAATAAACCTTAGCCAGATACCGGCATACACCAGCATGCGAACGGGGAAAATAGTCGATTCGGCCTGGAATTTTTTGAAAAATCTCGCCATGCCTCTGTGCTTCTGATAATGCACCCAGGTCGGCCGGCTGCGGCTGGAAACACCCTGCTGATGAACACTTCTGGCCAACGGCACATAAAGGCAGTGCCAGCCCTTGAGCCTCAGCCGATACATCAGATCCAGGTCTTCACAATGCATCGCATAGCCTTCGTCCATGAAACCCACATCTTCCAGGGCTTCGCGCCTGGCAAACATGCAAGCGCCACTGACAGCCTCATAGCTGGCTGTACTGTCACCCAACTCCGAAACAGCAACCTCGACACCGGCAAAAGCGGGAAACCACTTTCCCAGGCGCCACAGACCGCTGGCGGTCATCAGGGATTTCCAGGGGTCCGGAAACCGCCGCAAGCTGGCGCGCTGAATCCGCCCGTCCTCATCACGGACAGAGGGTCCTGCAAGACCGGCACGTGCGTCCTGCTCAAGGGCGGCTTTCAAGTGGGCCAGGGTTTCCGGTTCCAATATGCAATCCGGGTTAAGCACCAGGATCCAGTCAGCTTTCGACCGGCGGGCAACCGCATTCACGGCCGGGGCAAAACCGATGTTGCCCGGGTTGAACAGGAACTCGACACCCTGGTGGTTGCCATAGAGGTTGTGCAGGTTCTCTGCACTGCGGTCGTCGGAGGCGTTATCGACCACGGTTACCTTCGAATGCACGCTGCTTGCCAGCACCGCACTCACGCACTGCTGCAAAGATTCGCCGGCGTTGTAGTTGACAATAATGGTCTCGATCGACATCGGGTTTCAGGGCTTGCGCAGAAAGCGCCGCCACCAGGGTTTCTGCACCAATGCAGGCGGGGCCATTTGCGCCTTCAGTTCTTCAATCTCTTTTTGCAGCCCCGCTATGATGCCGCCTGCAGCCATATTCCTCCTGACTTCGCCGTGGTAGTGCTGGTAAACGGATTCGTCCCTGTCATCGAAAAGCCACAAGCGGCCGTCCAGGTCCGGCAGACAGGATAAATCTGCAGCGCACAGTGCAATGTAGTACATCGGCGGCTGGGTCACGCCGGCAGGCATAACGGGTTTTCCTTCGGAAACCTGGTCCAGCGTTACTCGTTCGGCAGCCTCCATGGACCAGATGGCTGAATGGAACATCAGCTTCTGGCCGAGCAAACGGCTGGCTGGAAAGTGCCGCCCGATCAATTCTTCCAACTCATCACGGTAGAGTTCCCTGACGTGAAATTCATTGACGCTTTCCTGTCCGCCGGAATAGGTTTCCTTGTCGGGTGATGAAATAATCAGGTATCCATCCGGTTTTAATACGCGTCTGAACTCGGCCAGCAGCATGTCGTGCTCCTGCAAATGCTCAAGCGTTTCAAATGACACCACGCGGTCAAACTCATTATCGTCAAACGGTAATGCAGTGCAATCTGACAGGTGGAATTCGATGCCGTCCAGGTGTCCATAGCGTTGCCGGGCGTGATCAATGGCTTTTTCGGAGATATCCACGCCCTTGACCGAGGCGCCCGCTTGCGCCAACAAGGCAGAACCATAGCCCTCACCGCAAGCTGCATCCAGTGTACGGGTGTTCGCACACCAGCGTGCAGCCAGGACATAACGGTGATAGTGCTCATACCAGATTTCACGCTCACATTCGGGTGTGAATCGTTCGCCGGTAAATTCAAGTGAACCTGACAATGTGATTACCTTTTAAAAAGGGACAACTTGATTTTAGCGTATTTCGGCCGGCAAATTGCCGGCTGCACGGTTACGTTGCAGGCACTCAAGTATTTCCTGTCTGCGGGGCGCCAGGGGGTTTGTTCGAATGAATTCAGTAATTTTTTCCTGGTAGCCCGGATGCTTGGCCAACAGTCGCTGCATGCTGCCGGCATCCGGCTTAAGGCCCAGCGGCCCGAAAGAGGCATTGCCATGGTGTACCACGTAGGCATCGTCACACAGAACATTACGGAATCCGCTTTGCTCTGCCCGCATGCAAAAGTCATTCTCCTCTCCATAGCCGCGCCCGAAACTCTGCTCATCAAACAATCCAAGCCGCCTGATTGCCCGCTTTGAGATCGCCATGCAAAAGCCGACTGCAGTGGGCAGCTCCGGATATTGCGGAGTCCCGCAAGCCCTGATCGACCGGGCGATGGCATCCGGGTGACCAGGCGCCGGGTTGGAAACGCAGAATTCAGGGATGGAAACAATTTCCCCGTTGTTGGACCAGGGTGTTGCGGTTGCTATCGAATGATCTGATGCCAGGCACACTGCCAGGCTTTCCAACCACCCCATGCTTACCTCCGTGTCTGAATTCAATAAAACGACATCAGTTTCGGCTGTTTGCATACCCTCGTTCACAGTTGCAACAAAGCCGCGGTTTACATCATGTGTCAGCAGACGGCGAAACGGTTTGGCCCCGTCAACCCAGGATTGTAAGAAAGGCCTTACCCTTTTATCCGTTGAAGCGTCGTCGATCAGCAATATGCTTGCATCGGCCGGCACCGTTCGCTCAATGGACTGCAGGCAAGCTTGCACGTGTTCAAGGGCATTAAAAACGGGCACGATGATCAATGGCAAGGGCATTGCTAGTGTCATCACACTAGTCCTGGTCCAGCCACTTGTGGGGCAACCTGATATAGCCAACTTCCTTGGTGTTGCCGGACACGGTAAAGACCATTTCACTGGTATCAAACAAGCGTACGCCTTCCGGGTCCATCGAATGCCCGCGCAGGTTGTAACTGCCCGGTAAAAGGCCAATTTCGGTGAAGCGCAAACGGAAGCAATAGTGCTGTTCGGACAATTTAAGCGGTTTGATGTCTTCATTATCAGAGATCATGCCGTAAACCGGGGTGCCATCCGCCCGGACCACCCCGACCACCCCGACGGGCGGACGATCATCCGGCGAATAGATATGAAGCTCAATATCGAGATCGTCACCCATGGCAAATTCGGGTGACTCGTCTGCCTGCACACCGCCCAGCATCAGCTTTTCAATACGGTAATACGCCCCCTCGCCGGTTGCCTTCATCTGCATTTGTTTTTCTTTTGCACTGCGCTTTTCATGCCATGCCAGGTAGGCCTGAGTGACCGGAAACACATCACCATATTGCTTGATGGCGCCTTCGTGTATCCAGACGGCTTTCTGGCAAAGTTTCTGCACCACGTACATGCTGTGTGAGACCAGCAGCAGTGTCCCGCCACGCTCCAGGAACTGTTGAATCCAACGGATGCACTTCTTCTGGAAGGATTCATCACCCACCGCCAGCACTTCATCGGTAATCAGCAAATCCGGCCGGCAAGCAGTAATCACCGCAAACCCGAGCCTGACGACCATACCGGATGAATAATGCTTGACGGGTTCATGGATATATTCGCCGATATCCGCGAACGCGAGAATGTCATCAAGACGCTCTTCCAGTTCCTGGTTGCTCAAACCCATCAGGGAAGCTTTCATACGGACATTATCCATGCCGCTGAAATCAGGCTGGAACCCTGCACCCAGTTCAAGCATGGCGGCAATATTCGCGTGGACCATCACGCGGCCGTGTGTTGGTTGAATAACGCCGGTCAGCACCTTTAAAAGCGTGGACTTTCCTGCGCCATTCTCACCTACGATACCCAGCGACTGGCCGCGCACCACTTCGAGATTGATATCACTGAGCACTGTCGCACCATGTGCCGGCTGCCGGCCGATCAACAGGGCGGCAAAAGCCTTCAGGCGCTCACGCGACTTGTGCACGCGGGGATATATCTTGGTAACCCCCTTGATACTGACCAGGCTATCCATCACAGAAAGTCTTCAAAATGGCCGGAGAAACGCCGGAAAAAACGCAGCGATAACCACGAGAAAACCAGTATGAACATAACGATAATCAGTGCATCAAGCCCCAGGTTTATCTCACCGAGCAACAGCAATTCACGCAACCTGGCCACAAACCAGGCCATCGGGTTCCATTCGGCGACCCCCTGGATTGACGCTGGTAAATAGGACGCACTGTACAGAATCGGCGTGGTAAAGAACCAGAATGTCATCAACGGCGGCAAAATCTGTGCAATGTCACGCACAAAGACCTGGATGGCGCTGGTAAACAATGCGATGGAACAGGCAAAAACCCACATCAGCAAAATAACCGGTATCGCCAACACCAGGTAAAGCCAATGGATGCTGGTGCCCATAAATTGCAATATGACCAGGACGGCCATGTAACCGGCCAGGTGCATCAAAAATGTCGCAGTAACTGTTGCCAGCGGAATTTGCTCGGTCGCAAAAGCCACTTTGCCGATGAGTTCCGCGTTGGCCGTAATGGAACCATTGGCACGCAGGACCGCCTCTGAAAAGGCGATCCACGGCCAGAAAGCTATTGCGAGGTAGGGAACAAACCCGATGTCGCCGGCCTCGGGTATGCGGGCCTTGAATATGGTTGAAAACACGAATGCATATACCGCAAGTAAAATAAGCGGCTGTAAAATCAACCATGCAAAACCGGTCAGATTCTCCAGGTAATCCTGGCGAATCTGCCGGGAAACCAGATTCTGAAAAAAGACCCGGTCAAATTTTCTTCGCATCCCCTTCATAAATTAAAGTCTGGCCGGATTCAAGGAGTTGTAATTCTACTCTTTTTCTGTTTCGCCTTCCTGAGGATCGAGGTAGTCCTCGCCAAATTGGTCTTTTACCATTTTCAGCAGCGCCTCTTCGGTCATTTTGACTTCAAGTGAAGTCAGGCTACCCAAATAATCGTTCATAACCCGGTCATCATGCTTTTGACGTTCCCTGTCAATCAATTTCTGCTTGACCTGTTCGAAACTCATTTGTTCTGCTTCTGTGCGCCCATCAAGCCTTATGATGTGATAGCCGTATTCAGTTTTAACGGGCTCGGAAATCTCACCTTCTTTTAGTGAAAACGCCGTTTGCTCAAATGCAGCGACCATGTCGCCTTTCCTGACAGCATAAAACCTGCCGTTGTTGGAAGCCGCACTGGGATCTTCCGAATACTCCATGACCAGGCTGTCAAATCGTTCGGGGTCGGCCTTTATTTGCTCGCTTAGCGAATCAGCCAGTATTTTTGCTTCCTCGTAGCTGCGCTTTTCTTTTGATATCAATATATGACTGACATCAATTTTGGGCGAAGATAAAATGTCTTTCTTGTTTAACAAATAGTATTCGTAAGCGAGTTGCTCATAATCTGCCGGGGGTTGCGTATCCACGTAATGACTCGACCATGCAGCCGCCAGCTCTGCTTCGGCAGCCAGCTTCATACGCATTTCGATTAGCGGCTGTTTGTCAAAACCCGCTTCCCGTGCATCGCTTGCCAATTGTGCGCGGAGCAGGAGGGTATTTATGACATCTTCCACGCGCTTGCCATCACGAAGAGTTGCACGCCTCAATCTTTCCGGAATCTTATCGGCACGGGCCGCAAATTCGGCCTGTGTCACCACGCCTTTACCCCTTTGCGCCAGGGTTTCCGATGTGTCAACTGTATCGCTTGCCTGGCCAGGTGAACAAAAAAACAAAAGGCCGGATGCAATAAAAAACTTATTCACAACTTACTCCTAATACGGTTGCAAAAATAAAATTTAAACATAACGTCCAAACGTAAGAGAGGGCCGATAAACGGCCCTCTCTGACTACTTTGAATTAGCAATTACAAGCTAATCAATTTTGCGATGCTAATGGCTTCAGGGTGTCGGAGCAGTCGGAGCAGCGCTGCGAGTACCCTTGTGAGTGAAGATACCGCCATAATTGGCCAGTGTATCTGAACCCTCACCCAGGAAACCATTCTGGAACTGCTGAACCGCAAAACCGGTTACCGGCAGACCCATCAGGCCACCCAGAGGTGGACGGATCAGATTTTCGATCACGCCATCTCCATCGCTATCACTTGAAGCGTCGACCAGATCCAGTCTTGCCCAACCAAATTCATTGCCCAACGCACCATTATCGATGGTTGTGAAATTGGCGGAGCCCAGGATTTCAGTCATGTGCATGTCATCGGTGTGTGGCTCAATTTCAGGAGCGCCTTCACCTGCAAACCGGATAATCTGGGTTTCATAGCACAGTGAGAAGAACGGGATCGCGTTAGGCGGCAGATCTGGCGGTGCCGGTGAAACGATCGGAGGACGCGGATCACCCGGAGGTGCATCTGCAGGCTCACCTTCTTCACGATCCCAGATGGTATCGAGTCTTACAACTTCACAGGGCTCCGTAAGGAATCCATCTTTGTCCTTGGTTGAATCTGTCCAGAACCACTCGGTTGTAAACGGAGCAACAGGGGCCGTAAAAGGAGAAGCCAGTACGCTGTCATTGAGCATTAGGTCATCACGGTAATCAGCCAAGTTGTCAAGGCCGAACTGGTGTACGTAGAACTGCTTGGTCGGGAAAGTAACTACCCACTCGGTGCCGGCGTTAACAACAGCTTCTGTGGTGTATTCGTTCATGATCTGATCATGCATGAATACGTAAGAAACAGCGTCTACACCACGAGCCAGCGTGGATGACATTGTGGTGCCGTCATTCGCGAATATCGTAGCCGTCTTCTGGCCGCCGCTATCCAGGCTTGGCAGAATTGTACCAGGCTCCTGGTGCAACGCATCAGCATCTGTTGGGTTAGCCATTCCATAGAGTGCAGGATCAGCAAAACCATTGATAGCCTTGGCGTCATAGCTGTACATGGTACCGGCGGCTACATTAATGATTGCAGCACCACCGAACAGGCCGCCTGAAGGTGCTGACATGTCGGCAAATGGGTCAGTGATCCAGTAACCGTCATCTTTAGCGGTTGCACCACGTGTCCAGGCTTTTACCAACTGTTCACAGTTTGCAGGCACGCCGTCTTTATGCGTTGCTGCGGCTGCTGAGCCGTTTACGGGCACTGTATTACCTGAAGCGTCCGTCGTTTCTTCATCAATGATGGTGCCCATTTCGATCATTTCGAAATGACCTTCCGTAGCACGGGTGATATCATCGTAGGTTTCGCCGTCTTCTTGCCACATCTTGTCATTCAGAGCCCAGGGCAGGAATGGCTGTTTGCCACCGTCTTGCATATACAGGTAAGGAACCGTACAAGTCGTGTCGTGCGTTACCAGTGTCGGTGTGCCGGCGTCATCATAGATGGCTGCTGTCCACACGTCGTAAGCTGACATGTACATATTGAAATCAAGTACTTCACGGCTGTTTTGGCCTTCAAGAAAACGAACTTTGACTGCTTTTGCATTTTCTGAAGTATTAACAACTGAAAGAGCGGTCTGATTACCACCAATGGTGGTGTAGTAAGGGTAAAGCAAAAGCTCACCGAGACCATCAGGGTTAACGTTGACTGCTTGTGCGGAACCTACAATACCGGCGGCTCCCGCCAGTCCTGCAAGTACTGCTGCAGTTAGATTTTTTCTGTTCATTACAACACTCCTATTGTGTACACAGGGTATAAATTAAATTGTATATCACGTGCGCTCGCGCCCCCAACATAGCGACGCTTATACGCTGTTATCGCATAATTGCATCGCCATCTTACGTCAAAACAAACAGCAAGGCAATCAAATTGCACTCATTTTTCAGGTACAAAGTACCAGCTGCCATTTACCAGCAACCACGACTCTTCGTACTTCTGCGTGCCGCTAAATGAAGAAACACCGGGTAAAGCGCCATGCAAAGTATAATCCAATGAAATCCTTACAATGCATGTAGTTTCTTCGCATTCACTTTCAATCACCTGGGCATCGTCCCACCTGATGCGCTTCAGCAATAACGATCTCTGGTACTGCAGTGAACTTACGCTGGACCGGAACCCGGGGGAAAGGAACTCATAGGCGCCATCAAGATCACCGGCCAGCAATGTCTCCCACCGTGCCTTGGCCCGCTCTTCCACGGCATTTTCTCTACTCATTGTCGTTGCACAAGACGCAAGCAAAAACATGGCGCATGACAAAAGCAGCAACCACGTATTGCTGTGTTTTGTAGTTTTCTTAACCATCAACTTCAATCCTCTCCCTGCAGGGTTGCGTGATCAATTGGGGGTACTTTTCTGAATTCAACCCTTATATCTTCACTGACCGCTTTAAGATCAGCAGTATTTTCTATGACTGTCGGTGTAATCATCACGATTGTTTCGCTGCGGATCGTCGAGCTGGTTGAACTGCCAAACAAACGGCCAAGACCCGGTATACGGTTCAAATAAGGCACACCCGTACGGCCCTTGCTTGTCTGCTCGGATATCAAGCCGCCTAAAAATATGGTTTCACCGGACTGCACGGCCACCTGGCTCGAAACAGATTTGTTATTAATGGGCGGGTTACCACTGGTGGACACATCAGGGTCGCGTGCACCGGGACGGCTGACCTCTTGTGAAACATCCATATACACCAGGCCGCCGGGGTTGATTCTCGGTGTTACGGTCAGGGTCACACCGGTTGAAACATACTGTGCGCTGCTGACCACGTTGTTGTTTCCCGTCGAGATACTGGAAGACTGCACGGGCACCTGTGTTCCCACGGTAATCGTAGCCGTGGCATTGTTGCGCACCAGCAATGAAGGCGCCCCCAGTGAGCGGACATCGGTCACGCTATCCAGTGCGCTTATGGTCGCCCGTATGAACCCCGACCCTATGGGACCGGCTATGGTGGCAAACAAGTTGGTGCTGCCACCAAAAATGGCTGTATCAAAGTCGCTGCTTATTGGACCCCCATCGCCCGGTGGGACAAAGTCCGGGTTATTGCTGAGGAACCAGTTGACACCAAACTGGAGGTCCTCATTTAACTCGACATCCAGGATCTGCGACTCTATCAATACCTGCAGCGGTTCCTGGTCAATGCGTTCTATGGCGGCCTGGATGGATGAATACTGGCCCTGTGATGCCTGGATCAACAGGGAGTTGGTCTCGACAACAGAGGTAATACGTATTTCGCCTTCGTCGGTCGTCAACACGCTGCCCGTATTTGTGCTGGCCTGTATACCACGGTCATTTGCCGCCTGGCGATTGGTATTGAAATCGCTGATAGAACTCCTCTGGGCTTCCTGCAGACCGGGGGCCAGGGTGCCGCGACGGGTGTCGCCCCGCGGCGCTGACGCCTGCCCGCCAAACAATTGGGTCAGATAATTTGCCAGCACCTGTGCCTCGAGGTTCTTTACGCGATATACATATAACTGGATGCCGGAACCGGCAGCGCCACGGTCGAGTGTCTCGATCCATTGGCGGGCTTTTTCCAGGTATGCCTCCTGCGGTGTAATAACCATGATCGATGCGAGCCGTTCCAATGGCACGAACCGGAACATACCGGCCAGTGGCGACTCGGCATCAGATGCAAATATGGTGGTCAATTCAGTAGTAATCGATTCCACGTCGACGGTTTGCAAGGGGTAAATACCCACAGACATACCTGCTAGCCAGTCGACATCGAATATGTCAACGGTTTGCTGGTAATTACGCAATTCTTCCTGTGTGCCGGCGAGAAAAATCATGCTGCGGCCGGGGTCGACCCTAACCATTGCACCGTCACGAACATAGGGCTCGAGTATGGTGGCCATCTCAGCAGCCCCGATATACTTCAATGGCACGACCCGGACCTCATAGCCCATGGCTATTGATTCTTTGCTCAATGTCGGCACCAGGTTGCCACGAACGGCCTCTGAAACCGGTAAAATGTGGTAACGGCCTTCCGTAAATACCATGGCTGCACCATTCCAGCGCAGCAGTAACTCAAGAATGGGCATCAGCTGGTCACGGGACACCGGTTTGGATGTGGAAAATGTCACCTGCCCACTGACACCGGGCCCGATTACAAATGTTTCCTGCAGCACCTCACCCAATATGGTGTGAACAACCGACTGTATCGACTCGCCCTCAAAGTTCAATACAATCTCGCCGTCATCAGAAACCGCACTGAGCTTGCGCTGGGCGGCTTCTTCATTAATAAAACTGCCACTTCCCTTTCTTATTTCTACATCATCCACACCACCGGCCTGGGATGCGTTAACCGCAGAAGTGAAAAAAGGCTCTTCACTCTGTTCACTTTCAGTCTTTACCAGGCGTTGATGCGACTCTTCCCTAACGGCCGGGGTTGTGCTGCAACTGTTTACCAGCAGCAATATGACCGCGGCATGTATCAGTGATTTCATCTGATGGCACTCCCGGTATTGATTGCACTATCCATCTTTTTTGTCATTACTGCCTTGATCCTTACTCTTGTTGTTCATCATATTGCGAATGGCGTTCTGGTATGCCGATGGCGCTGCTCGCCTGTTGCCGCCTTCAGACTGCTCATTGCTTTGAGCCTGCTGGGCTTCCTGCTCCAGGCGCAGTTCTTCTCGTCTCTCAGCGATACGCTGACGAATTTGCTCCGCCCTGCTCAGAGGTTCTCCGTCTTCATCTGCTTTTTTCCCGACCTCTGCCTGGGCTGTCTTTGCCGGCGGGGGCTTGGGTGGTTGTTTTATTGCGACGTCGTGGACCTGCAACTTCAAGGCCAGTGATTGACCATCATTTGACTTAAGCACCACGCTGCGCGGTTTGACTTCACTGACCTGCCAACCCGTAAACTCGCCGGTCAATGACTGGCCCTCGTGCGCCATTAAAGTCTCCAGGGCCTCTTCTGAAGGGGTCAATGATGCGATCCTCATACCCGGTGTAATGATGATACCGGTCAATTTCACGTCCGGAGCATCTTTCACAGCAATGGTGGTGTCTTCCGCCTGCTCACCTTCATCGGCGTCATCATCAATTTCAGGAAGCCGGGATTGATTGAATACCGGTTTCTCATTAATAACCAGGATATCATCCAGGGCGGCAACCTGGCGCGCAGCCAAAACGGTTTCTGTTCCATCGGCACGGTCTGCTTCCGCCTCGGCCAGGCTCACCGAAACAGGCAAGTTCGAGGCGATGGCCATTACCAGTGCCAACAGGATAAGGACACCACTGATCGCTGCAAGCGCCATACCCAGCGGATTATCCTGCAACCACTTCATTTCAGATACCCCGATACATTGAAGCGTATATCCAGTGCGCCCTGCTTCTGGGCGGGGGCATTCCTGCTTCGGCTTCTTGTTCTCGGCCGGATGATGTTCAGATCATCCACCAGCATCAGTGGTTCGCTGGTTTCCATCCCGTATAACACCTGCAGGAAATCTTCGGCATTACAACGCATCCGGACATTGACTGTCACCTTTTCAAAACGCTCCTGCACGCGTGGCCTTACCGGCTGGCGGCTGACGATCTGGCAGCTGTCATCCGCAAGGGTGCGAACCATCTCCCCGATACTTCCTGACATTGCCGCTGCCGCCTCATCAAAAGAGGGGTATTCGAGGAACAGGTTGGCATCGCTCTTTGCGTTGCGAAGCTCGTTTAAACGAACCTGTAATGGCGCACGCTGGGCTGAAACACTCTGAAAACGGGCCAGTTGCTCGCGCAGGTCGCTTATTTCCCCGGCATACTCACGGTGACGCAGCACGAACCAATGAAAAAACAGCAAATACACCAACAACACCGCGATGACCAGCAACATCAGCGCCGTTGCTTTTGAATTGCGTTGATCAGGTATGACTTGCATCAACCGGCATCCTGTAAAACATTATCCGCACTCAGGTCAAAAATCTCTTTCCCGCTTCGAGTATCGAGTCTCGTTGGCCCCCTGAAAGATGCATTCTCGAAATGGGCTGAATCATTGATCAGTTCAATCAGGCTTTGGGCGTTATCCGATTTACCCTGCATCTGTGTTGTCTCAGCATGCAGGGACAAACGGTCAAGGAAAGTATTTAAGGGCAGGACGCGGGTCAGCTCCGCCAACATCTCAACCTTGTACCCATTCTGAATTTTGTGGGTCTGCATAAAACCTGCAGCCTCGGTGGCATCATCAATCTGTTTTCGAATCTGCTGGACCGCCATTGCCTCTGCGCGCACGCTCTCAATGGCCTCTTCAATTTCCTCGACCTGGTTTTTACGGAACCACAGAGACTGCGCCATGACAAACACCATCAGAAACACAGTCACCGCTCCAATAGCCCAATTCACACGCGCCTGCTGATTAATAATGTGGTGTCGCATCGCATCTGGCAGCAGATTTACACCCAAAGGCCGTTCATCGGTTGCCACATCGACACCGGTGGGCGCCAAACCCAGCTTTTTGAGTATCTCGACCTTAGCAACTACCGGCTCACTTTTTGTCACAAAAAGTTCAAACTGGATCTGACCTGCTTCGCGGTCACGGTTCAGAATACGCCAGTTGTAATAAACTTCTTCAGCCTGGAATGGCGTATGTTTGTCCATTTCATAGGCGAGTGCCTGTCGCAGATTGGCTTCGGCGGCAAGTGGCATCACCACTTGCGTGCGCAATACGACGGCATCAGGGAGAAGAAGGTCGCGGCTCACTTCGGTAAGCTCATGCTGCTGCAACAACTCACGTATCCGCTGCTGCTGCAGCTGGACATCACCTTCGGTGGAGAAAGACTCAAGTGACTGGATTGACGCCGCATCATCGACGGCCAGGGAAATATCACCTTCACCCAACTGTATCAACAGGCGGCGCCGGGCATATTGCATTCGCGCCCGAAAGCTTGTCGGCATCGCATTGCGCAGTTCTTCAACCCACCATTGAAAAAACTGGCCGGCGGACCCGTTCACAAAGCGTAAGCGAATATTCTGGATCGTGTTATTAAATGCGAAAGCCATTGGTGCCAGGTAGTCCTAGTTTTGAAATCCTTCACGCCAGCGCAATACACGGTAGGGACTGCCACTTCGGTTTGCCCCAAGCCGGATTGTGGCCTGTAATTGTTCCCACACGCCATTGGGCATGGTGGCCCTGGCCTTGATACTATACGTGACCCCTCTGCCTTGTTCCATGACAACGATGCCATTCGGCAACTCCGTACCCAGCGAGTCTCCAGGTTGTTGAGAGTTTCTTTGCTCCACAAAGTTCACTGCTTCTTCATAAGTTATGTCCGGCATCGCCATCAGCGCCTCTACCGGTGCAAAAGCAGGGTCGGGCTGAGCTGCCCGGGAGAAAGTTGTAATACCCGGTTCAAGTTTTCGGTACAACTCGTATTGCATACCAATGACCTGCAGCAATTCTTCGCTCATCATGAAAGGTCTGTTAGCAGGGCCAACCTCCAGGCCTGCTGCAAAATAGGCATCCTCCTCGGCTCCATTCACACGTTCCAGTTCATCTGCATCGCGCCAATCCAAAACGGCAGCAGCCAGCAACTCAGACTCGTCCACACTCATCCCATGCCCGATAAACATGTTTGCCAGTGTCAACTCGTCCGCTGCATTGATATCCAATTTGCCACGCTCATCAATTGCGCTGACCTCCAGCAGGATACCGTTGAGCTCCTGCTGATAAACCCGGCCATCCGCCCGCATCCGGCTTAATTCGTCCGGGTCGCGCAGGGCTAGTACGGCCAGGTTGATTGCAGCTTCGGCACTCAGCCTTGCCTGCGTCCCTGATAATAAGGAATGAGCCTCCATCCGGTCCATTCTCGCCATCAGCGAGAACGAACCCGTGATAATCGTCAACAACAACAAGATCCATAGCACCAGGACCAGTGCTATACCATTCTGTTTATTGAAGCAGTAACCGTTCATTGTTCCCTGGCCGAGCCGCCGCCCTTGATCAGCTCGCGCATTTTCTGCTGATAAGTCGTATCTACTTTCCCTGCCCCTTGTATCGCGGATTCATCCAAACGGACTCCGGCCACAAGCTCCGGCCACTGAACCTGCAAATCTTCGTGAAGCTCAATATATACGCGTACAGCAACCGGCAATAAACCGGGCTGATCCCAGCTTTGCATCCAGGGTGTCAGCACGCCCTCTTCATCACGCCCCAGGAATTCAAAACCTGCGGATTGAACGCCTTCAAGCAAAACTACCGGGTCCCGGTCATGCAGTCGTGTCTCCTCAAACCCCTGCAGCAAGGCATGGCTGAACTGCAAGATACCGCCATCATCGCCATTTACCAACTCCAGTGACTGTACCTGTGGGCCACCCGAACCCAGGTAGCCCGGCATCGTCGCGACATACTGAATGCTGTTGCTGTCACCTACAAAGACTACGCGCGTTTCATCACGGTCGTCCGCCAGGCCAAAGGCCAGGGGCAGCATCTGGTTTAATTGCCGGCGTATGAACTGGTGCGTGGCCCGCACACTACCGCCTGCGGCCAGGATTACCTCGCCACGCTCTGCCGAGCGCGTTGCGGCACGTAAACCGGTGTATGTCAGACCGAGCAGAATACTCATCAGGGTAATTGCTAGTAACAGTTCCACCAGGGTAAAACCTGCAGCCCGGTGCGGACTATGAATGACCCGCGCAGTCATTGCCTGTTGGCCAGGGTGCTGCGTATGGTACTGAAATGCGTATTGCGTGGTTTCCGACCCGTCTGCCATTCAATATCCAGGTCAACCCAGTACAATTCAACTCCCGACAATTCGGCCAGTTCCAGTGTCTGTGTATCCGCTTCACCGGCATCATACAAGTATATGCCCAGTCGCCACTGGTAACGATCCATACCCACGCCGCTGAACTCACTCTCCTCAACCGGTATTTCAGTGCCAACCAGGTCCATCAGTGACTGGGCAAGCAAGGCAACTTCTGTATCCTCGCTTGCCCTTCTGACGCTTCGCATTGAGCCGGCCACTATCTCGAGCACAGTTGCAAAGCTGATTGCAAAAATTACAAACGCAAGCATGACCTCCAGCAGTGTAAAGCCCCGGGAAGCCTGCCTGCCATGTTTGAACAACCCTGGTCTTGACGGCCTCATCCCTCTTTTCGCTCCAGAGTTGTCTCGCCGGTCAACCAGGCCACGTTAACGCGGTATTCACGTTCATTGACGGTTAACTCGATATGGCCGCCGGTCGACCCGCCGTCGGGGAAAAACCGTATGCCTGCTACATCTTCGGATGTAATCTCCGAGCGCGCAGTCGTGACCGTGACATCGATACCCTCGGGGAGCTTGATCTGATCACGGCCCGGTGCCTGGTAACTGCGGTTTTCGGTATTCACCTCAAAAACCTGTTCCGATTTGTCAATGATCGCCCGGGCCCTCGTATAACGCAGGGAAGCCACCAGTTTTCTTGCCGCAGACCTCGCCTCCGCTCCGGATACGCTGCTCGACATCGAGGTCGCAACCATACCCAGCACCAACGTAATCACAACCATAACCACCATTACTTCGACAAGGGTAAAACCTTTGCCACTCGCATGATTTGTATGTGAACACATTTTCATTGAAACCCTGTTCCCAGTTTGTGCCGGGATACCGGTGCAACCCGGGAACCCATAATTATTGTTTATTCCCAACTAGTGATATCGGCATTCTTTCCTTCACCACCCCGCTGGCGATCAGCACCGAAAGACAGGATATCAAAATCACCGTGTTCCCCGGGGACACTGTACTGATAGGGCTGGCCCCATGGATCCTTTAACAGGGAGTTCTTGATATACGGGCCATTCCAGCCCGTTACCCCGGAGGGTTCGTTAACCAAATCCTCCAGCGTCGAAGGCGTATCACCCGTGTCGAGGTAGAAACTCTCAACCGACATTGAGATCCGGCTGATTTGCGATGAAGCCGCTTTGACCTTGGCGCTTTCTGCTTTGCCGATAATGCCAGGTAACACCAGGCCGGCAATCAACGCCAGGATAACCAGTACCAGTAGTAATTCAACCAGCGTGAACCCGCGCTGCCGATTGTTTTTCGTCTTGAAACGTTTCTTGAAATCCATTCCCGAAGCCTCCTGTCAGGTTTTCTAATTTTATGACCGGTCAGAGCCCTGGGAATCAGCCGGCCAAGTCATTCAAATCTCTGCTATCTGTGACCCTGTCCTTATCCGACCAGTTCATTAATGCCCATTATTGCCAGTAATACCGACATGACGATGGTGCCGATCATAACGGCCATCAACAGTGTTATAACTGGTGTGAAAATCGTCAGCAAGCGGTCAATGGTATAACGCACTTCCTTGTCATAGGTGTCTGCCACTTTCAAAAGCATGACATCCAACTGGCCAGTTTCCTCCCCGACGCTGACCATCTGTAATGCGAGCCGGGGAAACTGGCCGTTTTCTGCAAGATTATGAGCCAGTCCACCGCCTGTTTTGACCTTTTGCGTAGTAGCTTCAACACTCTGTCTCAGCACGCTGTTGCTCATCACATTGCGGGCAATCGACAAGCCGGACAGCAACGGCACACCATTGCTTAGCAGCGTGCCCAGCGTGCGTGTAAGGCGCGCAATTTCCATCTTGGCGACCAGGTCGCCCACCCAGCGCATGCTGAGCACCCTCGTGTCCCAGCGCAAACGTTTTTCCGGGTCGGCCAGCATTCGCCGAAAAAGCACAACCCCGATTACCGTCAGGCCAATAAGACCCCACCAGAAATTCTGCAGGACCCCGCCAAATGCCAGCACAATCTTGGTAATCATTGGAAGGTCACCACCCAGTTCCTCAAAGATAGGTGTGAACTGGGGGATCACGTAGACCAGTAAAAGAACCAGTGAACCACCGGCCAATACCATTAGCATGATGGGGTAAATCATCGCGGAAACCACGCTGTCTTTCAGGTCTTTGGATCTTTCCAGGTAATCTGCCAATCGATCCAGCGTGGTATCCAGCGACCCGCCAACTTCACCGGCGCGCACCATGTTGATAAACAACCTGCTGAACGAACCGTGTTGCGCATCCAACGCATCCGAAAGGCTTCCGCCCTCTCTTACCTGGTCACGTACAGCCGTTATGGTCTGCTTGATACGCTCATTTTCAGCCAGTTCCAGTAACACCTGGAGGGAACGGTCAAGCGGTAAGCCGGCACCCAACAAGGTTGCCAACTGCTGAGTAAACTGACCGACTTCACGCGTGTTCATGCCACGCCTTCTGAGCCTCAGCGCATCAAAACTGAAACCACCCTTACCCGCCACGTTGGCCGACAGGGGAATATTTCCGCTTTCCTGGAGCTTGGCGATAACCGAGGCCTCGGAACCGGCCTCCATTGTGCCGCGTACGGTTTCACCGGAAGGGGAAACCGCTTTGTACTCAAATATCGGCATCAAGCTTCCTGGGTCACTCTGAGAACCTCTTCTATCGTGGTTACGCCCTGGAGGCACTTCATCAAGCCGTCCTGGTACATGGTCCGCATCCCTTCCCTGATTGCCTGCTCATGTATCTCGCCCGAGGTTGCCTGCTGCATGACCAGCCGGCGAATGGAATCCGACATCGGCAACAACTCCAGGATGCTTGTCCGGCCGTAGTAGCCGGTCGGGTTTTCCTCCGTTGCGATAGGCCGGTACACCGTGTAGCTGTCCTGCTTGACCAAATCTGCAAACCCCATTTCGGTTGCTATCTCCGGCAACAACTTCACGGGCTCCCTCGAGTCATCACCTAATGTCCTTACCAGGCGTTGGGCCAGGATGGCATTCACCGTGGAGGTCAGAAGGTAATCCTCCACACCCATGTCCAGCATACGGGTAATACCGCCTGCGGCGTCATTGGTATGGATGGTGGACATCACCAGGTGACCGGTCAAAGCTGACTGGATTGCGATTCGCGCGGTTTCAAGATCACGCATTTCACCGATCATGATCACATCGGGATCCTGGCGCACGATGGCTCTGAGAGCATGAGCAAAATCCAGGCCGATGGATGACTGCGCCTGGATCTGGTTGATGCCCTCAAGCTGGTATTCCACCGGGTCTTCCACCGTGATGATCTTTCTTTCGGGTGTATTGATCTGGCTCAGCGCTGTATAAAGTGTTGTCGTTTTACCCGAACCTGTCGGGCCGGTAACCAGGATAATTCCATGTGGCATTTCCAGGTTTCGTACAAACTGGTTTTTTAGGCCCTCGTCAAAGCCCAGCGAGTCGAAATCCAACACGATGCTCTCGCGGTCGAGAATACGCATGACGACGCTTTCACCGTGAGAGGTGGGAATGGTAGAAACACGCAAATCCAATTCCTTGCCCTGCACACGGTGCATGATGCGGCCGTCTTGTGGCAGGCGGCGTTCAGCGATATTCAACCTGGCCATGATCTTGACACGGGAAATTACCGCGGCTGTTGAGCTGGCTGGCGGTGCTTCAACTTCCTGCAGGACACCGTCAATCCTGTAGCGCACCTTAAGCCTGTTCTCAAACGGCTCGATATGGATATCCGATGCGCGGGCCTCAACGGCCCTTTGCATAATCAGATTGACCAGGCGGATTACCGGGGCTTCAGAGGCAAGGTCACGAAGGTGCTCAACGTCTTCCAGGTCGTCACCCTCACCCTCACCGAGGGTGTCGATAATCTGACCCATGGCACTGCGACCAACGCCGTATAGCTTTTCGATACCATTCTCAATTTCAGACGCGACACCTACCTGCGGCTTAATGGTTTTGCCACTCGCCATTGCCAACGCTTTCAACGCAAATTCATCCCTGGGATTTGCCATTACAACTACCATATCCGTATCGGTGACACTTACGGGCAACAACATGTTCTGTTTCAGGTAGCGGATCGACAACCCCCCAATATCAGGCGCTTCTTCCGGCAGGTCTGCGGTGGATATCAAGGGCAAATCCAAAAGGCTGGATTCAGCTTCGGCAACATCGCGTTCCGACACGAGTCCGAGACGCACCAGCAAGGTGATCAGATCACCTCCATTTTGATCGCGGAATGCTTCGGCACGCTTGAGGTCAGGCTTTTTCAGGCGGCCGCTTTCGATCAGGTAGGCACACACCTCGTCTTCGACGGCATCGGCTTGCTGTCCATTGTTTTTCTGTATTGCTTCGGTTGCTTGCACGTATTGTCCCTGCTGGTAGAGTCCAGAACTCAAATTATAGCCCTATCTGCCTGTCCATATTCGGGACCGGGCAGAGGGGTCCATTTCCGAACACAGACCACGATCAAGCATCAACAGTTCCCGCTGCTCAGGAATCTGCCTGCTTCTGCCAGCCTGTAAATTGTTCGATTAACTTCCAGTTGGCCAATACCCATAAGATTATCGGCGCCAGTGGCGGGAAAATTAAAACACCCAACTGGTAACAAAGGGCAATCACTTCATCCGAAATGCCCGCATCAATAACAAGCTGGTGAGCATCAGGTCCAAAATTGAAAGCCAGCATCTTCAATGCTTGCCAGACAACGCCCCAAACCTGTACCAACATGACACAAACATAGCCAATCAGCAGGACCCCTGTCTTCCTTGCCAGGGAAACACCCGAGGCCATCACCAGGCCGAATAATAAGGGTAAGCCAAAACCATAGATCAACGGATTGATTATAAAACCCAAGGCCTCGCGGCTTCCGTCCGGGAACAGAAAGGGTATTTGTGTTTGCACCTGGAACAGGTAGTGGTGATCCGGGTTTGGAATGATGCCCATGTACTGGCTGCCCAGCAGACGCGCCAGTATTTCATCAGCAATCAGGCGTACCGGCATGCCATGAAACGCGCTGAGGTAATACCAAAGCATAAAACCGAAAATCATCCACAGGAATGCCAGGATGAGCAATTCGCTTAAGCGCAGATCCCCGTTATCCGCTTTCTTTGCCATCAATCCACCCACTTACGGGCATTGCTGAACATCCGCTGCCACGGCGATATCTCCGGCCACTCATCCGGCGCCCAGGAGAAGTTGACCGTACGCAGGGTTCTTTCGGGATGGGGCATCATGATTGTGACCCGGCCGTCGGTATTGCACATTCCGGTCACCCCTTGCGGGGATCCGTTGGGGTTCGCCGGGTACTTGACCGCAGACCTGCCCCTTGCATCCACGTACTGTAAGGCGACCAGGGATTGCGGCAGCAATTGCCGGCGGAATTGTGCACGGCCCTCACCATGCGCGGTCGCGACCGGCAGTATGCTGCCGGCCATGCCGTCGAAGAACAAGGAAGCGGATTGGGTCACTTTAGCCAGGCTCAGACGGGCCTCGAACTGGCCCGAACGGTTGGCTACAAAATCCGGCCAGCTATCTGTTCCCGGAATAATATCCTTAAGCGAAGAAAGCATCTGGCAACCGTTACACACGCCCAGGGCAAAACGCCCGCGGTCCTCGAAAAATGCCGCGAACTGGTCCCTGAGTTCCTGGTGGAACAGTATGGAAGCCGCCCAGCCGCGCCCCGCGCCCAACACGTCGCCGTAAGAGAAACCGCCGCAGGCCACCAGGCCCTGGAAGGCCGACAGGCCGGTACGATTCTCGAGCAGGTCCGACATGTGTACGTCAATGGCGCGGAAACCTGCCGCATCAAATGCCGCTGCCATTTCAACCTGCCCGTTGACGCCCTGTTCACGCAGGATCGCAACCGCTGGCCTGTTGCCGCTTGCAACTGCCGATGCTGCCGGATCCTGCTGCGGGTTGAAGCTCAGGCTGGTTGCCAAAAACGGCCGCTTCCATTCCAACGCGGATGCAAACTCTTCTTTGGCGCAATCCGGGTGATCGCGAAGTTTCTGAATTTCAAAACTGGTTTCATTCCAGGCCTGGTGAAGTTTAGCCAAATCACATTGTAGCCGGACTCGCCCGTTTGCTTTCAAACTGAGTGAATGGCCCTCAAGCGGAGCACCAATATCCGTTACCAGCGCACTTAAGCCGTGTCTGCCCAGGCACTCCATCACGGCTTCCATGTCAGCTTTGGCAACCTGGACCACGGCGCCGGGTTCCTCCGCGAACAAACGTGCACGCAGGCTATCCATATC
>CALBDB010000092.1 GCA_937927755.1 uncultured Lysobacterales bacterium
TTTTCTACGAACGTGGGTGACTCTGACAGGTGAAACTCATTGTCGAATGATACGAGGTAGTTGTTTTCAATTGCATTGAACATTGTCTAATTTCCAATAATGACCTTATACCTCTCCTGGCGCCACGTACTAACTATTTACATTTGGACCGAATATGCGTTTTAACAGTGCCGCCGATTTTCGCATACCGATTATTGCCGACGTTGTCAGCAGGCCAGCCATCATCGCGCCGGTGACACCGCAGGTCAATACATCCTGACCGGTCAACCACAGACCTTCAAAACGTGTGCGGGGTCCCAGCCAGGTTTGCCTGAGGCGGACCGGATCGTGATCGAGGCCGTAAAGTTCACCTTGTTGGTAGGCGCAAAAATGGTCTGTTGAGAGCGGGGTTGAAACCTCGAAATAATCGACTTTACCCTCCAGTTGCGGCAGTTTCTCGTAAAGGTGCTGCATCAAACGCTCGCCGAGTTGCGCTTTGAATTCCTCGTAATCGTCACCGCGCTTGCCCCAGGTCGTGCCCTGCCATTTTTCAAACCATTCATACGGCGCTGGTGCAACGATCTCGATGGTTGCAGTGCCGGGGCGTCTGCGGGCGAAATCCGGGTCTTTGGCCGAGGGGAAGGAAATATAAACGACAGGGAAGGGGGTCTGTGGGTCGTGGATAAAGCGTTCCACGGCGCCGTCATAATCGTTGCCGGGGTAAATCCAGAGGTTGGTACGGGGCAATCCCAGTTGCTCTGCGGTTTCCTTCAGACCGATATAAACCCCCAGGTGGGCAATGCTTGGTTTAACCCGCTCCAGCAGGTGACCGTAACCGGCCCTGGCGACTGAATCAGCGGGTAGCAACCTGGAAAAGGTATTTGATACACCGGCCGATGAAATAACGCAGTCGCAGTCTATTTGATGGCCATCGGCCATCTCGACACCGCGGACTTTATTGCCCTGCAGCAGGATGCGTTCAACATGTGCGTAAGTGAAGACATCACCACCGCTTTTCTGAATTTGTGGAATGATGGTCTCAGCGATGCGCCAACTGCCACCGACAGGGTAGTACCCGCCATGCATGTAGTGCCGTGCAATCATTGAATGGACCATGAAAGCAGACTTCCGGGGCGGCAGACCCATATCACCCCACTGGCCGCATAGCACGGCAATCAGGTCCTGATCCTTCGTCAGTTCACTAAGTACCCCGTAGGTGTTGCGAAACAGCAGTGCCGGAATTTTCATTTTCAGGTACGGCCAGGCAAGAACGCGTTGCCAGGGCTTGAGGAGCTTGCGCATGGCGTAGGCCGGCATGGCCTGGCCCACTTTGTCTAGCAGGCGCATGTAGGCACCTATCGCCTTTTTTTCTGCCGGAAACCGGGATTCAAGGTTCTCGCGAAACTGTTTTTTGCCCGCGATTGCAGAAAACGTCTTTTCGCCAACATGGAAACGGTCGTACTCATCGTCCATCGCGGCCCATTTAAGCTTGCCGCCGGAGAGAAAATCAAACATCAGCCGGGTTCGCGTGGGGGCGCCCACATCACCGATATAGTGAACACCAACATCCCATTCGTAGCCGTTTCGGTCATAGGAATGGGTGTAACCGCCAGCGGTGTAATGCTGTTCAAGCACGCAGACTTTCCAACCAAGGTCACTCAGCAATGCTGCCGTGGTCAGGCCACCAATACCGGAGCCGATCACCACGGCGTCATAGCGGTCTTCCAGGCGGTTTGCCCGGTAGCGGCGTCCAATACGGATGGTGCTTGGTTTAAGTTTTTTATTCAGAAGCAACCCCCAACTCCAGCATGACCCACTCACCATCATCGGACTCCACCTCGCTTGGCTCCGTTATGACAATCCGGCTTGCGTCGATCTGGCCCGTGGCCAGGAAAGCGAACCTGATGGCCTCTGCCCGTGCCAACGCCAGGTCCGTGAGGTCCTGGTCGGTAACGGTCTCGGCTGCCAGCAGGCGTTTCCACAGATCCGTGGCATAGGCCAACTCGTCAAGAACCGGCTTGCCTTCCGGGTCGTCTGCCGGTGGTGCGGTGTGTGCTGCCTTAAGACTTTGCGGTGAAATGTCCGGGAACCGTTCACTGAACAGTGTTTCCACTATGCCACGGATTCTCTCATCCAGCATCAGGTCGTTGTCGTTCTTGTCTTCCAGTCCCTCACCCAGGCGTTCACTGGCGATGTCGCGGACCCTGATATATTGCATAACCGGTACGTCAATGGCCGGGTCGGTCACGCCACTGATCTCGATCAGCAACTCCGGTCGTTGTTGCAGGGCCTCTTCGAGTTGGACAATTTTCTCCATTTCCGGCGGTGTCAGGTCAGCGCGCCCGGCCAGAAATTCAATTTGGCCAAAATCTTCTGATTCGATACCGATCAGGCTGCCGAGCAAGCGGAAAGGTGCAGAGACAACCTTGGTGATCATGCCTGTGAATGCTTGCCAGATGACACCGCCGATTTTGAATTCCGGATCGTTTACATCACCTTCGACCGGTAAATCAATGTCAATCACACCATTGGCGTCCTTGAGCAGGCTGACGGCCAGGCCCAGCGGCAGGCTTGCCGCATCCGGGTGGTCGACCTTTTCACCCAGTACGAGGTCACTCAGGATGATCTCATTTGTGCCGTGTAACTGACCTTCTTTAATGTCGTAGACAAGGCCCAGGTTCAGCTTGCCTTCGTCGATTTCACGACCTGCAAACTGAACTGTATAGGGTGACAAACTGGACATCTCAAGATTGCGGAAATCTACACTGACGTCCGTGTAACGAACCGGGTCCAACACATTCATGCCACCTTCGATCCGCGCCAGCCCATACTCATCCACCTGGCCTTCCAGCCTGATATTTGCCGGCTCGGTGCTGTTGGTGGCGATGGTTGAAACCGTGCCTTCGAGGGGTTCGATGTGGGTCGCGAATGGTAATGGCAATGACAGGTCTGAAAAATCCAGTGAGCCGTTGTTCACGTAGACTCCACCGATTATGAAGTCCATCGATTCGCTGTCCGTTTCGGTGGTGTTGTTTTCACCAGGTTCTGTTGCCTCATCGACCACCAGGCCACCCAGGTTGGTTGTCCTGTCATCGTTGATGACAAAACGGCCATATATGCCTTCGAAGGCCAACGATGACAGGTGCAGCGTGCCGGGATCGAGGTCGAATTGATCGATCTCGAGATTATTCCAGCTGAGCAATGTTTCATTTTCAAGCTCGTCATTCACCTTCAGGCCGGGAATCTCGACTGAACCGCTGACTGAGTAATCCTGCCCGGCGGGCACATTGATATCGACGGCGCTGTCAACAACCCCGGTTTCGATCAGGATATGCGCAAACTGTTGAACATAGGGTTGACCAAGTGAAAGCGGAACGCCCTTGATGCTGGCATGAGCTGACAATGAGAACCCGGGAAGGGCGCCGAGTTCGCCATTGACCATGAAATTTCCTCCGCCTGACAGCTTTCCGCTGAGTTCAAACGGCATCACCGCATTAGCCAGGTTATTTACTCCATCCGCCCTGGCATGCAGGTCGGCCAGGTTTATGTATGCGGCCGGCCGCACACTATTATCGCTCAACGCCAGTTCACCGCCTTCCAATAAAACCTGACCAATTCCCAGTTGCCACGGCGAAGCCGTGTTATTGCTTTCGGTGGTTTTTCCGGATGTGGCGCCATCCGGTTTCAAATCCAACAGGTTCAGGCTACCGTCTTCTTTAAGCCAGGCGGTGATCATGGGGTTGACGATATTAAGCTTGCCGAAATGCAGTGTTTGTCCGGGGTAGCGGAATTTACCGTCAAGCAATGACATCTGCTGGATTATGGCAATGTCGGTCGCAGGTACCAGGCCACTGACCAACAGGTCATCCAGCCTGATATCGAATTCATCGACCGCAATGCTGAAATCTCCGGAGCCCTCCTGGAGAAGTTGATACTTGAAAGCGCTCGACAGGCTTGCGCTGATGGTTTCGAGCGGCAACAGGTGCTCAAGATATGCAATAACCGGATCGATGCGCATACCTTCGAGAACAAGTTCCCCTTTTGATTCCAGCGGCGCCAGGCTCAGGCTGCCGTTCCATTTCAGGCTGGCGTCACCGGGCAGGTAGATGGCCACCGCTTGCTGGCCATACACATCGGGCAAGGTGTTGAGTTCCTGGATTGAAATATTGATCGGCCCCAGGTCAAACTCAACCGGTGTTGCAGGCAGCCTGTCCCTGAAATCCACGCGGCCTTCGCTGATACCCAGGTTGCGTATCAGTACCCTTGGGACATCGTTTGCCTGATCCGCTGATTTATCATCACCAGCTCTTGCTGGCCGGTTTGCTGCGAAGTCTTCCAGCAGGTGACCAAGACGGGTTTCACCTGTATCAAAACGTTCAAAATGCAAGTAGGGGCCCGTCAGCTGAATCTGGCTGAATGTCCATGCCCATTTGAGAATGCTCAAAAACTGGAAATTTACATGGAACTCATCAAAAGACGCCAGTTTTACCCCGTCGGTATCTTGCAGTTCAAAGCCCGTCACCCTGACGCTCAACGCATACGGGTTGGCCTCGATTTTTTCGATTTTAGCGGGCCGCCCGAGATCATCATTCAGCAGCGAGATTATGGTGTGTTCAATCATCGGTGGCGCGGCAAAGAAACCCAGAAGGGTGTAGAGCAAAATCACCACGATGGCCCAGAAACGTTTGCGGCGGGGATTCAGCCACCGGTTTTTAAACACTTTACCGGTGGATTGGGCGGCAGCAGCAGGGGCTTGATCGGTAGGAGTCATTTACATGCACCGTCAATTTGTCAGGGAATTAAGATTAGCACGAACAAAGAGGCTAAATTAAGCCAGAAAACACATGCATACTAAAAATATGCGAAGTCTCTTTGTTAAGATAAAACTCTTACCTTAAGATGTAGTGTTGTGATTGCAGCTTGAGTGTATGTTGATAAGGTTTTGCAATTCACTCCCTTGAGAAATTGGCCTGGAGAGCTAAATGGCCTGGACTTACCTGACAATTGCCGGTTTGTTCGAGATCGGTTGGGCAATTGGGCTCAAGTACTCCGATGGGTTCAGCAGACCAATACCTTCATTTCTGACAGTCATGGCAATGGCTTTTAGCATTTGGCTGTTGGCTTTAGCAATGAAAACTATCCCGGTCGGAACCGCTTACGCGGTCTGGACGGGTATCGGTGCAATCGGGGTGGCGGTTCTGGGGATGTTTTTGTTTGGTGAGTCACGGGAAATATTAAGAGTCGTCTGCCTGTTTTTAATCATTGCAGGGATCATCGGGCTCAAGCTGGTATCCTAAAACAAGGAGCGTTGAGATGAAATATCTGCACACCATGGTACGTGTAACAGACCTGGAAGCATCACTGGATTTTTACTGCAACAATCTCGGCCTGGTGGAAGTCAGGCGCAAGGAGGTTCCCGCCGGGCGCTTTACACTGGTTTTCCTCGCGGCGCCGGGTGACAAAGCGGGCGAGCTTGAATTGACCTGGAACTGGGATCCCGAGGAATATACAGGCGGCAGGAATTTCGGACACCTTGCGTACGCGGTGGACGACATCTACGGGTTGTGCCAAAAGCTGATGGATGCGGGAGTCACGATCAACCGGCCACCCCGCGATGGCCACATGGCATTTGTACGTTCACCTGATGGCATTTCGATTGAGCTGATTCAGAAAGGCGATGACCTGCCTGCTACCGAGCCATGGTTGTCGATGCCGAACGAAGGCAGCTGGTAAATCCGGAACCTGCTTTTGTTTTCGGATTAGTGAGTTAAAATACAAAACATCCTTCAGTCCGCAAATACTTAGAGGGTTTGTCTATGAGTTACTCCATTACGATCAACGGCCAGGCACATCAAACCGATGTCGACGGCGATATGCCACTTTTGTGGTTCCTGCGCGATACACTGGAACTTACCGGCACCAAGTACGGTTGCGGTATGGGGCTGTGTGGCGCCTGCACGGTGCACCTCGACGGCGACGCCGTGCAATCCTGCCTGGTAAGTGTAGGCGAGGCGAATGGTAAGAAGGTGACGACGATCGAAGGCCTGTCGAAGGACGGCAGCCATCCATTACAGATCGCTTGGCTCGATAACAATGTCTCGCAATGCGGTTATTGCCAGCCTGGCCAGATCATGGTGGCTGCAGACCTGTTAAAACAAAACCCGGAACCCAGTGCGGAGGACATTGATACGGCTATGGAGGGGAACCTCTGTCGTTGTGGTACTTACTTGCGCGTGCGCAAGGCCATCGCCGATGCCGCTGAGCAGATGAAGGGGGGTGCAAAATGAACACGCAGCTCAAAGAACTGAATGCAATCACCCGCAGGGATTTCCTTAAGGCATCCGGCTTGTCTGCCGGTGGTTTGATCATCGGTGTTTCATTACCCATGGGTGTGTTGGGGGCAGCCGATAGTGCGGATTTTGAGCCCAGTGCCTTCATTCACATTGCAAAAAATGGCGATACGACGCTTTTTTGTGGTCGATGTGAAATGGGGCAGGGTATCAGCACTGCCTTGCCGGCCGCTGTAGCGGATGAACTGGAAGCTGACTGGACGCGGGTCACGGTTTTGCAGGGTGACGCCGACAAGAAATACGGCCCGCAGGACACCGGTGGATCGCAGAGCATCAACAAGATGCTGGAACCGATGCGCAAAGCGGGTGCGGCAGGCAGGGAAATGCTGGTCGCCGCAGCAGCAAAAGCCTGGAGTCTGCCGGTTGCCGATTGTTATGCAAAGTCACACGTCGTTTACAACCGCAAGGATGGCCGGAAGCTTCCGTTTGGCGATCTAGTCGAATTGGCCGGGGAGTTGCCAGTACCGGGTGAACCGGTTCTGAAAACCAGGGACCAGTTCCGTTATATCGGTCAACCCCTGCAACGCCATGACCAGGATGAGATGGTCGTGGGTAAGCGAATTTTTGGCGCTGATAAAAAGGTGCCCGGCGTCAAGTACGCAGCGATAAAGCATATCCCGGTACTGGGCGGTTCAGTCAAGCCGCTGGACAAGAGCAAGGCCATGGCGATAGCGGGTGTCGTGGACGTGGTTGTTATTCCGCGTTTTGAGAACCCTTATGGAACGGTGGGTGGCGTCGCCGTTGTCGCAGACAACACCTGGACGGCACAAAAAGCGCTGGATGCGCTCGGTGTTGAATTCGAAGCGGGTGAAAATGGATCTTTCAACACCACAGAATACAAGCAGCAGCTGCTGCGCAATGTCGAGGCCCCGGCCAAGGTCGAATTTGAGAAAGGCTCGCTGGACCAGGCTTTCAAGGATGCCGCCAAGCGTCACAGTGCGACCTTTGAAACCGGGTTTTTGTCACATTCGCCAATCGAACCGATGGCCGGCCTGGTCTGGGTGCAGGATGACAGTTGCGAAATATGGGCCTCAACCCAGGATCCACAGGGCATCCAAAGGACGATAGGCGCTTACCTGGAACGCAAGCCGGAAGACATTACGGTTCACGTGATGGCTGCCGGTGGCGCATTTGGACGCAAGTTCAAGTGCGACTACATCGTCGAGGCTGCGGCCTGTTCGAAGGCGGTAGGCGCTCCAGTGCAATTGACCTGGTCACGAGAAGAGGACACGCGCACGGGTTATTACCATCCCTGCAGTGCGCACCGTGTGGAAGCCTCGCTGGACGCCGATGGCAATTTGACCGGATGGCTGCACAGGGCTGCTTTTCCGACCATCTCCTCGACCTTCAACCCAGCCTCGGTGCAGCCCTCGGCAGACGATCTCAATGCGGTGTCAAAACACCTCTACGGTGTCGAAAATATGCGGGTCGAGTCAGGCATGGCCAGGGCGCATACCCGCATCGGCTGGCTGCGCTCCGTGTATCACATTTTCTATGGCTTCGTGATCAACGTATTCACCGATGAACTGGCCCACGAGGCCGGTGTGGACATGGCACAGTTCCTGCGCAAAATGTACGACAACAACAAGGATCCGGAACAGCAGGAGCAGATTAAACGCAGCCGTGGGGTGCTCGACAAGGTCGTGGAGATGTCCGGTTATGGCAAAAACATGCCGGCCGGCCACGGCATCGGCCTGGCCGTACACCACAGTTTTGCCAGCTATGCAGCCATGGCTGCACACGTTGAAGTTAAGGGCAATGACATCAAGGTACACCGCGTCGATTGTGCAATCGACTGTGGCCTGGTGTTGAACCCGGATATCGCGACAGCACAAATGGAGGGCGCGGTCACCATGGGTCTTGGCTTCGTCCTGCACCCGGGGATCAGCTTTGCAAACGGCGCGGTGGTCAATTCCAACTACCATGACTACCCGATCCCGAGTGTTGGTGAGGCTCCGACAAAAATCAATGTAGGCTTTGTCGGCCAGCAGTACCGTTCAACCGGCATTGGTGAACCCGGTGTTCCCACCACGGCTCCCGCGGTGGTGAACGCCATATTCGCAGCCACCGGCAAACGCTTGCGCTCAATGCCAATCAAGCTGGCCTGACCGGTGCCTTGAATGCAGGGTCAGGGCAGATGCTCTGACCCCTTGCACTTCTCTACGTCACCCAGGACTCGATCCGGGGTTCATTTCTACTACCCTAAAACCCATTCCGACTGTCGCCGGAATGGCGATGACAGGGGCTCAATTGCCTGCGGGAACGCCCCTGCCGGGTGTCCACGGCACACCGGCTTTATCCATTGCGTTACGCAGTGCGGGCATATCGGTGTCGAATATCCGGTCCAACGCACTCTTGATGCCGGCAAACCCCTGCTCGGCGATTTCCAGGCTCTGCTGATGCATCGGCGCTGGCCCATAGGTTGAGAACGAGGTACCAAAGCGGGCAACCATTATGCGGCGGTTCACTGAGACCGGACCTGGGTCACCTGCCAGGTCACGGGCGTCATCACCGCCAAGCTGAAGCTGTAAATCCAGTACCTGAAGCTCTAAAGCACGTGCCTTGTCACGCAGTTCCTGGCTTGCGCCTGAGCGCAGCAGTGTCTGCTTGATCGCACCCAACTCTTTCTGCAGAGCCTTCATTGCGGATTCTGCACCGGAACTCTGGCGCAGCAGGTCATCAAGGCGTTTGCTGAATGCCACCACTTGTTCAGGGCTGGCCGTCGCCAGGCTGTTCTGGCGCATCAGTTTCACGTGGATAGAACTCTGTTGCCCCGTATCCTTCAGCAGGCCATTAACACGGGTTGCAAGGCTGACGGTGTAGTCACCGGGTGCAGCTAGCGTGCCGGGGAACTGGATATAGTTATAACCCTTTTCTTCGGTCCACGGGCTTGAATCAGGATAGCGAAGATCCCAGGCGACCCGGTGGAAACCAGCCTTTGCCGGGCCTTCGAGCTTGCGGACTACTTCACCATTGCTGTCGCGTATGGTCAGCACGACAGCCGGGTCTTCTTCGTTCTTTTCACTACGCAGCGCATCCCAGCCAGGGTAGGGTGTATCGCCTCCCTGTTCCTCGATCTTTTTTTCGCTCTCGCGCCGTTTTTCCTTGCTGGTCTTGATCGACTCGGGCAGGTAGTAGGTGATGACAGCGCCAAACGGCGGGTTGTCAGCAACATAATAGGCATCGCCCTGAGAGGACTTGCTGCCGGTACGGAATTCTCCCATCGGCATACGCTGTACATACCAGAGGGCATCACGAACGGGGAACAACATGGTATCCGTCGCGAGATTTTCTGCCGTCAGGCTACGCAGTGGCGTGTAATCATCCAGCACAAAGAAACTGCGACCAAAGCTGGCGCCCACCAGATCGTCTTCACGTTTCTGGATAACCAGGTCACGGAACGAAATAGTTGGGGCGCCGCCGGACAGCTTAGCCCAAGTGCCACCGCCAACGGTGAAGAAGACGCCAAACTCAGTGGCTGCGAACAGCAATTTGGGGTTGACGTGGTCCTGTACCAGCCGCCAGGCAACGTGACGCTCGGGCAGATCGCCGCTGATGCTCTTCCAGCTACCGCCGCGGTTGGTGCTCTTCAGGATATAGGGTGCAAAGTCACCGGACTTGTGGTCATCCACCACAACATAGACCGTGTCTGCATCATGCAGGTCGGCCTTGATGTCGTTGACAAAGAAATTCCCGGGGACACCGGGTAGTTTACTGATCGACCGCCAGTTGGCTCCGCCGTCTTCGCTGACCTGGATAAGACCGTCATCGGTGCCCGCATACAAAAGGCCTTCAACGATAGGGGATTCCGACAGCGAGGTGATGGTGCCGTACTGTGACATGGCCATCAGGTCCCAGGCCGAGTCATAGCTCCAGACCCGCCCCATCATCGGCAATTTCATACGGTCCACGCCACGGCTGAGGTCACCGGAAATGGCCTGCCAGCTGTCACCGCGGTTATCGCTGCGCCAGACTCTCTGGCTTGCGAAATACAGGCGTTTTGAGTCGTGTGGGCTGATCAGGATGGGTGCGTCCCAGTTGAAACGGTCGGATTCCTCGCCCGGACCGGGTTGTGGCTGGATATAAATGATCTCGCCGGTCTTGCGATCCCAGCGCACCAGGTTGCCTTGCTGCCATTCGGAATAAACTATATCAGGATTGGTCGGGTCTGCCGCAGACTGGTGGCCATCGGCAAACACGGTGACAAACCAGTCACTGTTGCGGATGCCATGCACGTTGTCTGTACGTGATGGGCCGCCCTGGGTGTTGTTGTCCTGGGTTCCGCCGTAGATGTTGTAAAAAGGTTCGTCGTAGTCGACCGTCACCTTGTAGAACTGGGTGATCGGCATATTGGCAAAAAATTTCCAGTTGGCCGTGTTATCAAAGGATTCGTACACACCGCCATCGGTGCCGACCATCAGGTAGTCCGGATCGGCCGGGTCGAAAACAACCGCGTGATAATCACCGTGTACGGAGCCGTTTCTGACCGGTTGCATGGTCTTGCCGCCATCAACCGTGCGGTACAGAGTCGGAGCGACCTGGTAAAGGGTGTCGACATCGTGCGGGCTGGCAAATATTTCCTGGTAGTAATGTGGCCCCGTACCGCTGTATACCTCGTCGCTGCGTTTTTCCCAGCTCTCGCCGGCGTCAAGCGAACGCCATAGGCCGCCGGTCCGTTGCGCCAGTTCGATGGTTGCGTAAATTACATCGGGGTCAACCGGTGAGATGCTCAGCCCGATTTTGCCCTTGTCTTCCGCAGGGATACCTTTTTTCAGTTCACGCCAGGTTTTACCGCCATCGGTGGATTTGTGGATACCAGACTCGGGACCGCCGTCCATCAGCGCGGCAACATTTCTGAAACGCTGGTGCAGGGAGGCATAAACGACGTCCGGGTTACGCGGGTCCAGGTGTACTTCGTTGGCACCGGTGTACTCACCGGCTGACAGGATCAGGTCCCAGGTTTTGCCGCCATCGGTGGTCTTGTACAGACCCCGTTCGCCGCCGGCCGACCATAATGGCCCTTGTGCGGCCACATAAATCACGTTGGAGTCGCGTGGATCGATCCTGATCATGCCAATATGTTGCGAGTCTTTCAGGCCCATATTGGTCCAGGATTTGCCGCCGTCCAGGCTCCTGTATATACCGTCACCATAACCCACGTGGCGGCCGCTGACATTTTCACCGGTGCCGACCCAGACCGTGTCGGCGTCATTGGGGTCGATAGTGATACAACCGATGGAATAGGAGGCTTCGGAATCAAACACCGTGGTCCAGGTTGTACCACGGTTTTCAGTTTTCCAGACGCCACCGCTGCCAACACCCACATACCAGATGCTCCGGTCTTCGTGATTGACTGCAATATCGGCAATCCGGCCTGCGGTCATCGCCGGACCAATATTGCGCCATGCGAGGCCTTTCAGTGTTGCTTCGTTCAGGCCAGGCTTGGGTGGTTCACCCTTTTCAGCCGAAATAGCCATCGTTGTGAAAAATAAAACTAATATAAACAGAAAGATGCGATTGAAAGCTAACATTATTTCTCCAGGGTTGGAAGAGATGAATATTCAGGAATATGTATTAGGGGTATGATGCTGCTCAAGTTTTTTTGTAATCCTACATGACTTGTTGCTGTAATGCCTAACTTGTGTTGATCAGCCGGCTTACATCGGCGCCCGGGGTGAATGCCTGGCCGTTTTACGGGGTATCAGATTCTATGATTTCGTAGCTTGTTTTTATTTCAGCCAGGGCGGCCAGCTGGGCGGATGCAGAACAGTATTTCGACATTGCAAGACTGATGGCGCGCTTCACGTATTGTTCTTTGACCGCCACGCCCTTGACCACGAAATGCATTTCTATTTCGGTGAAATAATGCGGCATCTCTTCACGCCGTTCGCCTCCCACTTCAACCCAGGCGTCAACGACTTTCTGGCGTGCTTTTTCAAGGATCATGACCAGGTCGATACAGGCGCAACTGCCTGCGCTCAACAACATCAGTTCCATCGGTGACGGACCGCTCATCTTGTCACCGTCAATGACGATGCCCGGCCCCGTTGAGCCGGTTCCGATAAACCGGTGGCCGCCGGCCCACTTGACCAGATGATTACGTTTCATGCTTATTCTCCCAAAGAAGACCCAAATACGTCATACTGCGCCCTCACTCAAGGGGGCTGCATTGATTTTTGACCTGCATTCGCACACTACACTTTCTGACGGCTCATTGGAACCGCACGAACTCATCAGCCGCGCAGTTGAGAAAGGTGTGGACACCCTGGCCATCACCGACCACGACACGCTTGACGCATATGGGGAGATTCCCCCGCTAAACGGAGCCATCAATCTTATCGCAGGTGTCGAGTTGTCAACGCAGTGGCAGACCACCGGCATACACGTCCTCGGCTTGAATGTCGATCTTGACAGCGCCGCAATTCAGACCGCCGCGCAAACACAGTCCGGCGCCCGCCTGGAGCGCGCCCGGCGTATAGGTGAAAGACTCGAAAAGAAAGGAATTGAGGGTGCGTTTGAAGGCGCCCGGGAATTATCACCAGGGAGCTACATAGGTCGGCCGCATTTTGCCCAGCACCTGATCAATATAGGCAGGGTGAACTCCATGAACGCTGCATTCAAGAAGTATATGGGCGACGGTAAAGCCGGTGATGTCAAGCAGCAGTGGGCGGACCTGCCACAGATCATAAGCTGGATTCGGGACGCAAAAGGGATCGCCGTGCTGGCACACCCGTTGAAGTACAAGTTAACCAGGGTAAAGCTGAAAAAACTGCTCGATGACTTCATACAGGCAGGTGGGCAGGGCATGGAAGTGGTTTCGGGTCAGCAACAGACATACCTGACAAGGGACATGGCGCAACTATGCGAACAAAAAGGACTGCTGGCTTCCTGTGGTTCCGATTTCCATGGTCCGGGCAAACCATGGTCCGAACTCGGTGTCTTCCCGTCCATGCCGGGTAATGTCACACCGGTGTGGGACCGGTTTTAGGCCTTGGGTGCTGCGACTGGAGAGATTATTTTCTCAGTGTCACCGGCGGCAACTCGCCAAAGAAGCGTCGGTAGTCGCTGGCAAACTGGCCCAAATGCCAGAAACCCTTTTTTGTTATCAAGCGAACCCACACCTTACCGTGAAGTCTGGGCCGCTGCTGGCCTATCTTGTATTGCTGAAAATCACTACTGGTGCGTGACTGCTTTCCGCGCTAAAGCTCAACATTACAAAACGAAATCACTAACGACAGAATAGTCCAGAAGCCGCCGTTTAGCTTAATGTATCCGGCCTCTTTAGCAGTAACTCTGCAAATTGACCTATTTACAACTCACACTGTCGCCCGCAGCCTGGCAGACATCGGGCCAGCCATATTCGCGCCAGTAATCCACCATTCCCAGCGCAGTAACAAGCTCTGCAAATCGCGGGTCCTGACGAAATGGCGCCATGTCTGATCGCCAGAAAGACCACGTAAAATTATTTCCATGGAAGCTATCCAGGTCAATATCCATGGTGGCCACTCGATAGGCTTCATCGATCCGCTCAAAACTGATATAACCCGTGAACAGAATCCGAAAAAAAACGATCGCTTCATGCTCTGCAAGCATCTCGAGAAACAACGGTCTTTTCGCTGCGTCAATCTTTGCCTCGATAAATGGTTTTAGCGTTAGGGGCATTTGGAGATGGTTGAATCTTTCTGCCATCCGCTCATCCCACTGCTCGGCGAAGCCAACAGC
>CALBDB010000093.1 GCA_937927755.1 uncultured Lysobacterales bacterium
GGCCAAGCTGGAGCTTTTTGATATACCCATGATCTATCTGCCTTACATGACATTTCCGATAGATGACCGGCGAAAAAGTGGTTTTCTTTACCCGTTTATAAGTACCGCAAATGACAACGGCTTCGAGTTCAGTATTCCATATTACTGGAATATCGCTCCCAACCAGGATGCCACGATAACGCCGAGATACTTTACCAACCGTGGCGCCATGGTCACCGGTGAGTACCGCTTTATTACCCGGCGCACCGGCGGAAGTGTGAATTTTGACTGGCTACCCAGCGACAAGAAAACCCGGGATCTTCGTTATCACTACCGTGTTGGCCACAATGCCCGCCTTAGCCAGAGCTGGAGTAGTGCAGTGGTTATTGACAGGGTAAGTGACGATGAGTATTTCCAGGATTTCGCCAACAGCCTGGCTTCAGCATCCAGGCAATACCTGAGAAGCAAGGCCGGTATCTACGGTAGGGGTCGCTATTGGACATTCTCCGTCATCGCGGATGATTTCCAGGTAGTTGATGACGCTGTACAACCCTTCAACGAGCCTTACAGGCGCTTACCCCGTATCGCATTCGACGTAGACCGGCCCCTCGGGCAGCAGGGATTGCGGCTACAGATGGATGCTGAACTGGTGTACTTTGACAGGAGTGTCGGTGCGACCGGGTCTCGTCTGGATATATTGCCCCGCATAGAGTGGAACATCGGTACGGACTGGGGATACATCAGACCCAGTGCCGGATACCGATACACTTCTTATGAACTCGACTGGCACGGGGAGCCGGGCGAAACTTCGCCAAGCCGGGGGACGGAAATTATCAGTCTTGATACCGGTATGTTTTTTGAGCGCGATAATGGCAAAGGCAGGATTCAGACGCTGGAACCCCGCCTCTTTTACCTCTATGTGCCCTACAAGGACCAGCAGGGCTTACCTGATTTTGATTCGGCGCCTTTTACATTCGGCTTCAGTCAATTATTCCACTACAACCGCTATACCGGTGCGGACCGTCAATCAGACGCAAACCAAATGACCTTTGCGTTGACCACGCGTTCCATTAACCAGACCGCCGGGCGCGAACTGTGGAGTCTGAGTCTTGGCCAGATAGCCTACTTTGAAACCCTCAAAGTCATAGCCGCGCGTGGTGGGGAACCACTCAATGACAGCGCCTCACCCTTCATTGCTGAGTTTGTCCTCAATCCAACCAGGGGGCTGAGCAGTCGTATCAATGTGCAATGGGATTGGCAAAACAGTGAAGTCGACGTTGCAACATTCGGAATGACACATACCGCAAAAAGCGGCCGCCGATTGGGCGCTGAATACCGTTTCAGACGCGACAGCCTGGACCAGTTTGATATTCGATACTACCAGCCAATAAACGAACGCTGGCTGGTGCTGGGCCGTCTTAACTGGTCAATACAGGATTCCGATCTGTTGTCCGCAGAACTGGGTTTCGAATACGACAGTTGCTGCTGGGCTCTCAGGACAGTTGCCAAACGCTTCCTGAGAAACCGGGAAGGTGACTATCGCGATGCGATATACGTCCAGTTGATACTGAAGGGGTTGGGCAACATTGGCCGCCGGTCCGCACCACTTTTTTATGATCTTGCTGATTAATTCTGTATATTCCCACTGGACAGGAACTGCGAGGAAAGGACGTGCACAATCACCCGGTAACGACAAATAAGATCCTCGAAGGAGTCCGCTATGAAATCCGCGGTGACCTGGCTGCGCGCGCCCACGAACTGGAGCGGCAGGGATACGAGATAATTTCGCTTAATATCGGCAACCCCGGCCTGTTTGGCTATCGAACACCTGAGACCATGCGCCTGGCCATGATTGAAAACCTTGGTCAAAGCGAAGCCTATTGCCATCAGAAGGGTATCTTTCCGGCACGCGAGGCAGTTGTAATGCAGCAACAGTCGCGCGGCGTGATGGATGTCACTGCCGATGATGTTTTCATGGGAAATGGTGTCAGTGAGTGTATTGACCTGGCGCTGCGCGCCTTACTCAACAGTGGAGATGAAATCCTGATCCCGAGCCCGGACTACCCCTTGTGGAGTGCTTCGGTCGCACTTAATCATGGCGCGCCCGTTTATTACAATTGCCTGCCGGAGAACCGTTTCCAGCCAGACCCCGAAGAAATTCGCAGCCTGATCACCGCGCGCACACGCGGTATCGTAGTGATCAACCCCAATAATCCTACGGGTGCAGTTTACAACCGGAACTTACTTGAGGAGATTGCCGGCATTGCCGAGCAGAACCGGCTTATAGTTTTCAGTGACGAAATATACGATGAGATGCTCTACGGCGATGCTTTGCATATCCCGATGGCCACGCTGGTTAACGATACGCTATGCGCCACCTTCAATGGTCTCTCAAAAGTTTACCGGGCATGTGGATACCGGGTGGGGTGGATCTCGTTCAGCGGTGATCGTGAAAATGCAAAAGACTACCTGCACGGTATCGAATTACTTGCTTCCCTGAGATTGTGCGCCAACGTCCCGGGGCAATGGGCTGTACAGACCGCGCTCGGGGGGTACCAGAGCATTCATGAACTGACCTCACCGGGCGGCCGCCTGTTCCAGGCGAGGCAGGCGATCATCGACGGGGTAAGCAACAGCGAGTTCTTGTCGCTGTGTTCACCGGATGGTGCAATGTACGCGTTTCCAGCCATTGATACCAATTTGTTTGAGTCATTCGATGACCAGCTGTTCGCAATGGAACTATTGGAAAAACAGCATGTCCTTATTGCGCCGGGCAGCAGTTTCAACGTGCCGTATAACAATCACTTCCGGCTGACGACCTTACCCACGGGCAGGGACATGCAGGCGGTTTTTGAGCGTATGGAAGAAGTGCTGGCCGCAATGCAGAATACACGCTAATAGAATTTACCCCTGACAATCCGGATTGACCTTTTCCTTATCAGTACTTCGCTTGGCGCTTGTATGGGGTAAAATGGCCGGATTACGCAATGGCAAAATCCTGGAGATAAGCCTTTATGAGAATCCTTAGTCGAGCTGCGGTATGGCTCATTTGTTTAACCCTGATTTCAGGTGTGGCCATGAGCGTCACGTATGCACAAAGCAGTACCCAGATAGACTCAATAGTCGCACTGGTGGATGATGATGTTGTGCTTCGCAGTGAACTTGACCTTGCCATAAAAGGTATCGTTGACAGGATCCGTCAGCAGGGCGGCGACCTCCCTCCCCAGCACCTGATTGAGAAACAGGTACTGGAGCGCCTGATCATTCGCAGGCTGCAATTACAACGCGCGTTCCAGACCGGTATCCGTATCTCCGATTCCGACATTGACCAGGCAATGCTGAGGCTGGCTCAACAAAACCAGATATCGTTGATGCAATTGCGCCAGGCGATCGAGGCCGACGGCGAAGATTATGTCGAGTTTCGCCAGAATATCGGCGAAGAAATGATGACCGAACGCCTTCGCCAGAGGGTAGTCAACTCAATGGATCCGATCACCGAAACAGAGATCGACATTCTGCTGGCTTCGGATCGCTTCCATGGGGGTGAGTACAATATTTCGCATATCCTTATCGCCCTTCCCGAGGGCGCCACGCCGCAACAAATAGGCGTGCAGGAATCAAAGGCCAACAATGTCCACCAGCAGCTGCTGGAAGGTCTGGACTTTGCCTCGGCTGCAATCAGCTACTCTGACAGCCAGGAGGCCCTGGAAGGCGGACTGGTTGGCTGGCGGGATCTCAATTCTGTTCCCGTGGTGTTTTCCGATGCGATCAGGAACCTCAGGACGGGTCAAATCACGGTGCCAATCCGCAGTCCTGCCGGCTTCCACATCATCAAGGTCAATGACTACCGCGACCGCAGCCAGGTTATGGCGACCGAGTTTCATGCCCTGCATATCATGATCAAGACCAGCGACCTCGTTGGCCCGCGCCAGGCAATGGAGCAGATTCGTGAAATTCATAACCAATTGCTTGACGGAGAAGATTTCGCAGCCCTTGCCCGTGAATATTCAGATGACGTCACCAGTGCAAACCTCGGTGGCGACCTGGGCTGGTTTATGCCGGAAAGCTATGGTGAACGTATCGGTCAAACCCTTGAAGCCCTGGAGGATGGCGAAATCAGCGAACCATTCCAGACGGAAGACGGCTGGCACATACTTGAACGTCTCGGCAAACGGGAAAAAGACATAACCGAGGAGGCCATCCGAAATGCCGCACGCAACAATCTGCAACAGCAAAAAATAGATATCGAACTGGAGCGCTTTTTGCAGGAAATGCGCGATGAGGCTTTTGTAGAAATCAGGCTGGACAGCTGAAACCCGGGGTTTCCGAGAGAAACATCCTGAGCAAAGTGCCAAGGCCCGGAAAACCATGATAAAGGACATTCCCCTACTCACCCTGACCCCGGGTGAGCCCGCGGGTATCGGCCCTGAATGCACCATCCGTCTTGCCCATGATCACCCTGAACTGCGGTTACTGGCCGTAGCCGATCCCCGGTTACTTGCCGCGACGGCAGACAGGCTTGGCATGGATGTGCCCATCCTGCCATGGCAACCGGGTGATAGCGTCACGGCAGGCCAACTCAGCTGTTTTTCCCAAAGCCTTGGCCGCGAAGTCAAACCGGGTCAACTTGCTCCTGAGAATGCGGCTTACGTCGTGAACACCATCAAGTCAGCTGTCAGGCTGGTCAAGGCGGGTCAAGCCGGTGCGCTGGTCACCGGACCGGTGCACAAGGGCATCATCAACGATGGCGGAATAACATTCAGTGGACACACGGAATTGTTGGCGGAACTGGCCGGGGTAAAGAAAGTCGTGATGATGCTGGCCGCAGGCAATTTGCGGGTTGCGCTGGTGACAACCCATTTACCCCTGCGCGATGTACCTGATGCCATCACGTTTGAAAATGTCCGGAGCACGATCAGGATTACCCACCATGAATTGTGCACACGTTTTGCTATCCATGCGCCCGTGATCCAGGTCCTGGGTCTTAATCCGCATGCGGGAGAAGGCGGACACCTGGGCAATGAAGACGCACAGATTATTCAGAAGGTCATAGACGAATGCCGGGGCAACGGTATCGATGCCCGGGGGCCCATACCCGCAGATACTGCATTTACACCCTCGAGACTCAAATCCTGCGATGCCGTCATAGCGATGTACCACGACCAGGGCCTGCCTGTGCTTAAACACGCTGGATTTGGCAGGGCCGTGAATATCACGCTCGGCCTGCCATTCATACGTACGTCTGTGGACCACGGAACCGCCCTTGATATCGCCGGCAGGAATCTTGCGGATGCCTCCAGCATGTATACTGCCGCAAAAGCAGCACTCGGTATGTGTCGATGAGCCAGCGTCCAAACTACTTCCGGACAGGAAGCCGGCGATGAAGCACCAGGCAAGAAAGCGATTCGGCCAGAATTTTCTGCACGATCAAAGGGTGATCGACCGGATCATCACCTGTATATCACCCCAGCCCTCGGACCTGCTTATTGAAATCGGCCCCGGCCACGCAGCGCTGACAAAACCGTTGATAAAAAGCGGCGCCGAGTTACACCTCCTGGAAATTGACCGTGACCTGGTATCAAAACTGCAGCATCAATTCGCAGATACGCCAAACGTCAGTATTCACCCCGGTGATGCGTTAAAGGTGAACTTTCCGGAAATTTCCGGTGGCCGTCCATTCAGGCTTATTGGAAACCTGCCATACAACATCTCCACACCATTGATCTTTCATGTGCTGCAGTGGCACGAGCAAGTCATCGATATGCATTTCATGTTGCAAAAGGAGGTGGTGGACCGCATGGCTGCCGGACCAGGAAGCCGCACTTATGGGCGTCTATCGGTAATGACACAGTTCCGATGCAGGGTAACGCCCTTATTTGACGTGCTGCCCGAGAGTTTCACGCCTGCTCCAAGGGTCTGTTCCAGTATCGTTCGCCTGGAACCCCTGAACGAGCCGCCAGCTGATCCGGGGCCTTTCAAGAATCTTGAAAGAGTTGTAACAGCAGCATTTTCACAGCGACGAAAAACATTGCGCAACAGCCTCCGCGATGTTTTAGAAACGGACCGGATCAGCGCCGCCGGAATTGACCCTGGCCAACGTGCCGAACAACTCAGCCTGTCGCAATTTGCCGCACTCGCCCGGTCACTATCGTATGATATTAACTGATTTTTGCATTTGGGAGCATCACCAGGGGCAGTGGCTATGAGCGCTAAAATTCCTGTTGACGTAGTTGCGCAACCTGAATTTCTCGGCCAGCACGAGGACAAGTTTGCCTTCGCCTACACCATTTATATCACCAACCGCTCCGATCACAGCATTACCCTGCGAAATCGTCACTGGATCATCACCCACGCAGATGGAGTGGTCGAAGAAGTGATTGGCGAGGGTGTGATCGGGGAGACCCCGGAACTGGCCCCGGGCAAATCATACAGCTATACAAGCGGCGCACTAATCCCCACACCGATGGGTTCAATGCGGGGCTCCTATGGGTTTGTAACTGATGACGGTAATTCCTTTCGGGCAGATATTCCGGAGTTTACGCTCCACTCACCCGATGCGCCGCTGCACTAGGCTTTTACAAAACACCCATGTCAACCTACCTGGTTGGTGACATACAGGGTTGTCACGAATCTCTGCAGCAGCTGTTGCAGAAGATTCAATTTGACCCGGCATCAGACAGGCTGTGGTCATGCGGTGACCTTGTAAATCGCGGCGGCCAATCCCTGCAGGTGCTCCAACTGCTAAAAAGCCTTGGACAATCGGTCAGCGTAACCCTGGGAAATCACGACCTGCACCTGCTGGCAAGTTACCACCGTTATCCTGATGGAAATTCTGGTAAAAGGGAATTTGATGCCATATTTGCGGACCCGGATTGTGACGCCTTGATGGACTGGCTGTGCACCCAGCCCCTGGCCTGCTGGTCTGAAGAGCATCGGCTATTGCGTGTACACGCCGGTGTAATACCGCAATGGGACTGGCAGGCCGTGGTCAGCGCGGGGCAGGAAGTGTCTTCAGTTTTACAGTCCGGCCAGCGTAGTGAGTTTTTTCTAAACATGTATGGCAATAAACCGAGGCGATGGCGCGAAGACAGGAAAGGTTGGAAGCGCTTGCGCCTGATCACCAATATACTGACCCGTATGCGGTTTTGTGACGAAGATGGCCGCGGAATATACAACGCATCCGGCGCCCCGGGAAGTCAGCCGGACAAGTACAAACCCTGGTTCAAGCACAAACATCGATTGACCAGGGATGTGACCATTGCCTTTGGACACTGGGCGGCGCTCGGCCTGCGGGTTAAGAAGCGTTATATTGCCATGGACTCTGGCTGTGTGTGGGGTGGCAAACTGAGTGCATTCAGATTGGAGGATCGCACGCTTTTCAAAGTTCGGTGCTTTGAAGACCGAAAGACCTGATTTCACCAGGTGCTGCTAATCACCAACCCGGGAAAATTCGACAATCCGGTAATCGAGGCCGTTTTTATCATCGGCCTGAAATTTCTGTTCATTTACCTGCTTCCACTTCCCAGCATTCCATTCGGGAAACCAGGTGTCCGCCTCGGGCTCGATATCAATCAGGGTCAGGATCATCCGGCGCGCATAAGGAAGCGCCAGGCTGTATAACTGGCCCCCTCCTATCACCATGATCTCCGAGCTTTTCGCAACTTCCACCGCTGATTCGAGAGAGTCAGCAACATCCGCTTCCACGGCGGTGAACCCGGGATTCCGGCTGACAACAATATTTTGACGGCCCGGTAATGGTCTGCCAATGGCCTGCCAGGTCTTTCGCCCCATTACGATGGCCTTTCCCATGGTGGTCCGTTTGAAATGTTGTAACTCAGCCGGTAAATGCCAGGGCATCCTGCCATCCAGCCCGATGGCCCTGTTAGTACCCATTGCGGCAATTAGGGTGATTGTTTTGGGGGTGATTGATTTAGGCATATCAGACGGAGATCGGCGCCCTGATACCAGGGTGACACTGGTAATCCTGTAAATCGAAATCTTCGTAAACGAACTCAAACAGGTCTTTTCTTTCCGGGTTGATTTTCATGACCGGCAGGGGAAATGTGTCCCGTGACAACTGCGTATGCACCTGCTCAAGGTGATTCATATATATATGGGCATCACCCAGGGAAAGAATAAAATCACCGGGCTCAAGATCAACCACCTGGGCAATCATCATCGTCAATAATGCGTATGACGCAATATTAAATGGCACGCCCAGGAACACATCAGCGCTACGTTGATACATCTGGCAGCTTAACCTGCCGTTGGCTACGTGAAACTGAAACATCATGTGACACGGTGGCAAGGCCTGCAAGCCGGCACGGGCGTTGTCCTGAGGGCTGCGTGATTCATCCGGCAAAACCGCCGGATTCCATGCAGAAATAATGTGCCGGCGGGAGTCCGGTTTGTTGCGCAGATCATTCAATAGCTGTGCAACCTGGTCAATATGCCTGCCGTCCGGAGCGATCCAGCTGCGCCACTGGGCACCATAGACAGGCCCCAGGTTGCCATTTTCATCTGCCCACTCATCCCAGATGGAAACACCATTTTCATTCAGGTAGCCAATGTTGGTATCACCCCTCAAAAACCACAACAACTCGTGAATAATTGAGCGCAGATGAAGTTTCTTGGTCGTCATGCATGGGAAGCCGTCAGTCAGGTCAAACCGCATCTGGTAACCGAACAGGCTGATCGTTCCGGTGCCGGTCCTGTCTTCCTTGCGACTTCCCTTTTCGAGGATGTCCTTTAAAAGCTGCAGATATGTCTTCATGATTTGGGGTTCACCATTGTTTTACCCATTATTATTGCGTGCCCGACCGGTAGGCGAAAAGCGTGATGATTAAACCCGCCGCGATCATAGGCAGAGATAACAGCATACCCATCGTCAGCCATTCCATTGCGAGAAATCCGAGGTGCTCATCCGGTTGACGGAAAAACTCGACAAACAGCCTGAATAATCCGTAGCCCAGCAGAAACAGTCCCGAAACGGCGGCGCGTGGCCGCGGCCTGGCTGAATACCACATCAGGATAATGAACAACGCCAGTCCTTCCAGACCCGCCTGGTACAACTGGCTGGGATGTCTCGCCAGGTGATCCAGGGCGCCCGACCGCCATGTCTCGTTAAGCGCGGCCGTATCTTGTGGTCTGAACCCGGTGGACTTGGCAAAAATCATTGCCCAGGGCACGTCGGTCAGGCGCCCCCAAAGTTCACCACCTATAAAATTGCCAACGCGGCCAAATGCCAGGCCAAGCGGAACCATGGGCGCCGCGAAATCTGCAACCTGCCAGAATGACCTGCCGGTCCGCCTGGCAAACCAGGCCATGGCGACAATCACACCGAGCAGGCCGCCGTGGAAGGACATTCCACCATCCCATACTTTGAATATTGCCAGGGGGCTTTGAACCAACAGGTCAAAACCATAGAACAGCATATAGCCGATACGTCCGCCTGCGATCACCCCGAGCATGCCGTAAAACAGGACGTCACTGACCTCCTGTTTGCTCCAGCCCTGCCAGGTTTGCTTCACTGCCCGGTGATTACCAATCATCCAGAACGAAAGGAAGGCAAGCAGGTACATCACGCCATACCAGTGTATATCCAGCGGACCGATGGAAATTGCAACTGGATCGATATTGATTAACGGGTATTTGGCTTGCAAAAAAACGTCCTGCCGGGGATATGATAAGAACCGCAGGCAGCATATGACAGACTCAGGGTGCTGGCAAGCCATCAAACGTGGGCTGTAAGGTCAGTGTGGCTGATCAACATCAAATGGATTAAAAAACACCACTGAAGTGAGGCACCTTGGGGTACACTGCTACCCGTTTGAATGCTAAGGGTCCGTCAATACTTGCCCTGGGTTATAGACAATGCTTGAATTTGCCCTGCCAAACATGCACGCGCTGGCGGTGATGATCATGATCGTGGTCGCGCTGGTGCTGTTCGCACGCGACAACATTCCTCTCGAAACCACTGCCCTGGTTGTTCTGGTTGTACTGGCAACCGGATTTCAGATATTTCCGTTCGAGGTAGACGGCGAGACCCTGGCGCCCGGTGATTTCTTCCTGGGATTTGGCAACCGCGCGCTGATTGCAGTTTCCGCTTTGATGATTGTTGGCCAGGGCCTGATAAGTACAGGAGCACTGGAGCCGATCGGACGGTTGCTTGCCAGGTCATGGCGGCGAAGCCCTGCCATTTCCCTGTTGCTGACATTGTTAATGACCGCTTTTCTCAGCGCATTCATTAACAATACGCCGATTGTCGTACTGATGCTGCCCATTCTGATCGGTGTAGCGGTCAAGACGGGTATGTCCCCTTCCGGCACACTGATCCCAATGGGTTTCGCCAGCATCGTTGGCGGTATGGCGACCACCATCGGCACATCAACAAACCTGCTGGTCGTTAATGTTGCCGCAGATATGGGCATGGAACGATTCAACATGTTTGATTTTGCCGGACCTGCCCTGGTCGCCGGATTTGTGGCAACCCTGTACCTGTGGCTGATCGCACCCCGGATACTACCGAGGCGTGCGCCACCGATGAACCGTGGGGTGTCGAGGGTTTATACCGCGCAGATAAGATTGAATGCCAACAGCCCGGTTGTCGGCCGTTCGCTGGCCGAAGCAATATTGCGTGCCGGCGAGACTATGAAGGTTGAAACCATCCAGCGCGGTAAGGGTGTATATATCAACCCGCTGCCCGACGTTAAACTGCGCGACGGTGACCGCATCACGACCAGTGATACGCAGCAAAACCTCAGGGAGTTTGCCCGGCTCCTGGGGGGGACTCTTTACACAGCAGAACACGCGGTCGATGCCAATCACCCGCTTTCAACTGAAGGACAACAGATTGCTGAAGTGGCCATTACACCTGCTTCGCGGCTGAATGGTGTCCGGATCGGTAATGCGGGATTGCTATCGCGTTTTAATCTCAGGCTGCTGGCATTCAACCGTTTTGAGGGCATGGAAGAGCGTGAATCACCAGGGCTTGATGATACCAGGTTGCGGTCTGGTGACGTTCTACTGGTGCAATCCACGCTGCAGAACCTGGCCGATCTCAAACAAAGCCCCGATTTCCTGATCCTGGATGGAAGCATCAACTTGCCAATAGCCCGTAAGGCCCCAATTGCATTGGCCGTCATCATCGGCGTTGTCGCCCTGGCTGCCATGCGGATCATGCCCATCGAGATCAGCGCCCTGCTGGGTTGCCTGATATTGATTTTGACCGGTTGCCTGAACTGGAAAGATGCGATGAATGCACTGAGCACTCAGGTCATCCTGATTATCGTGTCATCGCTTGCCATGGGCATGGCGCTGCTCAAGACCGGCGGGGCTGACTACCTGGCCAACCTGTTCGTCTATACCACCTTCGGCGCACCACCCTCAGTTGTCCTTATGAGCCTGATGATGATGATGGGCATATTGACCAACGTGGTATCCAACAACGCCGCAGCAGTGATCGGCACGCCCATTGCCATTGGAATTGCCCAACGCCTGGGTTTGCCGCTGGAACCGTTCGTTCTCGCCGTCATGTTTGGCGCAAACCTCAGCTTCGCGACCCCCATGGCTTATCAGACCAACATTCTGATCATGAACTCAGGTGGATACAAATTCGGTGATTTTGTTCGTGTCGGCGTGCCATTGACGTTGATAACCTGGTTAATATTGAGCAGCGTCCTGATTTGGGCCTACAGTTTGTAGCAGTGAATTTCAGAATGGTCGGGATGAGACATTCGAACTGTCCGGGAAATCACAAATAGGAGTTTGAATTTTTGAATCCCTGATGGCCGGATCAGATATTACGAGCGATAAAAGCGTTAGAACTTATACCCATTGACTGTCACCCACTCTATATATAGAGTGTGCCGTCTGATATTATAAGGTGTCATGACTGATTATTTTTCGATCAACTAAATTTTAAGGCCATTGAGACGAAGCATGTTAAACAATAGAAAGATTACCTGCCTACTGTCCTCAGTCTTCATTTACGCCATTGCCGGTCTGTCTACACAGGCATTCGCAGCGGGCGTCAACGAAGTGATGCAGGAAGGTGAAAGCCGCGCAGATGCTGGAGCTACTGCACAACAACAGGTTGATTCGGTTGCTGACCAGACCGAAAAAATCGTAAATGATTTCAGAGCTGTCACCAAGGTCGTAGATGGACTTAAGGTCTATAACGCCTTGCTGCAAACTCAGCTCAATAACCAGGAATCCGAAATGCAGGCATTATCGGACTCCATCAGTAACGTTGCACTGATTGAGCGCCAGATTATCCCGCTTATGACCAGAATGGTCGACGCGCTGGATGAATTCGTTCAGTTGGATACACCTTTCCTTTTGAAAGAGCGTACTGCTCGAGTTGAGCGCCTGCGTGAAATGATGGAACGGTCAGATGTAACCGCAGCTGAAAAATTCCGCAGGGTTATCGAAGGCTACCAGATTGAAAACGACTATGGTCGTACGATCGAGGCTTATAAAGGCTCAACAGAAATCAATGGTAACCAGATTGAAGTTGACTTCCTGCGTATTGGTCGCGTTGCCCTGCTATACCAGACAGTTGGTGGAGCAGTCACTGGTGCATGGGATGCAACAGTCGGCGATTTCATCGAGCTTCCGCCGGAAACTTACCAGGCACAGGTCAGAGATGGCCTCAAGATTGCACGTAAACAGGTTGCACCGGATCTGCTAGTTGTACCGGTTGCCGCACCAACGAGGGCAATGCAATGATTAGCATGATCAAGAAAATTGGCCTGGCCAGCGGCCTGATGCTGGCTTTCACCCTGTCTGCCCAGGCTGCGACGACAGTTTCACTGGATGAACTCCTGGCGTCAGTCAAAACCGGTCGCGTAACAGATGCAGCCGAAAACAAGGCCCGGCTCGACGAATTCCGAGCTAACCGGTCTCAACAGACCAGACTGTTAAATGCTGAAAAAGCAGAACAGAAACGCCAGGAAGAAGCTTCTGCCCGCATGGAGAAGCAATTTGAAGTCAACGATGTCAAGATCATTGATCTCGAAAGGGCTTTCCAGGAACGCCTCGGTGGCCTGAAAGAACTGTTTGGTGTTTTGCAGCAGGCTTCAGGTGATGCCCGTGGTAATTTCGAGGCATCAATAACCAACGTTCAGTACCCTGACCGTAACGAATTCCTGCTTGATTTTGCCAAGAAGATGGGCCAGTCAAATCGCCTGGCATCAATGGAAGAAATTGAGCGTCTGTGGTTTGAACTGCAGCGTGAAATGACCGAAACAGGAAAGGTTACGACCTTTACAACCCAGGTTGTTAATGCAAGTGGTGAGGAACAGCAGCAGGAAGTTACCCGGATCGGCGCGTTCAATGTCGTAACTGGTGACAAATACCTCGAGTATGTTCCGGAAACCGGCCGCCTGGTTGAACTGCAACGTCAGCCACCCACCCGTTACACCAGCCGAATCGAAGACTTGACCAGCGCTACCACCGGTCAGCACCCAATCGGTCTTGACCCCACGCGAGGCCAGTTACTTGGCTTATTGGTTCAATCACCCAGCCTGATGGAACGTATTGCCCAGGGCAAAACTGTTGGTTACGTCATTATTTCCCTCGGTATCGTTGGTGTACTCATCGCTATCTGGCGTGTACTGGCCCTGTCTGCCGTTGGTGGAAAAGTCAGGCGGCAGATCAAGAACATCGATCAGCCCAACGAGAACAACCCGCTTGGCCGCGTGCTGAAGACCGCACAGGATAGTGCTGGGGCGGATATCGAAACCATCGAGCTGAAACTTGGCGAAGCCATCCTCAGGGAGACACCCAAGTTCAACTCCATGCTACCGCTGCTGAAGATTATCTCGGTAGTTGCACCGCTGCTCGGACTGCTGGGAACGGTAACCGGTATGATCGTTACCTTCCAGGCTATTACACTGTATGGCGCCGGTGATCCGAAGCTTATGGCCGGTGGTATTTCAACCGCGTTGGTCACAACGGTACTGGGTCTGTGCGTTGCTATCCCGACCGTGTTCCTGCACACGCTGGTTTCCAGCCGGGCCAGGAGACTGACCCAGATTCTGCAGGAAGAAGCCGCTGGTATGCTCGCAGAGCGTGCCGAAGGTGGCAAGTCAGCCGGATAAGGTAAATATCTCATGGATCTGATTTATTACTATCTACCTGCACTGGAAACAATCCGGGACTTCATGGAGCTCGGTGGGAACGTACTGTATATCATCGGTTTTCTCACCTTGTTCATGTGGGTACTGATCGTCGAAAGACTGATCTATCTTCGCAGCGGACACAAACGTCTGGCTGCAAGGGCCCAGATGATGTGGGAAGGACGTAGTGATCAGGGGTCATGGAATGCCCGCCAGATCAGAACGCGGCTGATATCGCAGGTTTCTGCCCAGGTGGAACGCAACATACCTCTGATCCAGACCTGTGTTGCCCTGTGTCCTCTGCTTGGCCTGCTGGGAACTGTTACCGGCATGGTTGAAGTATTTGAGGTAATGGCCATTTCCGGCTCAGGAAACCCGCGCTCCATGGCATCCGGTGTTTCGAAAGCAACCATTCCGACAATGGCCGGAATGGTTGCTGCTCTTTCCGGTGTGGCAATGGCAACATATTTACAACGTAAAGCTGGACGGGAGCGCGAATTACTCGCAGATAACCTGTTCATTGCAAGCAAGTGACATTAGTGTCGCTGGAGAATTTGAATGAAGCAATTTTTTAGCCAGACCCAGGTCGAAGAAGAGTCTGAAATTAATATCACGCCCATGCTGGACGTGGTATTCATCATGCTGATCTTCTTTATCGTTACGGCGACTTTTGTTAAAGAGGCCGGTATTGACGTCAACCGACCGGACGCAGCTACTGCGGTCAAGAAGGAAAACGCCAATATCCTTATTGCAATTGGTGCCAACAACGACATATGGATCGACCGCCGCATGGTCGATATTCGCTCGGTACGCCCAAATATCGAACGTCTTCACGCTGAAAACCCCCAGGGTTCAGTTGTTATACAGGCTGATAAAGAGTCCAAGACCGATACTTTGATCCAGGTTATGGATGCTTCCCGCCAGGCCGGTGTTTTTAACGTGTCAATCGCTGCCCAGAACCAGTAACAACAGCCATGTCATCAACAATTAATCAACATTTAGCTCAAAACCAGGCCGCAAGCCTGTTCAGGCTCGCGGTTGGGCTTGTTACAGCGTTGGCCGTTACCTTGAGCCTTTTCTGGCTGATGCAATATTTGATTGAAACAGCGGACCGCACCCTGAATGAGGATGGTGCCGGAAACCTGGTCGACTTTGTTCGGGTTAAACGTGACGAAGCCATTGAGCGCAGACAGTTAAAGCCCAAAAAGCCACCACCACCGGATAAAGCACCACCTCAACCACCAACACCGCAATTGGATAACCTCAATCCCAATGCTGAAAAGATCGCAATTTCAGCAGTACCGGTAGAAACAGATATTGAAATGACAGGTGGGTTTAGCCTCGGCGTCGGTGAAGGTGATTACCTGCCAATTGTTAAGGTTGCTCCAATCTACCCCAACAGGGCATTGACCCGGGGCATTGAAGGATACTGCGTGGTGCAATACACAGTTACCAGACAGGGTACAACCAAAGACCCCGTTGTAATTGAGTCCCAATGCACTTCAAGCCTGTTTCACAGCGCATCTGTCAATGCTGCCCTGAAATTCAAATACAAGCCAAGGATCATGGACGGTGAAGCTGTAGAGGTTCCTGGCGTACAGAACAAGTTTACTTATGAAATTACTGAATAAAGCCCCTCTCGCAGGCAAACCTGCTTCAGGCAATTGCAAACGTAACCTTTGGTTGATCGCTGTCATTTCCGTGTTCCTCTCGGTGTTTCTGACATCACCGGTTGCGGCACAATCGGATAAAAAAGACGAGCGTAAAACCAAGCAGACGGTGGCCATGAGCCAGCCGGTTTACGAGGCACTGCTGGAAATACAGGAGCTGGTCGAAGCTGAGAATTTCTCCGAAGCGCAATCCAAGATCACCGAACTCCAGGGGAAGAAGAGACTTTCTCCTTACGAGGCGGCCCAGATATGGAACCTGTCCGGGTATAACTATTATCTGCAGGAAAAATATATGGACGCGATTCGTGCCTATGAGAATGTTCTCAAGCAACCGGAATTGCCGGAAGCCTTGCAACAGAGCACTCTCAAAACGATGGCACAGCTGTATTTCACAGTTGAAGAATTCCAGAAGGCTCTGGAAACGGTTGAACGTTTAATGGCCGTGCTTACCGAACCAGCAGCGGATATCTATATGCTGCAGGGGCAGGCGCTTTTCCAGATGGGGAAATACGAAGAGGCTATCCCGCCAATTAAAACTGCCATTGATATGTACCGTCAACAGGGCAGGGTACCCAGGGAAAACTGGTTACTGCTTCTGCGTGTTTGCTACTGGGAACTCAAAGACTTTCCAAATATGCTGATTGTTCTCGAGGAGTTAATCGAGGCCTATCCAAAAGATTCATATATCCTGACCCTCGCTGGTGTATATAGTGAATTGGGTGACACCAAGAAGCAGCTGGCGTTGACCGAAGCATTGTATGAAAAAGATTATATTGACGGTAAAACACACGCCGTGAACCTTGCCAACCTGTACCTGTTACATGGCATACCGTACAAGGCTGCAAAAGTCCTTGAGAAAGAACTTGCTGCAGAAACCATACCATCTGACGTAAGGAATTTACGCTTGCTCTCACAGGCATGGTATTCCGCCAGAGAGGACAGGAAGGCAATCCCGCCATTGCTGCAGGCTGCAAAAGCCAGCGATGATGGTGAATTGTACATCCGACTGGCCCAGTCCTACATCAATCTCGAAATGTGGACCGAAGCCGCAGATTCAGCAAGAACAGGGATAAATGCTGGCGGCCTCAAGCGCAACGACACCGCGAATATCATGTATGGCATGGCGCTGTTCAACCAGAAGAAACTTGAGCAGGCCAGGCGGGCATTCCAAACTGCTGGCAGAGATAAACGCAGCCAGCGAGCAGCACAACAGTGGATCAAGTACGTTGACAGCGAAATCCGCCGTCGCGACACACTTGAACAAAAACTGCCTGAAATGAAGGCCCGTGATATTGATGAAATTCTGAAAGCAAATTCAGAACCTAGCCAGTAATTAATATAAAACGCAGCCTTAGATTAATATCTGAAAAAACCGCGCTTAATGCGCGGTTTTTTTATTTCGCGGGTAGATAATGGACCACCCGGATGTTCTCGAGTGTCACCAAACCCCCGCAAGCTGCCTGCTCAAAGAGCCCTGAAAGGCTGTTCTGAAAAGCCGAAATCTTTTCTTCTTCGTCTATAATTTCGACCACCATTGGAAGATCAGAAGACAGATCCAAAATTTTCTGTGTCCGGATTCGTGCTGTTGCCCCGAAACCCAGGACACCTTTAAGCACAGTTGCACCGGCAAGGTCGGCGTCTCGCGCCTTTTTGACGATAGCTTCATACAATGGAAGATGTCCCAGCTTGTCGCTTTCACCAACAAACACCCTTAGGAGAACCGCCTGTCCCGTAATATTCATAACTACCTCACTACCAGGTTACTTATCAATAAACCCAGTACAAATGCCAGTCCAGCCCCCGCCAGCGTGGCAACAAAATAAGACGAAGCATAGAAATACTCTTTGTCCTGAATAAACTGGCCCAACTCATAAACAAACGATGACATGGTCGTGAACCCTCCACAAAAACCGGTCGCCAATAACAACCGCATCTCCGTCGAAAGAACCTGCGATGTGGCGCCAACGCCCGCTATGAAACCGATTAACAGGCAACCGGCCAGGTTGGAAATCAGCGTACCAAATGGAAGGCTCAAGGCTGCGAAATTTTGCGTAACGAGGCTCATGCCAAAGCGGCTGACGCCCCCCAGCATGCTGCCCAGTCCAACGTAGACAAATGGTAATATTGCACTCACGTTATATTAGTTCCTGGTCCAGTCAGGTACATGATGCGTCGGCGACAATGACGGCGCAAGCGGTGAAACGAGGAAATTTCAATATGGACAGCTGGTCACGCCCCAAGGCGCTGTTACACCGCTTGTTGCGAATTAAGCCATTACCTTTGAGGCATGGGCCCAATGGTCCATTCATATTTATCCACATCAATAAAACCGCAGGTACCAGCATTGGAAGGGCTATCGGCTTACCCATCAAAGATCACCTGACCGCCACGGAGATCATTGCGCGGATAGGCATGGATAAGTGGAACGAGGCATTTAAATTTACACTGGTAAGAAACCCGTGGGACAAGGTTGTCTCCCACTATGAATATCGACGGAAAAAGAACAAGACGGAAATCGCATCACGGAATATCTCATTTTCCGACTGGGTGACAATGACCTACGGGGAAAACAAAGATACTTTCTACTACAATAACCCACGCTCTTTCCAGCCGCAGGTTGACTGGCTCAAGGACGTCGACGGTGAAATCTCGATAGATTTTATCGGCAAATTTGAAACCATCAACGAGGACTTCGATCGCATACGGAATGTAATTGGGCTGGACGAAGCCCTACCCCACCTCAATGCCAGCAGCCGGGCCAGTTATCAATCGTATTATAACAATGAAACGCGCGGTATCGTGGCAAACTGGTTTCGCGAAGATATTGAAGAGTTCGGATACAGTTTCAACCTGCCCTAGCGTTTTTATTTAACTAAAATAAGAAAATCCAGCTTATTAAAAGCCCTGCGCAATAAATCGATGCCGCTCAATTACGAAACCCTGGTCAGTTTGCCACCGTCTTGCAGATTTTGTTTTTCCTTACGGCAACCAGACTGGTCAGCAGGTTCCGTTCATTAGTTTGTACGTTGAGTTTTTCGCCAATCCTTACTGGCGATGACCCTGACGTTGCCGGTGTTACCTTTGAGCGATACTTGCTGTTCGGCGCGAACACAGCATGAAATCTCGTGAGGTTTACTCTGGGTTTGGGAACCAAGGCGGCTAGCCTGGCAATAAAGTCCAATGGTTCAAAAATGACAGGGGTGGTGCCGTTGCGCCAAGGTGTTTTCAGTTCGTAGCCAACCTGTCCGTTGCGAGCCGCGATCAAAAGGTGAATGCCCAGCCTGCGGTAGGGCCAACTTGCGCCATATCAACCTTGACATTCTGTCCGCTTGCATTCGAGTCATTACCAATATTGAGGTAACGAAAACCGAACCAGAAGTTGTTCAACTCCGACAGGCGATAGAGCGCCCGGAATTCAGTGCTGAAATCACGGTCGTTGTCACCAAACAAGCCAATATCCACATTCAGCATGAGACCCCAGCGCTGATTGAACCAGTGGGAATAGTTCAAGCCAAAAAGAAAGTCGTACATATTGTCGTCGGTCACGGTCACCGGCTCTGACTTGTTCTCAGGCAGATTTGTTTTAATGTCGAGATTCAGATTGACATATATATGTCTTACACCGGTTACCAGGCGAAGGTTATCGTATACCCGCCATGACGCCAGGAAATCATTGACGCCCATTTTAAGGTCCGTTCCGATACTGTCTAAAATCGGGCCATCAATGTTTTCTTTGCTTTTTACCTGCATGTAATTAACGCGCAGCGCCGCTCCAAAGCGTCCCTTGTTGGCGTACAACTCACCCATGATGCCGAAATGTAGGTCTTCTAGAATGTCCTTGAACGTTATTTCAAAGTCTGCTCTAGTGCCGCCCCGCACCTTGCCATTGATGGTAGGCGCCCAGATCATTGGAAACGCTATGCTATAACGCCATTGACCGGGATCTGATGGAAGTGGATTTCCTGAATCTGACCAGGCCGGATTCGCAAAAACAACAGAAATAAACAATAGGATAAGGCTGGTTACGCCTTTGAATAGCGTGTTCCACACATGCCTGTTAGCCCGGAGTAGCCACATGGCGCCAATTTAGCACCATCCAGAGATGAATGATATTTAACTCGAGCAAATCAGCCAGGACAGGAAAAGTCACAGGCTAAGGGGCACGGCTTCCAAAGGCTATTTTGGAAACATGAATTGTAGTTGCAGCCGCAACTGCCAATCAGCACCAAAATCAGGCTTCTTGACATTGTAATACGCACTGACCTGCATATTTACCGGCTGTTTTCCAAAGCGTGTAACCTGGCCAATACCAAGACCAATTGGAACTGTCCAAGTGTTCCCGCTATCCGCCTCCCAGTTAGCGGTAATAATTGGCGCAAACGTCAGGTAACGGCCCGGTTTATCAGGAAAGTTGTAGTTAATAAACGGCTGAAACAGGAACATATTGACGTCATCACGGTCGGTCGATACTGTCCAGATGTTGTTGACCAGGCCGCCGACTACCCATGGCCCAAAACTCTTCAACATAACTGCACTTGGCCCGAGCCCAAAAGCACCTGCCCCCAAACGGTCATCGGAAGCCGTATCAAACTGCGCGACTGCACCTGCACCCCAGATCCAGCCGCTGGGCCCAACCTCCTTCGGAGAGAGCAAAGTGGTGAACTGGATATCACCCATGCCGTTCTCTCTGCCCAGCCCTGCCACAGGTTCCGGTTGGGAAATCACGGGAATAATAGTTCTCGTTATCAGGTTCCAGTCCTCGTTCATGCTGAACGGAAGAACCGGTTGGATGTTAAGGACGTTCTGGGTATCTTCTCCAGGACCAAAATTGAAGTTGGTATTGTTCTGGAATGGCAGGCTGATCATGCTGGCAACCGGGTTTTGCGCTGCCTTGGCGAGCTCTTCCGCAGACTGTGCAAACACGGACGCCGAGCAGATCAGTGCCGCCGAAAAAATCATTGCTACGAAAATTTTTCTGGGAAACAGTTTCATGACCAGTTCACCTCTCTGGTATTTACATTAATCTGCAGGCCGCCGATCACGTTGTGCCCGATTATAAAGAACAAGCGCCTGGGCCACATCAGTTTTTGAATTTAAATAATAAAAAACTCATATTCACCTAAATCTCAAAGTACCAAGCAATCACTTACGCCCACCGTTCAATTGAAATGGCGCGCAACCTGGTTAACTTTGTGTGCCCAGAACCAAAATATTGGCCGGATACAGTGAGTTTTTCGCCAATCCTTGAGCGTCGGACAAACACGATAATGTCGATATCGTGCTCGAGAATGACGTTTGCCTGCGGTTTAACGATCCACGCCGCCTGGTGGCCATCAAGAACTTCAGTCCTGTTGGTGAAGGTACCTGAAGTAGGTACCCACCCCTGCTGCCGCAGTGTGCTGGGTTGAAAGATGAAAATCGCCATGAGATGCGCCTCCGACTGGGTGTTTCGTGGACAATGAATGTATATCTGTGTGGCTTAGGGATATGATGCAGTTGAACCACACTGTTCCGGGAAGATACCTTGAAAAAATCTACACAATCCGTCCGTGCCGGTAGCCGGCGTGCAAATAACATGGGGGGCCTGAACACCCCGCTGTTATCCTCCAGTGCCATTGAATACCTGGATGATTCTGAGGTTCGGTATCCACGTTATTTCAACACCCTGAACCACGATGTTGTTGCTGAAAAAATGAATGCACTGGAAAGTGCCGAGGCTGGCCTGGTGACCAGTTCTGGTATGGCAGCGATTTCCGCCATCCTGTTTGGGTTGCTTGAAAGTGGTGATCATATTGTTCTGACCGAAGGGCTTTATGGTGGTACCCACGCCCTGGTAGTCACCGGGCTGGAACGCCATGGCATCAGTTACAGCTTTGTGGCGCCGGAAACCGGGTGTATTGAAACCGCAACCGTACCCGAAACCCGAATGATATTCCTGGAGTCACCCAGCAACCCGCTACTGAGCGTGGTGGACCTCGCGTTCGTGGCAAAATTTGCAGGATCCCGGCGCATTATCACGGCCATCGACAACACGTTTGCCACACCCATCCTGCAAAATCCGCTGGTCTTGGGTTTTGACCTGGTCATGCACAGCGGCACCAAGTACCTGGGCGGCCACAGTGACCTGTGCTGCGGCACGGTTAATGGTTCCACCAAACTGATCAGCAAGATCCGAAATCATCTCGTCAATCATGGTGGCTGCCTGAATGCGCAGGACTGCCATTTACTGGAGCGCAGTCTCAAGACACTGGAGATTCGAGTGGGCCGTCAAAGCAACAACGCGATGATTGTCGCCCAGTCACTGGATCATAACGAAAACATCAAACGCGTGTATTACCCGGGCCTGGAAAGCCATCCGGGCCATGACATCGCAGCCCGGCAGATGGAAGGGTTTGGCGGTATGCTTTCCTTCGAACTGCAGGACGGTATCAATCCTGTCAGCTTCCTGCGAAACCTCGGGCTGGTGAATTGTGCCGTCAGTCTTGGTGGCGTGGAAACAACGATTTGCCAACCGATAGCCACTTCGCATCAAAAAGTATCCGCACAGGAACGCCGGCGTCTCGGCATTACCGCCAACTTGCTGAGATTATCCACCGGCATAGAAGATGCAGGTGATATTGTTACCGACCTGCTACAGGCATTGGCCCGCACTGTTCACGAAGGCTGACACCAGGTCAGAAAGAAAAACCCCGCCATCAGGCGGGGTTCTTCTATCAGGCATGGTGCTTGGTCAGGGCTGACTGACAGCATCTGCCCAGTTACTCATGACTTCTATACTACACCCGTACTTGCTATGACCTTTGCCAAGGCCGAGTGAATCGATGATCTGCGTACACGAGCAGCCACCAGTATCACCAAGGGTAAAGCTAAGTTCGGGGCCGACACCGCCACCTATTGGGTCCAAGGTATCAAAGCTGGTGTCGCCATCGACCAGGGCCCAGTGGTTGATCCCCAACCGCCGCAACGGAATGCCTTCCGGGAATACCGTCCCAGGGCATTGGTCGAGGTTGTTGGGAACACCGTCGATATCTTTATCATCATTGATGTAAACAACCATGCCGTCATGATCCGAGGACCGCAGCGGTATTTCACCCGGGTCGGTACTGTTAATCAGATCAACCGCAGCGTCTGCATTACCACGTCCGAATCCGGCGCCGGAGATTTCCGTCGCCAGGCCCTGGGAGGTCAGGGCATGGTCCAGCACCTGGGCGCTGCCCCTGAAAATAAACGAGTAACGCTCCTCGGCCGGCAGACCCGAAACCTCATTGACAAGATCCGTGTCTGGCAAGCCGGTGCAGTCCTCTTCTTCGCAAACCAGGTTGTCCTCTACGATGAAATCACCCGTGATGATACCCACTGAGTCAACGTAACCGTCTGTGAACTCGAAGGCGTTGAAATCACCTGTAACCACCAATCGAATGTCCGGATCACTGCTCTGCAAGGTCATGACTTCGTCTGCAATCGATACTGCCTGCAGGAAACGTTTCTTACGTACACGCGATCCTTCGGACCCGTCTATTCCACCGAGAGAGCGGTTGTGGACTGACATCACCGCGATCGGGAAGGAACCGAACTCGAGTTCGTGGCTGCCCTCGAGCAGCAATGGTGGCCTGTCGTGCAGGATATCGTTCTCAAGTGTGATCGGATTAACAAAAGTCACGTCGGGGTCAACCTGTGTGATGGTGTCGACATGGATGTCTTCCCGCACCAGGAAACCGACGTCGATGGTACCGATGTCATTGCCTTCTATGAGGTAGGCAGTGTAATTGACGCCTGGGTCAACCACCCGGACAGCAGTGGCCAGTGCTTCAAGCACACCGAGTTTCTCCGCCTCCTGAACACTCAGGATGTCAGGCGCGCCCAGGACATCAACAATGTGGACTGCAAACTTGGTGAGCCGGCGTACGTACTCATCGGTTGAGACTACGAAATCATTGCGGTCACCATCCGCGGGATCGTCGACATCGTCGAACAGGCGGAACAGGTTCAGGGTTCCAACCGTGAACTCGCCCGCATTCCGAGATCGCACGCTGACCGGCAGCGGAGCCGGTGTCACGTCCAGTTGGCTGGGCCAAAGCTCATAACCACCGAACTCGAAGCCAAGAACGCCGGTCGCGCTGAATATTGAACCTGCCGGAATGACCTGGTTGGCCAGCCCCAGCTTGTCGGGATCAAGCTCGAAAACTTCCGGGTTGCCATCCCACTCGGGGTACGAGGAATCTCCCGGGAATTCGATACCCGGCTCGCGATAGGCGCGGGCAGCACCGGCTACGATATGTACCTCGGCGATCGGATCTGGTCCAAAACGCTGGTTGGGGCCAGTCACTGTACCGTCTGTAATCTCAATCAGCATACCTTCATAACATTCGTACTCTATGGAGCACGACGGGCTTGCCGGATCGGGTGAAGGTACGGTCTCGTCAAAAACCACCGGTAGCGGCACGGCAGCCGTCCCCACGATGTTGACACTTGGGGAGCTTATCTCGGTGAAGCCAAAAAACTCCTTCACTGTTCCCTGGACATCGACGAGATCCCCGGTGGCAACACCCGGCGCTGCACCGGTGAACACGAAAATACCGTCCGACGTGTCGATATCAGCATCGGTACCTGCCGTTGGTGTCTGCATGAAGAATCCATCCGGTGCAAGCGCGGTCACCACGTCAGCATCGGTGGAAACCAGCTTGCCGACAAGCGGACTCGAAGCCCCGGAACCTTGAATCTCAAAGATCTCGGCGCTGACTGCGCAGCCGTCAAACTGGGAAGCATCGATTTTCGAACCTGGCGAGAACAATGCCCCACCCGAGCCGGTGGCGACAGTGTGCTGCGTGTAAGGCAACAAGCCGAAGACATCGGGATCGAGGGTCAACGACTGGTTATTGCCGCCTTCCGAGCCATAGCCTGCCACCGTCACATCACTTGAACCATCATTCAGGGTAATGCTATCGCCGCCGTTATTGAGGCCCAGGGCCCCGCTGGAAGCTGTCTGTACAAGGCTGTTGCCAAAACCGCCAGTCGGTGTGCCGCCGCCGAAAACCACAACAGAGCAACCCTTGAGGACCACGCTGCCGGTCGGGAAAGTGTGACGAACGCTGAATCCATCAGCCAGTGTCCAGCCCGAGATATCGAAATCGGCGCCGCTATTATTGACGATCTCGACAAACTCGTCATCAGTGAAATCACGGGTACCATCACCATTGGCGTCGCCAGCCGAGCCCGAAGCCGGGTCAGCATGGATCTCGTTAATCACCCAGGGCGATGGACAACCGCTGAAGTTGCTGCCGTCAGTGCGTGTCCCCGGTGAGAATAATGCGCCACCCGCCGCCGCAACTTCGCTGTGCTTGTAGTAAGGCAACACACCGGTGATGTCGGGGTCGAGCGTCAGTGACTGATTATCGCCGCCCTCGGCACCGTAACTGGTCGAGGCCACATCGCTCGAGCCATTGTTGAGAACAACACTGTCGCCGCCGTTGTTGAGCCCCAGCGAACCACTCGATGCGGTCTGGACTGTCATATTGCCAAAGCTGCCGCTGGGTGTGCCGCCGCCAAAGACGACAAAACCACACTGGTCTGGGATCACCGTGCCACCCGGGAACGTGTGGCGAACGTTAAAACCATCCGCCAGTGTCCAGCCGGATATATCCATCGGAGCGCCGCTGACGTTTATGATCTCAACAAACTCATCACCCGTGCTACTGCGGACACCGTCGTTGTTGGCATCGCCTGCTAAATCTGAGGCCGGATCTGCATGAATCTCATTGATCACCCAGTCCGCTGCCGACTCGGAGCCGGGCGTGCTTGCTGCCAGTGACCATGTAATGGAGAGATCTTCCGAGGTCTCGTCGCTGCCAGTGACACCGTTGCCACCGCTCTGTATCTCGATGCCTTCAGTAAAATCCACCCGCTGGAACGAATCACCGGAACCGTGAGAGCCCGTCGCGATCACGTCCTGAAGCGAAGTGGGTGTATCGGCAAGATAGCTCGATGCAATGGAGTCAGCGTCGGGGCCATCGACCACAACACCGGTCTTGTCGACCGCCTCGGCAGCGTCACCCCATAACGCGTAGTCGATATCCTGGACCAGGTCGGAACTGCTGTCCCAACTGTACAGAATCACGACCTCACCACTGTTGCTGAGGCCGCCCTGGTTATTGATTGATCCGGGCAGTGCTTCGCGCATATCGGCAATACCGTCCGGGCCGGCACCATCCTCAAACAGTTCATAGTCTGGATCGAAACCGTATTCAGCGAAGAAGTCGTCCGAACCCGGCAATGAAACCGTCTGGAACTCACCCGGCGCTATGCTTGCGCCATCCGGGAAGCGGGCATGAAAGTCGCTGAAACCACCACCGCCTGCGTTGCTGCCGGTGACGATGTTGTAATAATAGACGCCACCACCGGCAAATGTTGCATCGGTCAGGTAGACATCGGAAAGATCAATGGCAACAGCCGTTGGATTGTAGATTTCGATAAACTCGCCACCTGTCGGTGTGACAACGATCTCTGACAGTAGTATATCCGCCGCAGGCTCGGGTAATTCGCAGGCCGAATAGGCGCCAATCGGAAATGGAACCGTAGCAGTGGCGTTGCTGGTCTCTCCGTCGAGGGCGTTAGGCCCACTGAAGGACCAGTTGGCGAGCACAAAGGTGTCGCCATCGGGTCCGGTGCCTTCGCTCCTGTAGGCCCAACCGTCACCGTAGGCCCACGCCAGCGAGCCACCAGCGTGGCTGATCTCGCCAAAGACATCCGCCACTGCGCTCGACATGAATAGTTCAATGGCGTCATCGCCGTTGATCGAGGCCGCACCGCTTGTGTACTGCGGTGCAAAACCAAAAAAGTTTGAAAAGCCGGCAGGCTCGCTCGCCACGTACAGGAACGTGCCGGCAGTCGCCGGAACGGCAGGAAAGGTAAACTCCTCGCCATCGCTACCGCCGCCATTGTTCGCTGAACCAATCCCATAGTCGCTCAAATCAGCAATGTCGTTGAGCACACAGAGCTCGACTGCTTTCGGCACCCCGCCGCTGAGTGGACCATCGATGACACCGGTGATGACCAGGTCCTGGGCCAGAAGCTGCCCGGAACACACGCCCAGGGCCAAAGCGAGCATTTGTCCGCTTACCCGTTTGATATTGCTGAGAACAGAAGAATCGCCTGGCTGGCGATGAATTAAATGATGTGACATAACAATCCCCGATCTTTTGGTTGGTAACGTCGACACCGGAATAAGGAAATCATTTGGAGGGAACTCCAGAAGGGATTTCCTGATTATTCTAGTGGCGTTCTACAAAGTAGTCCGTAGGAGTTTAACTCATTTTTATGCAGGAATTGTCTTAGTTAGTCACGTTTTTGTCACGGTCAAAAAAGTTTTTATCCACCAGAGTCTTTTTGCAGTTGTTCTTCCATCTGCTTTTTGCGCTGCTCGACCGTATTGAGGCAGGATTCTGCATAACTTTCTAGTATAAGTATATAAACGCTATACTCGCCTGAAACTCAAAGTACCAAGCAACCACTCACACCCATCGCTCATTTAAAATGGCGCGCAACCTGGTTAACTTTGTGTGCTCAGAACCAAATTCTGCTTTTACCTTTGAAAAACCGTCAGACAGGTGACTGCTTTCTGCCTGCGATTTCAACCGGTCGTTGCAACACCTAATCTCTAACTGTAGAGAGAGGGATGTTGAAAATGAAACAAGGGGCAGCTTGCGGCTGTGATCTCAACCGGTCGACTGCAGTCATTTGCGTCATAAAAAAACACACCTCCTGCCGCATTATGCGGACATTGAAAGTGTCCATCAAACCGTAGCAAGACCTAATAGCAGACATCGCTTAGCGGAAAGTTCAAAGGTAGAAAAAGGCCAGAAGTGAATATTGACTTAAATTCACATTCACCTGATAGTATCGTCGATTATGATCTCACAAGAATTCAACTCTGGATTCAGATGGCCAGTCGCCGTTGAACAGCCCATCGCGGCACCGGCAAATGAAGTATGGCAAGCGATATCGACACCACATAACCTGGAGCGGTGTCACCCATTCTGTGCGAAAAACCCGGTACAGGTTTGGTCTGGGCCAGGTTCCCGGGATGAAGTTCATTATCTCAACGGCTTAGTGTTTGAGCGCCAATTCCATATGTGGATTGAGGGGGTCGGTTACGATCTTTATATCGGTAGACGTGGCGGCCGACTATCATATGTTTCGTGGAGAATCTCTCCTGCGGGTGATCGAAACTGCGTTCTCAGAATAGTGGTTTATCCACACGTTCTACAAAACGTGCCCGCTTTTATCCGTTGGATACCACATGTAATTAGAGTTCGTCCTATGCTTAAAAAATATTTGAAATCTGTTGCAGGTGGCTTCGAGTGGTATTCAACCCATAAGAAGGCGGTACCCCGGAATAAATTCGGCAGGCACCCGTGGTTTTCGGCTCCAAAGTAATTGCTGTGTGATCGCTAAAAGATTTCTGATCCTGGCCGTTAAGCGACCTTTTTAAATTCTGAAAATGTATGTTGTAAAAGGCCGCTTAACGGCCAACTGCGGACCTTTGAGGACTTGAAGTCCGGAATCCTTTGACGACATACAGTGTCCTGGATTGGCATGGATATCCGGGAATATTCCTCTGGCGGCAAGTACAATCGTTTTGGGATTACCAAGCACGGTAATCGATACATTCGCACGGCGTTCGTTGAAGCTAACCAACGCGGTTATCGAACAGCAAAAATCGGCCAGGACCTGAAGTCCAGGCGCAAAGATATTGCACCCGAGTTGGTTAACATCGCCGATCGCTGTTTACGGCGTTTGAACAAAAAGGGCAACCGCTTGTTGTTGGCCGGCAAACACCCCAATAAGGTCAAAGTGGCCTGTGCCCGGGAGATGGTGGGCTTTGTGTAGGAGTCATTGAACAAGGCAGCTGCGTGAAGCAACAACAGCAGCACTCAACATATTACGATTGAATCAGTAACCAGAATGTCATCTGCCTGAATCAGTTATCTGATCCGGAGGATAAGACAGAGATCGGGAAGCCCACGTGTTCTTCTTTAGAAACTTAAGCCACTGGGTATAGGTTGTGGTAACCCCGAAACGGACAAATCTTAATGCGTTAACCAGCACGCGAATACGAGGATGTTAGTCCACGGTCAAACCCGCTCTGTGGTCAGACAGCAAAATTCAGGTTGACATAAGGGGCGTCTATACGAAGTAATACAAACGCTATATTCGCCTGAGACTCAAAGCACCAAGCAACTACTCACACTCGCCGTTCAATTGAATAGTAATCGGTTCGGCATAATTGCCGAAGAGTCTGGGCAATTACCTCTGGCACTTAGGTCCTTTTACAATCCAAAATATAATTCATATTGAATCTATGTTTGCAACATAGGGTCTCGCGAAAGATGCACAAACATTTAAAAGAGCGCAGCGGCAAGAAAACAGCCGGGTACGTAATGGTTGGCGCAGGATTTTTGATCATATTGGTCAACGCTTTTGCGTACTTACTAGATTGGAATGGAGAATACACACCATTGCTGATCATCGGCTTGGCACTCAGCGTAACAGGTCTCACTCTTACCAGAAATAAATAGCTTTATAGTCCTGTAGTGCAATAAAGTAAGGATCGTATCCGGCCAAAAACAATGGCTTTTCCAGCTCCACTTACCAAGGCAGGGTGGTAAAGCAGTCATTTCTGGTCTCGGATTTCACCTGGTTTTGCCCATTGCTCATCCACATTAGGGACAGTAAACAAGCCACTTGCAAATTTATACTGTGTGATATACAGTATGTAATACATACTATGTGGTACACAGTATAATGGCTACCCTGAGAAACAGCAGCGAAATCGTAAATAAACTGAGGCTGGAACTGCGCCGCGGCGCCTTGCCACTGGCCGTGCTGGCCCAATTGCGCAAGGAACACTACGGCTACTCCCTGCGCAAGGAACTCAATGCCAAGAGCCTGGAGATTGACGAAGGAACGCTTTACCCGTTGTTGCGGCGATTGGAAGCCCAGGGATTGTTGAACAGTGAATGGCGTATCGATGAAAGTCGGAAGAAGCGTCATTACCGAATATCCGCGCTGGGCGAGGAAGTCCTGGCTTCGCTGGTCACGGAATGGCGCTTGCTGAATGAAAGCGTAGACAAGATTCTGAAGGAGAAAGACGCATGAACATGCTAAAGGCATACGCTCACCAGGTTGTTTCATATCATCCCGTTGCTCAACGCGATGATTTGTTTGCCGAGATTTACGATGAATTGTGCGAGGAATTCAGCGACCAGCAAGCACACACACAGGGCTTGAGCGAGATTGATTTCCTCAACAAGTACAAGCAGCACCCGATGCGCTACGCGACCCAGTTGGCTGCCGATAGCGCCGCCTACCTGATCGGACCGCAGTTCTACTTCAGTTTTCTTTCGGCAATGAAGGTCGCCCTGTCCGTGGTCGTGGTGTTTCACCTGGCCTTCGGAGTGCTGGGCGCATTTACCAGCGGCGACATCTGGAGCGCATTCTGGAAAATGTTGCTGAATATTTCCCACACCCTGCTTTGGGTGGGCGCCGCGGTGATGGGCGTGTTTATTGCACTGGAAAGGAGTGGGGAGAAAGCAAGCTGGCTGGATGAGTGGGATGCTGCAGATTTGAAACCGGTCAATGGTCACCAATCGGTTTCGCGGCTGGAAAGCAGCCTCGATCTCGGCTTCTCGACTTTTGGCCTGTTGTTTGTCCTGGGCATTGTTGACTTTCCCATAGTGCTCAATAACGGCGCAGAGTGGATTCGGGAATGGACAATCAACGTCCCTGACGGTTTCTGGCTGGCCATGGGCATCCTGTTCGTGCTTGGCATGGGCTTTAGCCTGTATTGCTTGTCCCGCACGCTCTGGACATCACGTATGAGGATAATCGCAATAACAAAGAATATTCTATGGATTATGATGCTGGCTGTGGCCGTGAGCCATGCCGAACTGCTGTCCGTGGGGAACCAGGCTGCGCCCGCGTTTCTCCCCATCCTGGAAAAAGTGGTCAGGGGCAGTTTATTTGTCCTGTGCCTGATCATTGGCTGGGATACCGTGGTTCATGTGAGGCGCCTGACCAGGTAGCAGACAACAATCACCTTGTAATGTAACCGTCCGGCGCTCGACTGAAAACAGTCACTTTGTAAGGATGATTTCCAGCGAATTGAAGGTAACAAACAGTCAATACAAGGCTCTCGGTTGTACCGCGGCAGATGAGAAGGGTTCACCCAGGTCTTTTGTAACTGAACGTAAAACACTGATAATTAATCACTATCTTGTTGCCAGGTTATTCTTACAAGTTTGTAAGAAAAACCCAATAACCTCTCAATCCGATATCACGGTCGTCGACTAATATAAGGGGGTGACTTAGGCTGAAGTCCTGCAAGGACAGGGTCTGACCATCGTGCAGACAGTTAAACGGCCCGGCGTGTCAGAGCAGACGTATTATCGGTGGCGCGAGGCGTATGGTGGCATGCGAATTGATCAGGCTAAGCGACTGAAAGAAAAAATGGAAACTGGCCAAATCGCCGCTTAGACTAACTTAACAACCGGACCAGTTAATACGGGCAGGTCAACCGGTTGAATCCGCCACTGGCACCGGTCTGCCGGTACACACGGTTTCAGACGTCCGCTTTGATGTGTCGTATTCACTATTTATATGTAAAGCATACTTGACAATATGTAGATGTTCTATTAACCTAATGTCAAGTTTACTTGATATTATGACAAAGGAGATATACATATGAATGTAAAGAAGACAGATTCGGGCGATTGGGAATCAAGCCAGAAGCACAATAAGTCCCGCCTCGGTTACTGGACTTTTGCCTGGGTCGTGAGCATGGCGATAGCAGCATTCGGACCAAAGTTGATATGGGATTTTGCGATTTTACCGACAGTGGTCGGGGTCTTGTTAAACCTGGCAGTCGGTTTCGGAATGATCATGGCGAATAAGCGGCATCTCCAGGGGCTGGACGAGATGCATCAAAGGATCTTCCTTGAAGCCGGGGCACTGACCCTGGGGGTAGGCCTGGTATGCGGTCTCAGCTTTGAACTGTTGGAAGACATAAGACTGATAACTTTCGAGCCACAAATTTCACACCTCGTCGTCCTGATGTGCATTACTTTCCTTGGCGGAATGATCGCTGGCAAGAGAAAATACCAATGAAGAATCGTCTCAAGGTACTTCGTGCGGAGCAGGACTGGACCCAGGCTCAGTTGGCCAAAGAATTGAATGTCTCCAGACAGACAGTCAACGCGATTGAGAAAGGCAAATTTGATCCGAGTTTGCCACTGGCATTTAGGGCTGCGCGGCTATTCGGATTAGCGATTGAAGATATTTTTCAAGACGAAGACGCATTTTGAGGCAGCTAAGCTGTTAGCTCTTCCCACAAGGCGCAAAGAGTATAGTAATACAAACGCTATATTCGCCTGAAACTCAAAATACCAAACAACTGTTCGCCGTCAGCGATAGTTGGACAAAACAAGGGGTTTGAATAAGAGAGTGTTTTAGCTCATCGTAACTCAGAAGAGGAACGATGATGATAATGAGAAAAGATAGCGCCAAGAAGTTCCTTCGAGCAAGCTAATGAATGTAGCGAACGTGCCAGTTACGTCATAGTTGTTGCCAGCATTGAAGACCCAGCGGTTATTCAGAAGATACTCGCTCAACTGGATGATAATGCAACTTCTGCAGCATCAGGGCTGCTACCGAAATGCCCCCACGCCTTGCAAGGAATAGGTCAGGACAGCCATCAACTCCCACCCACTTTGAGCGATTAGATACATGGGTGTCCACGCGTCTGACCTTAGAGACATGGGTGTCCACGCGTGTTCCCCATGCGTCTTCCGCATCTTACTTTTGGGCATTTCTACTAAAGTGATGTAAGCAATGAGCGCGAATCGGTGTCAGCGAAGCTGTTGTCTTGGTCTGGTGCCTCTAAAAATCCGGTTCTTAAATCGTTTTGTCTCAGCCAAACAACTCACTAGCCCAATGCGGGTTTATTGGTTTTGCAAATCGCCTATAGTTCAATCACAGCCTTGATACGAAACATGGCTGTAACAAAGCCCCTTAAGCGTGCGTCTAAACGAGCACACAGAATACGGAATCAAGATAATGTTAGATGGCTTTCTATCTGAAAAACTTCGAAAATCAATATTCGTGCTTGGCATGATGATGGTGACCTTCGCCGGAGCGATGGAACAAATGGATAGTGAAGTCCTGGTTGACCCTGTTCATTGCGCAACGAACCTCGAAAGTGAAATCGGTAATCACGGCTAACACTGCCGGAAAGAAGTTGCCGGCACTCCGGTTACGACCAAAAAACATACCAAAACATACGATACCCATCGCGTTCTTCAGACCCCAGCATCCTGTAGGCAACTGTTTCTGGGCCTCACACTCTTATAACTTGAGTCAATGCACCAGTCCGCTTGACAAACTCTGGGCCGTAAACTACATTTATAAGGCAGAGTTCCATCTCTACTGGCCACAGACAGTACTGTGGTCAAACCTATTGCTTCAATGGAATGAGGCCTTTTAAAAAGAGGGAGGGCTAACATGACCAAGCAATTCGTAGCGTTATTCATACTGGTCGTCATCGCGATTGTCGGGGCAGTCACTTTCACAAATATCGTAATTTTTGAATCGACTCAGACGTACGATCTCGGAGTTCTTTACAGTTCTATCTTTTCGTTTATCGACACGGTAACGTTCAAGTTGGCTGAGCAGAATGGGGCGGTTAATTTCTGGATCAATGAGGCGACTTTCGAGGTCCAGCAAGCGGAAGCCGAACTGTTCTTCTGGAACGAGTACATCTTTCAAGTGATTAACGGGACCTGAGTCCTCGGCCTAGAGCCTAGGGCCTCGTTCAAGCAATCGCTTGAGTGATCAATAATCGATACTGATCGGGCTCCCCGTCTCACCTGGGGCGGGGAGCACTCATTAGGGGGGCTTCTGAAGCGATGGCATACAAGTGTGCAGGCGTCGAGGCGCAGGGACTCCCTGGCTGGGTTCTGCCTGTTGCTGCGCTGTTAGGCGCGCTGCTGCTATACGGGGGCGCGGCGCTGTGCCAGGAGTCTCCATCTCCACCCTCATCTCCATTCCCGAGCGAGGTGCAGCGCGCCGACGTTGACCTCAACGACGTCAGCGCTGAAAGCGCGTTTCGCTTCCTGGCCGAGATCTACGATATCTCCCTGACCACCGGGCAGTTGCCCGATACCCGGGTGACGCTGCGCCTTAGAGGGCTGAACGCCGCCGAGGCTTTCGAGGTCGTGGCCCTTACCGCAGGGCTCGAGGTGGAACGCCTCGGCTCGGTCATGCTCGTTACCTCCCGGGCCCCGGAGGGAGCAGACCGCCGGTTCGTCTTCGGCCCCTTCCCGTGGACCCCGGCAACACGTCACGAATGGCTGGCCGCGACCGGTGTCGAATCGACGCCGATCGGTGACGACGTGGTACTGCTCGAGGGCACGGAGGCGTCGATCGCGGCAGTCGTGGAAGCCATCAAGGCTGCCCGGCCGAGCCTGGTCGTCGAGCAGGTCTTCCATCTCGGTGCGGCTCCCGGAGAGGAAACGCTGCAGGCGGTGAACTCGCTTCTGGATCCCGAGCTCGAATTCGCCAGCTACGACCCGACCGGTCACCTCCTGACCGTGTCGGCCCTGCCCGCCACCCTGGACCACGTCGATCCGCTTGTCGACAGGCTGGCGCAATCGCCGGAGCAGTACGAGATCGAGGTCAAGGTGGTGGAGGTTTCGACCAATGCCCTCAAGCGCATCGGAGCCCAGGGCTTCTTCCGCCTCCAGGCGAACCTCGGCAATTACCCAACCACCTTCCCGATGGTGGACCTGGATGACTCGGCCCGCTATTTCCCTTCAGCGAACGAACTGGCGGAGCTGAGCAACACCGCCAGCCAGCTCGGCTCGCAAGGGGCGCCTGTAGCGCCCGGATCGCTGCAGGATTCAGGCTTCCACTTTGGTAGCGTCGACGCACGCGGCGTCGGCTTGCTGATCGAATTCCTCGAGCAATCCGGCGAGGCCCGCATCATGGCCACGCCGAAGGTTACCTCGCTCGACAACCGACAGGCTCTGATCAGCATGGTCACCACGCTGCGCATCCCCACCTACACGCAGAACGCGGCCTTCGCCACGACCACCGTGAGCGGTATCGAGGAGATCGACGTCGGCACCACGCTTGAGGTGCGGCCGCGACGAACCGGAGGCGGCATTCTGCTGGACGTGACTCCGGAGGTCAGCGAACTCGTGCCGACGGTAGCGGCCTTCAATCCGAACGGGCTGAACCAGGACTTTCCGACGGTCATGCGCCGGCGCACTCAGACCAAGGTGATCCTGAATGAGGGCGAGACCCTGGTGATCGGTGGCCTGGTGATCGAGCGCGAGCGAGAAACGGTGGGCGAGACGCCCGGTCTGTCGAAGATCCCGTGGCTGGGGCGGGCCTTTACCCGCAAGGGTACGGAATCACATAACTCGGAGCTGCTGGTTTTCGTGACGCCTCTCGTCCTGCCACCGCCCGAGGAGCGGCGGGCCAGGGTGCGGGTCGATAACCGCTGGTTGCCGACCGGGCTGGCGGCGCAAATCCAGACGGCGCGCGATTTGCTGACCAGGCCGGCACCGGCCGCGCGAGTTGCCGGCACGCGCATGCTCGAGCAGATCGACGATGGGCTCCTCGAGGCTGGCCTGGACGTCGGCCGGGAAATCGCTCGCCTCGGTGCCGACGACGCTCTGGAAGTGCGGGAGGCGGCGGCCCTGTTCCTGCTTCGCCGGCGCCCGGAAACCGCTGTTGGCGAGCTTCTCCGGTTCGTTGACGGCCGGACAGTGGCGGTCACGGCGCTGTCGTCCAGGATCGCGCCGCACCAGCGCGCCGCCCTTGCCGAACTCCTGTCCCGATCTCCAGGAGGGATCGACCTGCTGATGGACCGGCTCGAGCAGTCGGCCGAGGCGTGGGACCTGGCAGCGACTGCGAATCTGCTCGAGGCCCTCGGCGTGGCGGCGCCTGACGCCGCAGCGCGGTTGGCCATGGACCTGGAGACGCGGGCCCCCGGCCTGCTCGCCGAGAGACATGTCATCGACGCACTCAGCGGCGCACCCGGCAGCCACGGCGAATTGGCGGCTTTGGCGAAGACCGGCGAATCCGCGGAAACGCGTGCCTACGCCGAGGCCGGACTGATGCGGTCCATCGGGGCGCCGGGGGCCGCGGCGAGCGCCGAACTGGGAGACCGGATCCAACGGTTTCACCTCGGCGCGCCTCAACAACCGGCCACCGAGGCCGGTCTGGGATGGAACGGCAAGCCGGCGGAGATCGTCATCTCGGGGGATCCTCTTGGCGTGGATCTGACCCGGACAGCTCTCGACCTTCTCGCCGCCAAGGCGCCGGACCTGCGCCAACTGGTCGGCTTCGCGCTGGCGCGGATCGAGGTCGGCGCCGCGGAAACATCGGTCTATCCGCAGGATCGCAGCGCGCGCCTGGAGACCGCGGAGGTCACCCCGAATCACCTGGCCCTGCGCATGGTTCGGCTCGCAACGATTGTTTTCGAGTCTCGGGTGCTGGGCTTTCCGGCTTACGGCGGGCGGGCGCTGGCATGTGCCGTCCGCCAGGAGATTCACGCCCTTGAACGCCTCTCGGGGGCATCCTGTTCCGCCTATTGTGCGGACGACACGGTGCTAGAGGTGCTGGCCGGCGAAGCGGCGCGGGAAGCGACTGATGTCTGACCGGCGTTGGCAAAGCAGGGCCGCGATCGGACTGCTGGTCTGCGTCCTGCTGACCGGGTGCGCCAGCACGCCGCCGGCGCCTTCGGACTTCGAGTCGATTCAACCTGACGCCCCCGCGGAGTTGATGCAAGAGGCGCCGGCGGCTCGCGACGCGCTCGAAGAGGGACTTCGCTGGATCGTGCTGGACGCGCCCGGAACCAACGCCACGCCGCCCGGTCCGGTCGCTGGACGCCCCGAGAAACGCCCCGGAGAAAGCCGTGAGAGGAAGTGAGCGATGAAAGTGGGAGCGGTGGCCGCGCCGGTGATCGTGGTCGTCCTGGTCTTTACCCTGGTATGGGCCATCTCGATTGCAACGCTCAAGTCCGGCGTCACGGCGGTCGGTAGCGGCCTCGAGTTGGTGCGCCTGCAGCTCAGGGTGGCGCGCATGCAGGAAGAGGTCCTGCATCTCTCCCAGCAGAGATTGGAACAGCAGTTGGCAGAGCTGGATGTCCTGGCGGCGCGCGCCGCTCAGGTAAGCCCGGAGACGGCCGCCCGCAACGACCCGGGCGCAGAAACGTTCGAGACCGATGGAAACCGCGCTACCGGACCCCGGCGCGAATGGCCGAGGCTCGAACCGCAGTCCGGACCGGCCAAGACACCGGACTAATAGTGCAACGCGCCGCCACAAATGCACCCGACGGGCGCCTGCCCGAGCTAACCCTGCTTGATGGATTGCGCGCGGTGCCGCCCGGGGTCGCGCGGCGCCACAAGGTGATCCCCCTGCGTTACGAAGGCGATCAGCTGGTGGTCGGGGCGGTCGACCCCAACAACCTGGCGGCCCTCGATGCTCTCCAGCGGCTGGGCCACACCCGGATCGAGTTCGAGCCGCTGTCGCCGGAGCGCTACCGCGAGGTGATGCAGAAATGGTACGGTCCGGTCGGGGATATTGCCGAGTTCGCGGCCCGGCTCCCCTCACCGCTCGACCCTGGCACACCTTCGCTCGATTTTGACGAGCGGAGCGATGAAGCGCCGGCAGCGCGCTTTCTCGCCCTCACGCTGACGGCCGCACTCTCCGAGAACGCCAGCGACGTCCACATCGAGCCCGATCGCATCTCGCCGAGAATTCGCTTCCGGGTGGATGGTGTGCTGGTCGATCGGGTCGCACCCCCGCCCTGGCTCGCGGACCGCGTTATCGGCCGGGTCAAGTCGATGGCGGGGCTTGCGCTCGGCGAATGCGTCTTCGCCCAGGACGGGCAGCTGAGCTTCCCGACACCGGCCGGATCGGTCTCGATCCGGGTATCGGTCGTGCCCAGCGACAGGGGCGAGTGCGCAGTGCTTCGGCTACTGACGGTCGAGAACGAGGTCCCCACGCTGGAGCAATTGGGAATGCCGGCCGCGGCCCGCCTGCAACTCGTCGAGGCGGCCGCCGGACAGGAAGGCCTGATCGTCTTTGCCGGTCCCACCGGAAGCGGCAAGACGACCTCGCTGCATGCCTTGCTGGAAACGGTCGACGCGGACCGGCGGAATATCGTTTCGATCGAGGAACCGGTCGAGATTCACTCCCGCCGGGTCCGGCAGGTGCCGGTACGCCGCGAGACCGGTCTGGACTTCGCCAGTGCGCTGCGCTTCGTCCTACGCCAGGATCCCGACGTCATCCTGGTCGGCGAGACCCGCGACACCGAAACTGCCGAGCTGGTGCTGCAGGCATCGCTGGCGGGCCATCTGGTCCTCACCACCGTGCATGCTTCCAGCGCGCTCGGGGTCTTCGATCGCTTCGCGCAACTGGGGGCGGACCGTCAGCTCCTGGCGCAGGTGATGCGACTCGCTGTATCGCAGCGGCTGATCCGGCTAATCTGCCCTCACTGCTCGGGGAAAGCGTGTTTCGCCTGTGACGGCACCGGCTTGAAAGGGCGCACTGGAGTCTTCGAACTCGTCACCCTCGGCAACGAACTGGCCGAGCTGGTCCGCCAGGGCGCCCGGCCCAGCCAGCTCAGAGCAGCCGCGCGGGCCGCCGGCATGAGAACCCTTCAGGAGGCCGCAGCGGAACTCGAGCACAAGGGCGCGACCACGGCTGCCGAGATCGAGCGGGTGCTGGATTTCCAAGGTCGTTCCGGCAGCCCGGGAGGCGACTAGTGTCCCCCGTTCCAGACAAGTCGGGGAGGGCCGCCACCGGTCGCCCGCGATGCACCGTCGGACTCGATCTCCGGCGCCCGTCCCACGTTGCGGCGGTCGCCGTGGACGGCAAGGCACAGCTACGGGCCTGGGCGTCGATCCGCGGTGAAGACGACCCCGTGGCGCTGACCAGGATTGCCCTCGAGACACTCTCGGCACGTCCGAAGGAGGTGCGGGTCCTGGTCGGCTCCGAGCGGGTCCGGGTCGGGGTTTGCGAGGGAGCGGGCGCACCGGGCGCCGAAGAGATCACCGAGGCGCTGGTGGCCGAGGGCCACGAACCGATCCTGAATGCGGCAATCGCCTCGTCATCGGCCGAATCCGGCACCTGGCTGGTAGCGGCTTGCGACGAAGAGAAGGCGCGATCACTGGTCAACGGACTCGCCGAGCTGCTGGTGCTGGAACCCGTCCTGGTAGTCGATCAGCTGCTGCTGCTGGAGCAGCTTCAACCCGGAGCGGCGGCGATGGAGATCACCGGAGACGAACTCCTGATCATCACTAGACCGGCGGACGCGGCGCCCCTGACGCGGTCGCTTCCCGCCGCGCCCGACGCGGAACACACGCGGGCGGAGGCCCTGCGCACACTGCAGACGATCGGCAGAGCGCAGTCGATCCGGCTGCTGGGCGCGCGCCGAGCTGAACTGAGCCAGATGCTCGATCAGCAGGGGCTGAACCTGCACCAGGAAGCGCTTCCGGCCTGCGGTGGGGAGCCGCTACCCGCCGAACTCGAGTTGGCCTGGCGCCTGGCCACCTCGATCGAGCCCGCGGAACTCTCCAGTCCTCTATTGGCGAAGCGCCGCCAGAGCATGCAGTGGGCGCGGCGGGCGGGTATGCTGGCCGTCGCGGTCATCGTTCTGAGCGCGATCCTTGTCGTTTTCGGCGTCTCCGCAGCACTGAGGGTCCGTGCTGTCCAAAGTGCCGACAGAGCCGGATTGGCGGCGCTCCAAACGCAGATCCAGCAACTCCGGGAAGCTGGTGCATTGGCTCAGGAAGTGGAACGGCTACGCGGGCAGTTGGGTCCACGGGGCCTGCCCTGGCCGCGACTGGCCGGACCGATTAACGAACTGGTGAAACGGAGTCCTCCCAGTATGGGCTGGGAGCGGCTCTCGATGATCGAGGGCGAGCTGGAACTCGAGGTTTCCTCGGCTGGGGTGTCGCCGCTGGTCGATCTCGAACTCGCTCGCTCGGCGCTCGAAGGCACTCCCGGGTTCAGCAACACCTCCTGGGATGAACCGATTCAGAACCCAACGGCACCCGGCCTTCGCCAGACCCTTCGAGCGACCTTGGCAACACCACCGGGTAGAGCGCGGGAGACGAGATGAAGACCGCCTGGACTCGTACCTCCATTCTGCTGGCCGGCGCACTGATTGCCCTGGTGGCCGCAATATGGATTCTACGTGCCATGGCGGTGCAGGCCGCAACTCCGCGCATGCTCCAGACCGCCCAGCAGACATTCGAGAAGCAAGGCGGGGCACAAGGCTTGGCCGATCGGCGGCAGATGCTGACCGAGATCCACGCCAGCCTGGAACGTCAGCACGCGGCGATGAGCTCGGATGCGGAGTTTTTCAATCGCCGGCTTGGGCAGGTTTTCGATGAACTGGGGCTCGTCTTGACAACCTCGAGCGGGTGGCGCGCCCTGCCCGGCTTTGCGGGTGGTCGCGCAGCGGGCTTCGAACGGACACTTCACGGCTCGGGGGCGTTCGGGGATCTGCTCGACGCCATCGGGACGATCGAGAGTTGGCCCGACCGGGTCCGAGTGAAATCCCTGCAGGTCGTCCCTGAGGGGCCCGGGACCGTTTACTTCAGTCTGGAAGTCGCCGTGGTGCGGCTGGCGCCATCCGCCGGAGAGGGAGGTAACTAGCATGCCGAGCAAGAGGCTTTTGTTCGTCGTCGCGGGTGTGGTAATCGCCGGACTGGCCGTGTTGCTGGTTCTCTGGGGCTTGAACGCGCAGCGCTCGAATCCCGCCGGATCGGCCGACGCGGTCGCGGATTCCGCCGTCGATCCGACGCCCGAGGGGCGCGGGGAAAACAGGGGAGAATCACCTCAGTGGCAGAAGTTCACCGGCGGCGCGGCGCAGAACTCTGATCAGCTGGCGGTCCTGCGGCCGGTCGAGCGACAGGCCCGGGCTGCCGGGAAGCCGTTCAGTCAAGCCTACGCCCGAAAGCTGCAGGGCAGCCTCAGATTTCGTCTCGAAGGGGTTGGCCGCGGCGAGCAGCCTCTGGCCCTCATCTCGGGAAGGGTGTTGAAGATCGGAGACCGCATCGAAGGCTACCGCGTCGAGTCGATCGATCGTTCCGGCGTCCTGCTGATCGGCCCAAGCGGCATGCGACTCGATCTCACGCTGCAGATGCGATCGGCCGCGCAGAAGAATCTGTCGGCGGGTAGCGACGACCACGGCGGAGGTAGTGGCGGCGGGCAGCAGAAAAGCGTGTGGCGGAGCGAGGACGGACTGCGCGCCCGGCCCTACTTTGCCGACGGCAGGCCCGACATCGTGCCCACCGACCCGCTCCCCAAGGCCAAGGAGAAAAAAAAGAACGCAAACCTGCCCTGGGGTCAGGCCAAGCCGTGGCCGCAAGGCCCGTTTCCCCACCCGCCATCGGCGTACATAGAGCGTGAGCGAAAACAGCAGAAAAGGCAACGGTAATGAGCGGTGATGACCGGCGCCTCGGCCGGCGCCTCCCCGAGGAGGCGATCAGTGCCCTGGCCGATTTGGTGGCCGCCGGCTACGGCATCTCCTCCGCGCTGGAGGTCCTGCCCCGGCGGGCACTGAAACCCGCGGTCGTCCAGCGTCTGGAGCGCGAGGTCGCGGAACTCAAGGCAGGCGGCCCGCTGGATTTGGCGCTCGAGCGGCTCGGACTCGAGATCACGCCCGCCCTCCTCCGGGGCTCGCAATCGCACTCTGCCGATATCGAGGCTGCCCTGCGCGCCGACGGCGCGGCCCGGACGGCGGCGGCGGCAGCGCTGCGCAAGACGCGATCCGGGATTCAGCTGTTCGGGATCATTGTCCTCGGCATGGCCCTGTTCACCTTCCTTCTGGCCTTTTTCATTGTACCGGCCATGATAAGTGGCATTGAAGGCTTGTCCCAGGGGTTGGAGCAACCTGCGTCGCTGTTGCGGTTCGAGCAGTTCCGCGACACCTGGCTGGCGCTCGGTGCCGGCTTCCTGCTCGCCCTGACGGCGCCCTTCGTTATCTATGCTGGCATCGTCGGCCGGTCCGGGTTGCGGGCCTTCCTGCAGGACTTCCGCCTGTACTTTCCGTTTCTCCGGCGGCATGCGATTGCCGCGTCCAGCGCCCGGCTACTGGAGACGGTGGCGCACGAGGAGGCGGCGGGAATCCCCACCAACCTGACCCTGCGGCGGGTCCAGCGAAGGGAGCCGGTGCCCAGGCTGCGAAACGATCTGGGACTGGCCGCGGCCCGGCTTGAAGCCGGCGACTCCTGGGCCGCCTGTCTGCGTGGGACGCTGTTCGACACGCCGGTGCTCGCCGACCTGACAAGCCTGGCCAGCCGCGGAGCGCGGCCGACCCAGGGCTGGCGCTGGGCCGCCGCCCGCAATCGGGAGGAAGCGGTCAAGTCGCTGCGCCGCGCCATCGTGACGGCGGCGGCGGTGGTGTTCGTACCGTCGTTTCTCTACATTCTGGTGCTACTGAACGCCGCGATGGTCACGTCGACGGTGGCGGAGATGGAAGCCCTGAGGCTGCAATTTGAGCAGTTGACCGACGAGATCGAAAAAACATTCCAGAACGCGCCTCCCTCGGATTGAGTCGGCGAGAGCTGCGGTGATAACAAAGACCGGATAAGCATGTAGAGCCGAAGGCGGAGTGCTTGCAGACCCGGGTTCAATATCAAGATATATTGTTCTAGCTGGGTTTTCACAGTCCTTATCTGATCTGCATATTCAGACAGATTTTTTATTAAATACTCAACCAATTCTTCTTTTGAAACTGACTCTCTCCATCAAGTCAACTTCAGTGCATTTGAAGTACGAACTATATTCAAATGAAGTTTAGGTAAGTAATAAATCCATTAGGCGATCCGAAATGGTGGAAAAGAAGAGAAAACAGATTTGCTTCCTCAAAATCATCTGCCAGTATAGCGACGAGACTGGCCACGCCGTTACCTAAATTGGTACAAAAAACCTCTGTCATGATTGAATTTATGTCTTCAGTCGAATAAACCTGCCGGCCGGCCATTCCTCCCGCCACACTACGGGAGGAAATTCAGATTGAGTTTCAGGCCGGTTGTGTGACCTTTCTAGGGTACAAGCTCAAGTTCAAGATCAACTACCGCCTGGCCCTGGCCAAATTCCATTAGCGTGCTGGCTGCCATGTAATCGACACCTGGTACCGGCTGGAACACGCCGCCGCCTTCCATGTAGAGCGCAACAACAACATGATAATTTCCATCCAGGCCGACATCCTCAAACGCCAGTACAAGGTCATTGTCAGGCGACAGTATCCGGTCTACATCGCCAATACCGTCATTATCGCTGTCCTCGTTGCTAATCTCCGCGAGGACCGCCGCAGGCGGACCCATAACGGGTAAGCTTGAAGCCAATGTCACCATGAGCTTGGT
>CALBDB010000094.1 GCA_937927755.1 uncultured Lysobacterales bacterium
GCGATGGTGTCCGTTGGACACGCATCACCCGCCAAACCGGTACAGGACTCGTCCGGATCACATATATCACCGGAACCCGGGTTACAGACCGTGGTTGCCGGAGCGACTACATCAGCCGGGCAGGCCGCATCGGCTTCACCGGTACAGGATTCATCCGGGTCACAGATATCACCGGAACCTGCACGACAGATCGTGGTCGCGGAAGCGATGGTGTCCGTTGGACACGCATCACCCGCCAAACCGGTACAGGACTCGTCCGGATCACATATATCACCGGAACCCGGGTTACAGACCGTGGTTGCCGGAGCGACTACATCAGCCGGACAATCTACTTGTAAATCCACACAGACCTCATCCGGGTCACAAAGATCACCCGAACCGGTACGGCACGTCGCCCCTGGGTTGTAAGAGACGGGCTCGCACAATCCATTTTCCGGATTACACTCCAAATCGGCGCAGATCGTATCAGTACAGACAACGTCCGCGCAGAGGTCCACGATAGCTGCTTCGGTTAATTGCAAATCCTGTTGTCCGGCGCTGCAATCTCCGGTAGTGCACGTCCACCCATTAAACCGCATGTGATACGGTGAACCCGAGGGAAACGCGTTGGTCCAATCCAAGGCCCTGGCGATGTGGCCACCCCAGGTGAGGACCGGGCCGCTCGAATTCGTGGCGGTAAAATTGGTCGTGTAGGTAACAGTGATTTCACGCCGGCCGTCAGCCGCAAAAACGAACGGGTTTCCCGGCGAGCCGTCGCCAGTAGTATTAGTGGCGCTGTAGGCCACCGCCGAAATGGTTCCGCCGTAGAGTGTAAACTCGCCGGGAACCTGGGCAATGTCGTCACTATTACCCAGCACTCCGTCGGGGCCCGCCGTCACTTCTGGATCCACGGGAATCGGGAAGGTGTTGGGGGTAGCAGCGCACATGGTTGGGTCGCCATAATCCGTGCAGGAGTCCGCGTTGGTCATCGTGCGGTTGAATGTGGTGAGGTAGTCGATCGAGTGCTCGCCCGCCTTGGTGGTATCGTACTCGATGAGCAATGTGTAGGTCGCCCCCAGGCCGTCGCCTCCCCCCGTGTGACCCTGCTTCGCCCGGTAAGGGATGCTATCGCCCCGGTTGAACGGCCCAGCATTTAAGCCGGTTTTCCAGCCGTGGGGATTGTTGTTGTCGATGCAGTTGCTACCGATGCCGTTGGGGGCAAGTTCTTCACCGGGCTCGCACTGGTTGTGGGTGAGAGATGGCGCGGCGATGGCCGTCTGGGCACCTAGAAGTGTCCCAAGCAGCAGCAGGGGAACCATCAAACCGGTCAAAAGCGATTTTTGAGTAAATCTCGATGGCTTTTTCCCACCGTGCTCCGCACGGTCGGTAGCGGTTGGTATGCATCTACAATTAGATGCGTTTTTACATATACATTTTGGGATATCCATTGCTGTCTCCTCACGATAACGAAGGATATCTGCCACCTGATCGATAACAGATATCACCCTCAACTTCGTCGAGTTAACATCCCTGCTGCGTTACTTTGCTTTCCTGGCCGTCCTTTGAGGTTAGAAATTTACCTGATCGGAACTCTCGTCTAGTCGTAAACCTTTAGTGTCCCTGTCTTTAAAACGAAACAAGGACGTTCCTCCCGATCGAGAAAAACATCCCTGATATTTGACTTACACTTTCCTAGTGGCACGTAAGAACCGAATAATCAATCCCGCCGCAATCAACTCTCGACAGTCGCAGTATGTTCTCGAAGCCCTCACCGGCAAAAGCGCCCAATGAGTTCTTTTTCACAACATAATGTCTTTTTCTTACAACGTATTCGCTTTTTTTTTTCATATATCTACCGGTTTCGCCACCGATAAAAAGCGTCTATGTAAAATACTATAGATCAAAAAATAAATTTTGCACGCATTAATTAAAAATTTGGAAAAAACAAACGGATTTTCATTTGCAGTTTTTTTAATTACAAAATGACTATGTAACCGGATACTGAACGACGCTGCGTGAATTTTTAATCAGTATCCGCCGGCGAGTTATGGATTAACAGGTTACCGTCAATTACGATACCGGGCCACACCGCATAGCCCGGCAGCGGATCGCCTGGCAGTGCGCTTCAAAACTCCGTAATCACCGTCACACCGGCGGTATTGAAATCGTTCATTGATGTAAGCACCACGATGGATTCTTCGAGGTTGATGGTTTCCGCGATCAGTTTTTCCGGCGCCAGGTTGCCCGCCTGGATCATTTGCAGCATTTCGGTATAACGATAGGCCTGCATGCCGTGACTGCCGAAAATCTCCAGTTCGTTCGACAGGACCTTGTCCATCGGAATCGGTGTCCGGGCATCTGCTCCTACCATCAGCCCAACCTGGATATGCCGCCCGCGTTTTCTGAGGTTATCGATCGAATTGAAGCAGGTCTCAGCGTGACCCAGCGCATCCAGTGAAACGTGTGCGCCGCCCTGTGTGATGTCCCGCACGGCATCTGCGACGCCGGGTTCGGTACTCGCATTCACACTGGCTACTGCACCCAATTGCCTGGCGAGTGCCAGTGCCTTGTCTGAAATATCGACAGCAACAACATTGGCGCCCAGGGCATTGGCAATCATCACAGCTGACAAGCCCACCCCACCACATCCGTGCACAGCCACCCACTGCCCGGCGGATACCTGGCCCTGGTCAGCGACCGCACGGAATGAGGTTGCGAAGCGGCAACCCAGGCTGGCGGCTGTTGTAAAGCTCATCTCCTCCGGCAATCGAACCAGGTTGATGTCGGCGTTATGAATGGAAACGTACTCGGCAAAGGATCCCCAGTGGGTAAAACCCGGTTGAAATTGATGATCACAGACCTGGTGGTTTCCCGAAGCGCACTCAAGGCATTTTCCACAGCCCCCGACAAATGGCACGGTGACACGGTCACCCGCTTGCCACCTGCTCACACCGCGGCCCACCGTTTGAATAGTCCCGGCCAGTTCATGCCCGGGAACATGCGGTAATTGAATATCCGGATCATTTCCTTGCCAGCCATGCCAGTCACTCCGGCAGATGCCAGTGGCCATGACCTTGATTACGACGCCATCAGGCTCGGGAACGGGATCATCTACCTGCTCGATCTTTGGTGTGCCTGAAAAAGTTCTGTATATGACTGCTTTCATTTGTTTTTCTTCTCGTTTGTTTCAGCGCAAGTATGACGCTGCCTGGCTTCAGGGAAAAGGTCAGGGCACAGTGCCCACACTCGCTAACCACCAATCGTTGCTGACAAACCATGATCAGCGAAACGGGCAACGATTTCCGCCAGGTCCTTTTCATCGGGTGTGGTCATCAAACCAGGCTCATATGTTTGCCCCAGCTTGGCCGATTTGCCTCCGGCCACGTTGTGGTATGGCAAAAGGCTGATGGTTTTCGCCGGGCCGGGCAAAGAAGCTACAAAAGAGGCGGTTGCCTCGATATTATCCTCGTCGCAGTTAACTCCCTTGACCAGGGGGATACGAACCTGGATTTTTGCGCCGGTTTTGGCAAGGGCTTGCAGATTTTGCAGAATTCGCTCATTACCGACACCGGTCCATTCCCTGTGCTTTTCCGAATCCATCAATTTGAGATCGTAAAGAAACAGGTCGGTGCGCTTGGCAACCTCCAGCAGGTTTTTGGTGCCGGCCAGGCCCGAGGTATCGATGGTGCGGTGAATTTTCCTTTGTCCGCATGCATCGAGAATTTCTATCAGGAACGCGGGATAGAGCAGGGGTTCGCCACCGGAGAATGTGACGCCACCACCCGATTGGTCAAAAAATGGCCTTTCCTTTTCAATTACTTCCAGCAGGTCGGTCACCGATTCATAACGACCGGACATCTCGGAAGCCAGCGCAGGGCAGGCGTTGGCGCACTCTCCACAGGCTATGCATATGCTCCTGTCCGTCACGATACCTTCGGGGGTCAATTCGCAAGCGTGCATGGGACAGATCCTGACGCACTCACCACAGCCGATGCATTTGTTCGCGCTGTACAATTTTTGCACCCTGGGGGAGATGCTTTCCGGGTTGTGGCACCAGCGGCACGACAACGGGCAGCCCTTCAGAAAAATGGTCACGCGTATCCCCGGCCCATCATTGATGGCGTAACGCTTGATGTCGAATACCAGGCCGCTGTGCGTATCAGTTTCCCCGGGTTGTTCCGGTAATTCTGGGCCAGGTGCAGAAGGGCGGTCCAACATGCTTAAAACGACTCGTTTTCGGTGCGCTCGATCACTTCCTGCTGTAAATCGGCATTCATGTCGTTGAAGTAGTCACTGTAGCCCGCCATGCGCACCAGCAGGTCCTTGTAGTCTTCCGGGCACGCCTGGGCTGCTTTCAGCGTTGCGGTATCGACAATATTAAACTGGATATGGTGCCCGCCCATGGTGAAGTAGCTCCGAATCAACTGGCCCAGCTTGGTTATGTCTTCATCCCGCTTTAACAAGCTTGGCAGAAAGCGCTGGTTCAGCAATGTGCCACCGGACATCGTATGGTCGAGCTTGGTCAAAGAATGGATCACCGCCGACGGGCCGTGTGTATCGGCGCCGTGTGAGGGTGAGGTGCCGTCGGATATCGACTTGCCTGCAAGCCGGCCGTTGGGGGTGGCGCCCATCACCTTGCCAAAGTATATGTGGCAGGTGGTCGAGAGCATGTTCAGGTGAAAAACCCCGCCCCTTACATTCGGTTTGCCGTCGATGGCCGCAAGCAGGTCGGCGTAAATCTGCATGGCAATATCATCGGCACGGTCGTCGTTGTTGCCAAAGAAGGGGGTTTTATTCAGAACCGTCTGGCGCAGGAACTCTTCGCCCTCGAAGTTCTTTGCCACCGCGTCAAGAATTCTCTCCATGCTGAAGTTCTGTTCTTCGAATACATGCTTCTTGAGTACCGAGAGACTGTCGGTCGCCGTGCCCAGTCCCGTGCACTGGATGTAGTTGGTGTTGTAGCGGGGGCCGCCGTCGTAGTAATCCTTGCCTGTGCTGATACAGTCTTCGATTACTACCGAAAGAAATGGCGCCGGCGCATACTTGGCAAACATCCGGTCGATATAGTTGCTGACCCTTATCTTTGTGTCGATGATGAACCCGAGTTGCTTATTGAATGCCTTGTAAAGCTGCTCATAGCTTGTGAATTCCCGTGGGTCACCGCTCTCGATGCCCGCGCGTTTACCCGTGACGGGGTCGATACCGTTGTTCAGGGTAATCTCGAGCACCTTCGGGACATTCAGATATCCGGTCAGCAGAAAGGCCTCCTTACCAAAGGCGCCGACCTCTATGCATCCGCTACAGCCACCCTCGCGGGCGTCCTGCAGTGTTTTTCCCTGGCGCAGCAGTTCGGTGACATAGATATCCGGGTTGAAAACCGAGGGATAACCGTGGCCCTGGCGGATTACCTTGCAGGCAGCGTGCAAGAATCGGTCGGGGGTCTTGCTGCTGATATGGACGGAATTGCCCGGTTGCAGTATGTGTAATTCTTCAATGACTTCGAGCAGTATGTAAGAGACTTCGCTGACACCGTCTTTGCCATCGGTCTTGATCCCGCCGATATTGATGTTGGTGAAGTCGTTGTAGGTGCCGCTTTCACGGGCCGTGATCCCCACCTTGGGCGGTGCCGGGTGGTTATTGACCTTGATCCAGAAGCAGCAAAGCAACTCCTTGGCCTGTTCGCGGGTCAATGTGCCCGCAGCAACTTCTGCCTCGTAGAACGGCGCCAAATGCTGGTCAAAATGCCCCGGGTTCATGGCGTCCCAGCCGTTCAGCTCGGTGATTGTTCCCAGGTGGACGAACCAGTACATCTGGATGGCTTCGTGGAAGTTGCGTGGCTTGTTTGCCGGAACGTGGCGGCAGACCTCGGCGATGTTGTTCAACTCGGCACGGCGTTGCGGGTCAGGTTCATTCGCCGCCAGTTCTTCGGCTAACTCGGCGTGCCGTTCGGCGAATGTGATCACCGCATCACAGGAGATGGCCATCGCGGTGAGTTCTTCGAAACGATCGGTCGCCGCGGGGTCATTCAGGTAGTCAAGTGCTTCGATCTCTGCAGTGATCTGCTTTTTGAAATCCAGCATCCCTTTCTGGTAAATCCGGCCGTCCAGGGCCGTATGGCCGGCAGCACGCTGTTCCATGAACTCTGTGAACAAACCGGCTTCGTAGGCGGCGAGCCACTCGGCGGGTACGTGACCGAAAATCCTCTCGCGTATCGTCTTGCCTTGCCAGTAGGGGATCACTTCACTGGCGTAGGTGGCAATGTCTTCTTCGCTAATCGTGTAGCGCTGCTGTTCGCGGGTATTCAGGACATTGAAGTCCTCGACGCTGTGGCAGGTCAACTCCGGGAAGGTCGGCACCACTTTGGGCGCCGGTCCTCGTTCACCGACGATCAACTCATCGTCACCGAGATAAAGGGTCTTTTTTTTGCAGTGATCAAGAAAGTTCAGCGCCCGCAGAACAGGGGTGGAATACTTGCCAAAATTCTCTTTATAAAAAGCGGTCTCATGCAGTGCCCTTTCGATAGAGAGGCTTGGCTGGGTTTCAAAACTGAGTTTGCGCAGACGCCGGATACGGTCATTCATGCCCGGCCCGATTTCATTCGAGCATTCAGGGTAGAAATTCCCTTCTCTGGCCGCTTTTCTTTCCGGCGGGGTGCTTTTATCGGTTACTTTGTCCATATCAGCCAATTCCTTGAATCATGGCTTAACCCCAGAGTTGCACGTTTGCGGCAAACCCATATTACAGCATGTTACAGCGGCCCAAGAATACAGTACAGAGGACAAATGATGGATGTTATTATGGCCGCCTGCGCTAGGCAGGCACCGGTGAGATTTTATGTCCCTGGGTGAGCTGAAAAAAGATGATGTTGCCCTGGTCGGGGTTCTTTCCGATGCCAACTCCAGTTATATGCCCGGGGCTGCGGAAGCGCCGGCAGCCATTCGCCGGGCACTTCATTGCGGCTCGTCCAACCTGTGCTCCGAACTGGGTGTCGAATTAGGCAATCACCCACGTTTTAACGATGTCGGTGACCGCCGGATAGAAGTCGATACAGCCGATTTTATGGCGATCGAATCTTACATCCATGAAATCACAGAACGTGGCGCCATGCCGCTGATATTGGGCGGTGACCATGCAATCACCTATCCGGTGATGCGGGCAATAGGTGATGCCCATGGCCCGGTCAACATCCTTCACTTTGATGCCCACCCTGACCTTTATGATGACTATGAGGGCAATCCCTGCTCGCATGCCAGCCCTTTTGCACGAATTATGGAAAACGGCCTGGCCAAGCGGCTCGTGCAGGTTGGTATCCGCACATTGAATACGCACCTCAGCCAGCAGGTTGAGCGTTTCGGGGTTGAGGTTCACGAAATGAGATCCCTCGATCTCGCGTCAATCGGCAGCGATATGGATGGCCCTGTTTATATCAGCTTTGATATGGACGCCCTGGACCCGGCTTTCGCCCCGGGTGTCTCCCACCATGAACCGGGCGGGCTCTCTCCCAGGGACGTTCTGGATATCATCCAGCGTTTACCCAACCGGATCGTGGGTGCAGATATCGTTGAATACAATCCGGCCAGGGATATAAATGACATGACTGCCATGGTGGCAGCAAAGCTATTAAAGGAAATCGCCGGGAAGATGTTACAAAACAGTTCCTGAAAATACCTGTGACCAAGGAAATGAAATGACTGAAGCATATATATTCGACCATGTAAGGTCGCCCCGTGGGCGTGGTAAAGCCAATGGTTCATTACACGCCATAACGCCGATTAACCTGGCCAGCCAGATATTGGCCGCCCTGCGTGACCGCAACGATTTGGATACTTCTTTGCTGGACGACGTCATCCTGGGTTGCGTAGCGCCCGTGGGTGAGCAGGGTGCGGATATAGCACGTATTGCCGCGTTGAATGCAGACTATGCTGAAAACGTGCCCGGCAAGCAGATCAACCGGTTTTGTGCATCCGGCCTGGAAGCGGTCAATTCGGCGGCTGCGCAGGTCATGTCCGGCCAGTCGGATGTCACCATAGGTGGCGGCATCGAATCCATGTCGCGGGTTCCGATGATGTCCGATGGCGGCGCGTGGGCAACGGATCCGCAGGTTGCCTACAAGACATACTTCACACCACAGGGCGTCAGCGCCGACCTGATCGCGACCAAGTACGGGTTTTCGCGGCAGGATCTGGATGAATACGCATTGGTGAGCCAGCAACGTGCGGCACATGCACAGCAGCAAGGCTGGTTCGAGAGTTCGATAGTACCCATCAGGGATCATGTAGGCCGGGTGGCACTGGATCATGACGAGTTTATGCGGCCCGATACCACGCTTGAAAGCCTGGCCAGTTTAAACCCGGCGTTTGTCATGATGGGTGAGCAGGGAGGTTTCAATTCAGTA
>CALBDB010000095.1 GCA_937927755.1 uncultured Lysobacterales bacterium
AAGGAAGATCTTGTTGCGTGGCAAAAGACACTCGATTCGTCAACTCATTCACTTGGTTTCACTGAAATTCGTGACGCAAACCATCTCTCTATGGTCATGCACCAGGAACCAGCCAGCAAGGTCAGTGAGCGTATTCTTGAAGTATTCCAAACTGTTGCCAGGTGAACAAGGTCAGGACACCATCTCGGCTTTCATAAGAAGAAAATGACCACCGAGGCAATGATTAAAACCTGCTGCCTCGGCGGCCAGTGTTCACTTAATAGGAACTGAGACAGCCATGAGTCTCCCTAGGAAATCTAATTCACATGGTTAGATCTACCCACCATCATAAGTAATGGGGTCAGAGTAAAGTGCCAAAGTAAACAGATGATTGGCGACTGCTATTGGCCGTTTTGCGACCTCTACCGGAGTCATCATGTGAGTTTTTTATAGTCTGCTCCTGGACTAAAAGCGACCATAGAGGGTGATGAGATCTGACGCTGGTTATCAGGTTTGCTGACAACATTAAGGAATTACTTGCCCATCACTCAGTGACCAGGCCCACTTCCGGGACTGAAATCAAAAGTCACGATGCTGCTTGCGATACTCCCTTGGAGGCAAGCCTGTCCAGGTTTTAAACGCGCGGGTGAAGCTGGTTGGATTGTCGAAGCCAAGCGCAGAGGAGATGTCTCCAATCGAACGGTTGGTCCGCAGCAAGTCATCGATGGCCTGGCTCTTCTTTAGTTCGCGAACCACGTTGGTCAGCGTCGTTCCGTCCGCCCTGAGCTTACGCTGCAAAGATTGCGGACTGATACCAACCAATGCTGCAACGGTTGCAAGGCCAAGCTCGGATTCATGCACGTGCGATGCAACCACATGCCTCAGCGCGTCCAGAAACTGTGTCGGCAGACCTCCAGCTTCGCCCTCTTTTTTTCCATAAAATCGCAGGAAAGTGTCCCGTTTGAACGGTTCGACCAGCCACGCGGACGGGAATCGCACCGCGATCCCCAGGCGATCGCCACCCATGATATGCACACCCATGTAGCGTTTGGGCAGCGCATCAACATCGCAAACGGTCAGCCGTACTTGTTCAGCATCCCAGATGGGGCCGCTAGCACGGCGTAACAGACTCAGTGTATAAGCTGCCGTGAATGCGTCATTCTGGGCCGGGGTAATTTCCTGTTCGGTCATCCGCTTTTCCCTGAAGACGGAGTACTCGGCGCTGATGTCGAGTTCATGTCTGGCCGATGATGATTCACTACTTGCTGCACGAATAAATCGCACCAGGAACCCAACCAGGTTCCGCGCCATCGACACAGCCTCGACCATCGGCGGCCAACTGGACCAATCCAGTTTTTCGCCCACACGAACAGCAAAGTATGGGTCGTCCGCAGCACTTGCAACGTCCTCGAGAAAACGGTGCACGACAATCGCGGGGACAAAAATGCTGTTGTCCAGGACGGTATCGCGAACGAGACCGCTCTGCGCAAGAACAGAATCTGCGGGAAGCCCACGCCGATCCAACTCCCGAACGAATGGCTGGATCAGGCTGAGACGTACCAGCGGAATAGAAGTTTTATGAAGCATTCGAGCTCTTTATATCTTACATTTGCGTCGAAATCTAACACTAAATTACAGTATTTATGTAAATATCTGACATTTCCGTACCAATAAGACTAGCGGGTGACGTGATTAGTCATTTTCTGTGGTGGGTAATTGGGTTAAGGTCTTTACTGCAGAGTTTCGACCCAATGCAGGGCCAGAATCCCGCACTCCCTGATTCACAACCCAATACTGGTCGATCGGGCAATGTCGGCGATTTACTGAAAGGTCATTTTATCAGGAGAGAACCCCATGAAGTTCCATAAGTTCGGTATGCTTGTATTTTTGCTTCCCGCGCTGGCGGCTGCGCTTTTGGCCACGCCTATTCTGGCACAGGACAACGAGTCCGTTCAGGCCCTCGAATGGCGGGCAATCGGCCCCTTCAACGGCGGTCGCGGTTCCTCCGTAGTCGGTCACCCCACAGACCCGATGGTGTTCTGGTTCGGTCACTCGTCCGGTGGTCTCTGGAAAACAGAGGATGCCGGCGCCTATTGGGAACCGGTAGGCGAAGGGCAATTCAACTACGGATCAGTTGGCGCCATCGCCGTGTCCGAGAAGAACCCCGATATCCTGTACGTAGGCCTCGGCGAGCCCAACATGCGTCAGAGCGTCTCGTGGGGCGACGGCATGTACAAGTCTGTTGACGGTGGCGAGACCTGGCAGCACATCGGCCTCGAAACACTGAAACAGATCGCCCGCATACGCATCCATCCGGATAACCCGGATGTCGTTTATGTTGCAACCCCGGGTCACGCTTTCGGCCCAAGTGAAGACCGTGGCGTGTTCAAGACCACCGACGGCGGCAAGATTTGGAATAAGGTTCTCTACAAGAATGAGGGCGCTGGTGCCATTGACCTCGTGATGAGCCCCGAGGATCCGGACATCCTGTTTGCTGCGCTGTGGGAATTCGAGCGCAAGGCATGGGGTGCCAAGACCGGCGGCCCCGACAGTGGTATCTGGCGCACCACGGACGGCGGCAAGAACTGGGAAGAAATTTCCCGCAAGCCCGGGCTGCCGGAGGGCGCCATGGGGCGCATCGGCCTGACCATGTCGGCGGCCGATCCGAACCGCGTTTATGCAATTGTCGACTCGGAAACGCAACAGGGACTTTACCGGTCCGATGACGTAGGTAATACATGGCGACTGGTTTCAGCCGACGCAAATATTACAGCGCGCCCGTTCTACTTCTATACCGTTCTGGCCAATCCGAGCAATGCCGACGAGTTGTGGATTCCCGGCAACAAGCTTTGGCGGTCCGTGGACGGTGGCGAAAGCTGGATTCTGGAGCCTGGCATCAAGGACGACTACCAGGACATCTGGATCGACCCGAACAATGACCAGCGCATCATCGCGACCTGCGATGGCGGCGTCCAGGTGACGCTCACCGGCGGTAAGACCTGGTCACCATTCGCCAACCAGAATGGCACGCAGTTCTACCGCGTGAGTACCGATGACCAGTTTCCCTACCGGGTTTACAGTAATTCGCAGGATTTGATCGTGTACAGCGTGCCCAGCCGTTCCCGCTGGGGTGGTATTCCGCTCCACATGACGGACTTCATAGGCAGCGGCGAGACGGGCCCCGTGATCCCGAAGCCCGGCGATCCCAACATTGTCTATTCACTGGCCACGGGCGCTACCTTCGGCGGCGCGGCGCAGTTCACGGTCAATAATATCAAGACCGGGCAGGCCGAGACCCGCTCCCTGTGGCCCGAAATCCTGTTCGGCACGCCGGCATCCGAGTTCACCTACCGGTTTAACTGGCAGGCGCCGTTCTTCGTGTCGCCACACGATGCAAACAACATCTATTTTGCCGGAAACGTGGTTTTTCGCACCCGCGACGAGGGCATGACCTGGGAGAAGATCAGTGACGACCTGACCCACAACATGACTGACAAGATGAAAGTGGCCGGCACGCCCTGGCTGCCCGAGTACTTCGGCCAGGAAATCTTCTCCACCATTCACCGCCTTGCAGAATCGCCTCATGAAGAGGGGTATATATGGGCAGGTACCGATGATGGCCGCGTGTGGCTCACCAGGAATGGCGGCAAGAAATGGAATGAAGTCACCCCGCCGAACCTGCCGGAATTTGCGGCCATCTACGAAATCGAGATTTCGCCGCATGACCCGGCCACGACCTACCTTGCGATCACCCGCTACCGCAAGGCAGATAACGATTACTCCCCCTACTTGCTGAAAACCGAGGACTACGGCAAGAGCTGGCAGCGCATCGACGGCACGTTCCCTCAAGGTGAGATCACCCGCACCATTCGCGAGGACACGGTGCGCCAGGGCATGCTGTTCGTCGGCACCGAGACCGGCGTATTCGTTTCCATCGACAACGGCAGGGGGTGGCGCCGACTGAACCTGAACATGCCGGCGCTGCCCGTGCACGACCTGGAGATCAAGGATGCCGACCTCGTTGCCGCGACACATGGCCGCGGCTTCTGGGTCCTCGATGACATCAGCCCGCTGCGGCAATACGATGAAAAACTGACGCAGAAATCTGCTCACCTGTTCAATCCGGAAGATCACACACGCTTTGGTTATCACTGGTGGATGGATTACGGCGGCGGTCCGCCTTCCGAAGAAAAATATTTCTTCGTGCGCAATGCAGAGGCCGGTTATACATTCTATGAACGCGGCATGATCAACGGCGAACGCAAGCGTGAATTCATCGACGCCGGCGAGGCCAGGCCGATGGGTGTGCTGATCTATTACCTGCTGCGCGAAGACGCAAAGGACATAGAACTGTCCATCCTGGACGAGGACGGCAAGGTCGTGCGCACCTTCACCCAGGATGAGATTCCCACGCAGCGCTACCTGTCTTTCGACAACCGAGGTTACGAAAAAGACCTCGTGACCGGTGAACCGGCAGCTTCCGTGAGCACCGGCCTTAATCGCTTCTCCTGGGATATGCGCTACCCGAAAGTGTCCGGTATTCCCGGTGTCCCGCCGGTGGTGGTAAACCCCATCGCGAAGCCGGGAACCTACCAGGTGCGCCTGACGGTGGACGGCGAGTCTCAGACCGGATCCTTCGAACTGAAGCTGAATCCGAACGAGACCTACACCCGTGAGGAAACCGGCACCAAGGCCGAAGCCTGGATGGCGTTGTACGCGAAAACCGAGCAGGCCATTCAAATGATTTTGAAGGCGCAGGACGCACAGGAGAAAGCCAAAGCCGTGCTCGAAGGCAGCGCGTCATCCGAAGCAAAGGCAGCAGCAAACACCGTTGACCAGATGGCTACTGACTTCATTGCCGGCATGGTCGCCACCGGTCGTACGCTGGTGCAGATCATCAGCGAACCGACCAAGCCGTTGTCCAAACTGGTCACGTTGCACAATATCATGGAACACACCGAAGGGCCGCCCAATGGCCCTTGGCTACAAGTGTATGATAAGACGGCGGCCGAGATCGATGCCGCCCTGGCCAACTTCGACGAGTCATTGGCCGCCGAAATGAAAAAGATGGATTAACGATTCCCAAGAAACCGAGTTACTGCGGGAGAGGATGGCACCACCCTCTCCCTGTTTTTTTACAGAAACTGGAGAGATGATTACATGAAGCTACTTTTAAAAATACTTGTACTGGCCTGCGTGACGCTTGCCCCGACGGCCCAGGCCCAGGACGAGGCGCCAAGCCAGACCCTGATAACGAATGTGAAAATCTGGGACGGCCTCAAGGATCGTTTAACTAACGGCAGCGTATTGGTAGAGGGCAATATAATCAAGGAAGTGGGCGGTAGCGTCTCCGCACCCGGCGCGACGTTGGTAGACGGCGGCGGGCGCACGCTGATGCCCGGCCTGATCGACATGCACTCCCATCTGTGCCTGCAGGAAGGCATGGCCGAGGGCAAGACTGCTTTCGACCAGATGGCCATGGGCGCATTTACCGCGCACGTGCTGCTGGACTACCTCGACCAGGGCTTCACCACGGCCCGTGACGCAGGTTGCAACATCCTTGGAGTAGCCAAAGCGGTCAACCAGGGCCGTATTCATGGTCCGCGTTTGTATCCCAGCGGCGGCTTCCTGAGCCAGACCGGCGGCCACGCTGACACCGGTAATTTTAATGATCAGCCTGGTTACGTAGACGACCTCGAGCGACACGGCTTCGGCTATATCGTCGACGATGTCGGTGAAGTCCGCCGCGCTGCCCGCCAGAACTTCCGCGCCGGCGCCACCCAGATCAAGCTCATGGCCGGCGGCGGTGTAGCCAGCGAGTTCGATCCGATTCACATGACACAATTTTCCGAGGAAGAACTCCGCGCCGCAGTCGAAGTTGCCGAAGACTACGGTTCCTACGTGCTGGTACATGCTTACCACGACCGCTCGGTCAACCGTGCCATCGACGCCGGTGTCAAGGTCATCGAGCACAACTTCCTGGTCTCCGAGGACACCATCAAACGCATGAAGAAGGAGGGTGTGGCACTGTCCCTGCAAGCGGTCATGTCGCTGGAAGCGTTTGCCGATCCAGAGTCCATCACGTTCTTCTCGGCCGATCAGAAGAAAAAGGCTACCCAGGTTAACGCTGGTGCCAAGCAAATGATTGGCTGGGCATACAAACATGATCTCCTCATCGTCACGGGTGGTGACATGTTTGGCAAAGCCTATGTCGGCCGCCAAGCCGATAACCTCCGCATTATTCCGAAAGAGATCCCGGGTGTGACGCCCTACCAGGTCCTGAAAACAGCCACCTCTGATGCAGCTACGGTGTTGTCCTGGTCCGGAGGGATGAATCCCTATAAGTACGGCACGCTAGGCACGATCACCGAGGGCGGTTACGCCGACCTCATCCTGGTCGACGGCAATCCACTCGATGGCCTGGATGCACTGATTCGAGACAATGTGCACTTTGTCATGAAAGATGGAGCAGTCTACAAAAACACCCTGCGCCCATAGAACTTGGCAAGAGACAAGGTAGTGAGACTTCAAGTAGGCTTTAACGGGAAGACCGGTGAGTAGAGTCCTTCTCTACGTACTGTTGATGACTGCACCGGTCGCCGTGCAGGCTGACAACGGCCAGTATCCAACGGCACGAATCGCAGTCGGCTCCTGCGCCTTTCAGTGGGAAGACCAGGCGATCCTCAATCGCGTGGCCGAAGCCCAACCCGACCTCTACTTGTCGCTTGGAGATGCCATCTATGCGGACTTCGACGGTAAACTGGTGATCCCCGTGACACCGGAGTCTCTGAGGGCGGAATGGGATCGGCTGGCCGCGACCCCGGCATTCGAGAACCTGGTCATGAATGTCCCGGTAATGGCGACCTGGGACAATCACGATTACGGCTGCCACGACTGCGGGGCGGATTTCCTGTTCAAGAAGGAGTCGGAACAGATCTTCCTGGATTTCTGGCGGGTGCCAGCCGATGCTGAGGTGCGTAGCCACCCCGGTGTCTACCAGTCGCGTATTCTGGGGCCCGAGGGCCGGAGGGTCCAGGTCATTTTGCTCGATACCCGCATGTTTCGCGATCGGCAGGCGCTGGCCGAGCGGCCAGCCGACGTGAGCGGCAGCCTGGGCAAGTACGCGCAGCACCCGGACCCTGCCGCAAGACTGCTTGGCGAGCCGCAATGGGTTTGGCTGGAAACGCAACTGAAAAAACCAGCCGAGATTCGACTGATCGCCTCCAGCACGCAGATCGTGGCGGACCAGAAAGGCATGGATGAGTGGGGTAACTACCCGCTGGAGCGTAAACGCCTGTTCGACCTGATCGATGAAACCGGTGTAGACGGCGTCGTGCTGCTGAGCGGCAATGTGCACTTCTCAGAGCTGTCCCGTACCCACGAGGGGCCGTACCCCCTGTATGACTTCACTTCGAGCGGCCTCACCCACGTGAACGATAAATATCCACAAGCCGCCAATGACTACCGTATCGGCGAGCCCGTTGTGGAACTGAATTTCGGACTGATAGACATCGACTGGAATGCCGATCAGGGCCCGGTCGTCACTTTTCGCGCCATCAATGCCGCGGGCGCACCGTTGTTGAACTATTCCGTTGCCATCTCTGAACTGAGGAGTCGGCTGTGAAAAACCAGCATATCAAAAAATGCTATGTTGCCATGATGGCCAGCGCCATGTTGATCGCCACATCGACACAACTGATGGCCGAAGATAATCCAGATTGCGAATCATCGGCTTCGGAAAACTGTGAATCCAGCGTTAGCAGCGGCCAGCCGCTGACCCTGGCCGGCCCGGAGCAGGTCGAAAATCGCCTGCACATTGATTCCAACCAGGTTACGCCCCTGTTTACGAGCGATTTTGCCGGGACCTATTTCGGCTGGAAAAAACGCCAGGCCGAGGAAAACGGGTTTTCCATCGGCGGTGATTATTCGATGGCCTACCTCAATGCCAGCGAGAGCCCCGGCAAGGACGAAGCTTTCGGCGGCATGTACCGGATGTTCGGTTCCTGGGAACTCACCGGCGACGGTAAGGGCGATTCGGGCGCGCTGATCTTCAAAGCGGAGCATCGACATGCCTATGGCAGCAACCTGGCGCCGGGCAACCTGGGTTTCGAGACGGGCTATGTCGGCCTGCACCTGCCGCCATTCAGCGACCAGGGCACGCGCCTGACCAACTTCTACTGGCGCCAGCGCATGAAGGGCGGAAATCTCGTTTTCGTGGGCGGCTTTGTCGACGTCACCGACTACGCCGACGTTTACATGCTGGCCAGCCCATGGACCGGTTTTTTCAATTTCTCGTTCTCCACCGGCTCGGCCTCGATGCCGGTTCCAAACGAGGGGCTGGGCATGGCGCTGGGCGGTTACATGAACGACAACCTCTACCTGATAGGTGGTTTCGCCGACCTCAACTCCGACCCCACGGATCCGCTGGAAGGGTTCAACACCTTTTTCAATGACCATGAATTCTTCAAGCACATCGAGATCGGCTGGAACAGCACTCGTGAAACCGCCTTCCTGAACAACGTTCACCTCGCGTTATGGCACGTGGATGAAATGGAGGTTGCCGGAAACCCTGACGGTTGGGGCTGGAATGCCTCGTGGAGCCGTGCTTTGAGCGAGCAATGGACCGGCTTCGTGCGTGGTGGCTATGCAAAGGACGGGGGCAGCCTGCTGGAGAAAACGGTGAGCGCGGGCTTGGCCTGGCAGACCGTGCCTGGCGGCAATCAACTCGGCTTGGCCTACAACTGGGGCGAGCCCAATGAGAGCAGCTGGGGCCCGGGCCTGCCCAGTCAGAAGACGCTGGAAGTGTTCTACCGCATCCAGTTGTTCAAGGAAATCGCCATTACACCGGACGTCCAGTACATCAAGGATCCGGCGCTGAACCCGGATGCCTCGTCTATGTGGGTTTATGGACTGCGCGCACGTCTTGCTTTCTGAACGGCAAAGCTGAGAACTCCCTCATGAAGATTCTGATTTTATGGAGAAAGCAAACATGAGTCGAAACACAATCACGCAATCCTTCCTTACCACCTTGGTTGCGGGTGTGCTGTTCCTGGTGCCGGTTGGCATCGCCGGGATCGTCCTGGTCAAGGTCGTCGGCGTGATGATGCTGGTGGCGCAACCGATGGCGGACTGGTTGCCTGTGGACTCCATTGGGGGCGTGGCCTTGGCCAATATCATTGCCCTGCTGGCGCTGATCGTGGTCTGCTTTCTAGCCGGCTTGCTGGCTCGGCAGGCGCTGGCGAGCACCTTTGTCACCAAGCTGGAATCCAGGGTATTGGTGAACATCCCGGGCTACCTGATGATCAAGAGCCTGGTGACCGGCTTTGACTCAAGCAAGACCGAGGGGCTCAAGCCTGTCGCATTGAAGCTTGGTTCCGCCGAGCGGATCGGGTTCGAAATCCAGAAATTGCAGGATGGCCGCTCCGTGGTGTTTATCCCCAGTGCGCCCTGTCCGTTTTCCGGCATCACCCAGGTGTTGCCGCCAGAGCAAGTCTGCTATCTCGACGTGCCGATCAATATGATCAACGAGGCCACGGAGAACTTTGGCCATGGCATGGAAAAATTGCTGGCGGCGCGGAAGGGTTCATCGTGAACGCGGCGCGGCGCCCTTTTTGGGTCCTGCTGCTCCTGCTGTTGACGGCGGTGCAGTCGCTCGAGGCGCAGACCGAAAGCGGTCTGGACGATGTCCTGCTACGCAACGTCACGCTGATCGACCCGACCGGCCAGACCACCGACCGGTTGGTAAACATCCTGATCCGCGAAGGCAAGTTGGATGTTGTCACCGAGGACAGGATTCCGCGCGATGAAGCCGACCGGGTGATCGATGCCGGGCAGGGCTATGTGCTCGGTAAGCTGGTCATCGGCGATCCCCCGAACTTCATGATCCTCAGCGAGGATCCGCGCGAAAATTTCGGGGTACTGCTCGACACCAGAACCTATGCGAACTTCGCGGTTCATGACGGTGTAGTGGTCCGCAACCGCCTGGGGGAGATCGGGCCGGAAGTGGTCGAGGACGAGCCAAAGAAGTCAGCCTGGTTGGCTTATACACCTCCGCCGATGGCGGTGCCGTTGAATTACCAGGACACGAGCAAATGGAACCGTTTCGATACACGCTGGCTGTCGGGCCTGGTGACGGGCGCCATTGCCCTGGACCGAATGAACTGGCTGTCACAGAACGACGCGAACCAAGCCCGGCACGGTGACCTGGACGGGTTCAACGGCGGCGAGATCCGTGCACTGAGGTTCGGAATCTTCGGCACGCTGAATTTCGAAAAGCCCTGGGTGTATACCATTGCGGGCGCCACCAACGCCTTCGACAAAGGATTCGAGTCGGAAGATGACGAGGACATCACACTGTTCGACTGGCGATTGGACATTCCGTTTTTCCGAAACTCCGTAATGAGCATCGGCAAACAGAAAGAACCGATTTCCATGGAGCGACTGACGGGGATGGTCTTTCTGCCCTGGCAGGAGCGATCGGCCGTCGCCGATGCCTTACTGCCGTCCCGCAACGTCGGTGTCGTGTGGAATGGCAGCAGCCCGGAAAGGTACTCCAGCTGGGCCTTCGGTGTGTTCAACGACTGGTTTGACGCCGGCCAGAGCTTTAGCGAAAGCGCCAGCCAATTGGTCGGACGTTTCGCCTGGGCACCGCTCAGATCCGAGGACGAGAGCAACCTTCTGCACCTGGGTCTGGGGTATCGTTATTCCGACGCCGAGGAGAGTTTCCGCTTTCGCACAGAGCCGGAGTTCAACCAGTCACCGGTGTTCGTGGATACCGGCTTCGGAAGTGACAGCGGATTATGGCCGGCAGACAGCCTGCAGACCTACAACCTCGAGCTTTCCTGGCGCCGGGGTCCCCTGTGGCTGGCCTCGGAATACTTTCGCACCGACGTAAAGAACGCCGCGCTGGAAAACCCGACCTTCGACGGTTACTACGTGTCCGCCAACTGGGTGCTGACCGGCGAGATGCGACCGTACAATAAGAAGAATGGGCTGTTCAGCCCGGTACCCATTGCCCGGACGGTGTACCAAAATGGTAAAGGCGCCTGGGAAATCTCGGCACGATACTCGGAACTGAGCCTCACCGACGGCCGTATCGCCGGTGGCGACATGCAAATCGCCTCGCTGGGCCTGAACTGGTGGCTGACGCCATTTTTCTCCCTGGGCGCAAACTACCGCTACATCTGGAACGATCTGGATGGCATCGAAGGCACCAGCAGCGGATTCATGACCCGTATATTGCTGATGTTGGATTGATGCTGGTGGGATGGCCGAGTCAATGCCTCTCTCTCTTGCATACACCTGCGCAATAAGCCCATCAATGAGGCACTGAGTACCACCATGCCAACCCTAAAAGCCCTGATCTTCGACGTAGACGGCACACTCTCCGACACCGAACGTGACGGTCACCGCGTGGCCTTCAACCAGGCGTTCAGAGACATGGGTCTGAACTGGCATTGGGATGTCGAAACATATGGCGAGCTATTGGAAGTCACCGGCGGCAAAGAACGCATCCGGCACTTCATCGAAAGATATCAACCGGTATCTGATAAATCAGAAGAGCTGGAAAGATTCATCCTCGAGCTTCACAAGACCAAAACCCGGTATTTTGTGGGCCTGTTGAATTCCGGCGCCATCCCACTACGGCCCGGCGTAGAACGCTTACTGAACGAAGCCCGTGCGGAGGGTCTGAGACTTGCGATTGCAACCACAACCACGGCGGAAAACATAACGGCGTTGCTCACCGCAACATTGGGAAAAAGCAGTATCGGCTGGTTTGATGTGATTGCGGCAGGGGATGTTGTGCCAAACAAAAAACCGGCACCGGATATATATATTTATGCCCTGCAACACATGGGGCTGGATGCAAGTGAATGCATCGCCATTGAAGACTCTGAAAATGGCTTGGCGTCCGCGTTGGGTGCAGGGCTCAAAACCATCGTCACTATCAATGCCTATACGCGCCAACAAAACTTTAACGGAGCCTTGGCGGTTCTGGAGCACCTCGGTCAACCAGGTGGCGAAACCTGTGTGGACGTCTCCATGATACGCCGCATCTTTGGGTGAATGTCTAGCTCCAGCCCTGTATCTTGTAAAACAACTGTCCTGTCCACTCTCGCATGGCGTCGTTGGACATTTTCAGCGCCCTGACATCGGGTAGAAAATCAACAAAGGTCAGGTGCGGCCGCTTAACCACCCTCACATCGGCCGACACCGGCAGCGCGGAAATCCCCAGTTTTTTAAAGACAGCGAGTGATCGCTTCATATGCGCGGCCGAGGTCACCAGCAGAGGCGCGCCACACCCCTCCTTGTTGATCAGATCCGCAGAGTTGACGGCGTTTTCGCGCGTATTGCGGCTCGAGGCCTCCAACACGATGGCCGATGGCGGCACACCCCACTCCTGCAGCAAAGTTGCTATCGATGCTGCTTCCGGTTCGGCAAACGGCGACCAGGGCTGGTTACCGCCGCTTACGATAATCAGCCCTGCCCTTTTGGCACGATACAGCTGTGCGGCCTTGCGAACCCGGTCTGCTGCCTCAAGCATATCGATATCCATCCTCGGGGGCATTACCGGTTCGACGGCGCCACCGAGCAACACGATACACCTGGCCAATGGCACTTCAGTCATCATCACGGCCGGGTAGTCTTTTTCCAGCCTGCCCATCAGGGTCTCTGCGACGATTGGCGTTGCGGCAACCCAGAGCAGCAGCATGGAAAGCGACAGGAAAACTGCGGAGGTCTTCCTCTTCCCGAAAAGCAGAAACAAAAAAGCGACAAGGGCCAGTTCCATGACCAAACCGATGGGCAATACAAACAATGGAAGTATCTTTGATAAATAGATATACAAAACGAACCTCCCATGTTTTCAGCCGCTACAATGATTAAGCAAGCTGGCCCCGGGATCAAGCCCCGAAAGACAGGATTTGCCCCTCTGTATTATCAACAGGCACAGGTCTGCCAGCGTGGCACTGATGAACGGGGCTGTGAAAATGTGAAATTCCACGGTGATGCCGGGCGCGGATTTCTGAATTTCTCAGCCAATCCCGGTTCGAAATGTCATAATATTGCCGCCATGCAGAAAACAATTACTTTCCTGTTTCGTCTATCCGTCATTTCGATCCTGTTTTTAAGCGCATGTACCGTCAATTACCAGGTTGATTGGTCCGGCCAGAAAATTGCGGCGCTGGATGCCGAGACCGGCGATTTGGCAGATGTTGCGGCAGATGCGCTTGCCCTGTCCCAATCCACCGGCAAAGACCAATTACTGGTGGTGTTTGATATTGACAATACGATCCTTGCGATGGAACAGGGGCTCGGTACAGACCAGTGGTACGAGTGGCAAAAAGAGCTCTCCACATCTGACCAATGCAATAAAATGAATGTCGGAAATCGTTTTGCCGTGCAGGGTGCGCTTTATTTTGCCAGCGCCATGCGACCCACCCAGGCCGATGCCGCCAGCCAGGTCAGAAACATCCAGGATAGCGGTGTACAGGTTATCGCACTGACGTCCCGCGGAGAGGATTACCGTTTACAAACCTTTCGTGAACTGCGCCGAAACGGCTACAACTTCACCTACACAGCCATCGGCCCGGCGGGTGGCTATGAGCAATCCTTTGTACCGGTGGAAGGGGGGCGCATGTCCCGTTACGAGGACGGCGTTTTCATGACCGCCGGTCAGCACAAGGGGGATATGCTCCAAGCCTTGTTACAGAAAACCGGCGCCGCGCTGCCGGTTGTCATCGTAATGACTGATGACAAGCAGCAAAACCTGGACGCCGTGAAGGAGACATTCGGTGCCTTGAATGTGCCGGTACGCGCCTGGCGGTACACCGGTGAAGATGAGAATGTTGAAAACTTCGACCCGGAAAGGGCTCACGCCGAGTGGAAATCCATCGAGGCAGCCCTGCGCCAGGTCCAGCAGGTCCTTGGCCCGGACAACTACGATTTAAGCAGCGCTGTTCCGCCAAAAGACTGCGAATAAAACAACATTCTATTGCCCTCCCGGCAGTCCTCCGTCACCCCTGTCAACCTTCGTCACCCCGGGCTTGACCCGGAGTCCAATTTCTTTGTTCGCCAAGCACCGGGAGCAAGGTGCATTTCGGGTCAAGCCCGGAATGACGGAGGAGGAAGGTCTTCAGACCAACGGTTCAGCCGTGTGACCAACCACTGTCATCATCCCCTGTCGGCGGCGACTGACCAATTACCTCACCGTCGGTGTTTACCCCCAAACCGGAAACCGTCCGGTTTGCATAGGCAAAATAGGCAATCACCTGGTTCAGCTCCAGGATTTCACCGTCATCAAATCCCGCTTCCCGCAATGCGTCAATATCCGCAGCTTCGATCTCACCCGGCACGTGTGTCAGTTTGCGGGCGTACGCCAGGCCAAGTTGTTCCCGCGCGGTAAACGGTTCGCCGGGGAAGTTCTCATCCAGTGCCGCTAGATAGGCTTTAGCATCCCTTGAATCAGCTTTCAGCAGGCGTTGCATGCCCGTTGCATGATGGCGGGCACAATAATTACAGCCATTCAATCGGCTGACTGTCACGCCAACAGCCTCCAGGTACCACTCGGGCAACAGGTTGCGGGAGTGATGCAGCACGGCCTTGTAGATCGCCATGTGTCCTTCCAGTGTATGCGGCCGCAAGCTGTGCACCTGCAACACGTTGTCCACCTGCCCATCCGCTGACTGGACGAGTTTGTAAATCTTCCCCAGCCTGCCACTGGCCTGAGAGGGTGAAACCACCTTAATAAATGCCATCTGTCCTGCTCCTGCTCAATATTTGCTCCACCAGTGTCTCGCCGGCCCTGATCCGGAGCCCATATTCAATATTCAGTTATCATACCCACTTTCGGTCCGGTTGAATCCCATGCGCAGATTTCACATCTCTTTGCTTATCTTAGTGGCCAGCCTGGTAATTTTCATCCCGGCAAACGCACCTGCGGAAAATGACCGCAGTATACGGTTCGCAACATACAACATCGCGATGGGCCTGCAGTCTGAAGGCGCACTGTATGAACGATTGCAGTCAAAGGATGACGAGGATCTTAAAAGGGTTGCCGCTGTCATCCAGCAGGTCCGGCCGGACGTCATTTTGATGAACGAGTTTGATTCGTACGAGCTTGATTCCACCCTGCTTTTCATAAACAACTACCTCGATGTTCCGCAGTTTGAAAATGAAGCCATCAGTTACGCCCATAGCCTTAATGGCGTGGTCAATACCGGCAGGGATAGCGGCATGGATCTGAACAACAATGGCAAACTGCAAGAGCCGCAAGACGCATGGGGATTTGGCAGCTTTCCCGGCCAATACGGGATGGTCGTGCTGTCACGCTACCCGCTTAAGCTGGAAAGAAGTTTCCGGTTTTTCAAATGGCGCGATATGCCGGGTGCACTGGCGCCGGCGAACCCCGATGGCACGCCCTGGTATCCGCAAGAGGTTTTCAACCAGCTTCGGCTCAGTTCAAAAAACCATTGGGATATCGCCGTGACAATTGACGGCCGGATTGTCCGCTTGCTGGCCAGCCACCCGACACCACCAGTATTTGATGGTCCGGAAGACCGGAATGGCGCCCGCAACCATGATGAGATTCGCTTATGGGCCGATTATATCGACCCGCAACGTTCGACTTACATCTACGATGACACTGGCACCAGCGGAGGGCTGCCGGAAGGTGCCAGGTTTGTCATTGCCGGCGACCTGAACGCTGACCCCGTGGATGGTGACTCCAGCGCCGGCGCCATTCTGCAATTACTGCATCACCCGATGGTAAATACAGGCTGTGAACCGCAAAGCGAGGGTAGTGAGGAAGCCAGCAAAACGCAGGGCGGCAGGAACCTTGGTCACAAGGGCAACCCGGCGGCCGATACCGCTGACTTCAATGACGTGCATACGGGCAATATGCGGATCGATTATGCTCTGCCGTCTGCAAATCTAAAAATAGTCGGCTGCGGTGTCTTCTGGCCAGCCAGGAACCAGCCCGGCCACGATCTTGTTACCGTTTCCGACCACAGACTCGTATGGGTGGATATCCAGTTCTAAACCACCGTTCCTGAATTGATTCTGTCTCCGTCATTCCGGACCCGCTCCAACCAACGTCATTCCGGACTTGACCCAAACCCTTTCACGACGAACACCCGTCACTTCGGGTTTGACCCGGGGTCCATTTGTTCTTTGATTGATGCCCTAAATAAGCACCTCTTCTTTCAGCCTTTTTATCTGGTCCCTTATTTCGGCCGCTTCTTCGAACTCAAGCATCTCGGCGTGGCGGATCATCTGTTTTTCCATACCGGCAATGGTCTTGCCCAGTTCGGCGGGTGACATGTGCTGGTATTGGGCTGCCGTCTCCGCCACTTTCCGTGCCTGTTCCTTCTCTGCGGGCGACAGCGAACGGGCATCGTCCATGATGTCGGTGACTGCTTTTAGGATACTTTTCGGGGTGATGCCATGTTCAAGGTTGTATTCAACCTGCCGGCTGCGGCGACGGTCGGTCTCGGCGATGGCGCGCTGCATGGAACCGGTTACCTTGTCAGCATAAAGTATGGCTTTCCCCCTGACGTTGCGGGCCGCTCTGCCAATGGTCTGGATCAGGGAGGATTCCGAACGCAAAAAGCCTTCGCGATCCGCATCGAGTATGGCCACAAGGGACACTTCCGGCATATCCAGGCCTTCCCTGAGAAGGTTGATGCCGACCAGTACGTCAAACTCACCCAGGCGCAGGTCTCGTATTATCTCAACGCGTTCGACGGTGTCCACGTCCGAATGCAGGTACCGCACCCTGACACCATGATCGGCCAGGTACTCGGTCAGGTTTTCCGCCATCCGCTTGGTCAGCGTGGTAACCAGGACACGGTCTCCCAGGGCAGTCCGCCGGCCTATTTCAGATAACAGGTCATCCACCTGGTCAGCTACCGGGCGTATCTCGACCTCGGGGTCAACCAGACCGGTCGGACGTACTACCTGCTCCACCACTTCACCAGAAAGCCCTAGCTCATAGGGTCTTGGGGTTGCCGAGATAAAAACCGTCTGGCCCGCCCTTTCCTCCCACTCGTCAAACCTGAGCGGCCTGTTATCCAGCGCGGAGGGCAGCCGGAAGCCATAGGTGACCAGGTTTTCCTTGCGCGACCTGTCACCCTTGTACATGCCACCCAGCTGTGGAACCATGACGTGGCTTTCATCCAGAATCAGCAATGCATCATCGGACAGGTAATCAAACAAGGTTGGCGGCGCCTCACCTTCACCTCGCCCCGTCAGGTGACGTGAGTAATTCTCAACACCATTGCAGTAACCAAGCTCAAGCATCATTTCCATGTCATAGAGCGTACGTTGCTCAAGGCGTTGGGCCTCGACCAATTGCTGGTTCTCACGCTGGTAGGCAAGCCGATCCTTTAACTCGTCGCTGATCGCTGCAACGGCGTCGATGACGGTTTGCCGGGGTGTCACGTAATGCGACTTTGGGAAAACGGTCACCCGTTGCATTTTATCCACCACTTCTCCGGTCAATGGATCAAACTGGGAGATGGATTCAATCTCCTCGTCGAACAGCTCAATACGAATTGCGCGAACCTCCTCGTCACCCGGGAATATGTCTATAACCTCACCGCGGACGCGGTAGGTGCCCCGCCGCAACTCCATGTCATTACGGCTATACTGCATCTCGGCCAGTCGTCTCAGGATACTGCGCTGGTTGATGATCTCGCCGACCGACAAATGCAACACCATGCTCAGGTACTGGGTAGGGTCTCCAAGACCGTAAATTGCGGAAACCGTCGCAACAATGATCGTGTCACGTCGTTCCAGCAGCGCCTTGGTAGCTGACAGGCGCATCTGTTCGATGTGTTCATTGATGGATGCGTCTTTCTCAATATAGGTATCCGAAGAAGGCACGTATGCCTCGGGCTGGTAGTAGTCGTAATAAGAGACAAAATATTCAACAGCATTCTGCGGAAAGTAACGGCGAAATTCGCCGTATAACTGGGCAGCCAGCGTCTTGTTTGGTGCCATCACCAACGTCGGGCGCTGCAGGTTCTGGATGACATTGGCCATCGTAAAAGTCTTACCGGAGCCGGTCACACCCAACAGTGTCATGTGCTGCATGTCATTGCGCACACCACTGGTTATCGCCTTGATTGCATTTGGCTGATCACCCGCCGGAGCGTAATCACTGAACAGTTTGAAAGGTTTGTTTTTCAAAATACTTTGAGTCCGGCCAAACTTGTTATTATAGCGCTCCTTTTGAATATTAATCGTCTTGGAAAAACCATGAGAATCCTGTCCATATTTGCGCTACTCCTTACTTTCACAACAGCAGCTTTTGCACAATCTGCCATGGATGAGCAAATCGCCCTCGCACGTCAGTCGGCGAACGCTGACCGGCAGGCTATCCTGATGGGAAATATGCAATTCAAAGCTGATGAAGCCGCCGAATTCTGGCCCGCCTGGAAAGCATACCGGGCGGCCTCGAAGGCCAATGGTGACAGGTTGCTGAATCTTATCAGGGATTTCGCCATGAACTACGAAAGCATGACCGATTTAAAGGCCAACGAGTTGATGACCGACTATTTCTCCATCAGGATGCAGGACCTCGTCATCAAGCAACAGTTCGCAAAGAAAATTGACGTGTTTCTACCCGCACAAAAGGTTATGCGTGTCATCCAGATTGAAAACAAGCTCGATGCTGCCATCCAGATGCAACTGGCCTCAGAAATACCTTTAACCCGGTAAATTTCATTAATTGTTGCGGGCGGCAGGGGCACACCGCCTTGCCCGCTGTGATCATAACCAGGTCACCAGGCGCCTGGATACTCGAGCGTGCCGGTGTCGAATGCTGGTCGCGATTTTCTCCAATATACGCGCCGGCGCAAATGATCGCGACGCAAGCATCTCTCCTACATTTTTTGCTTTTCCTCACTTACACAGACTGTCTCGAATCGGCCATTTCGCCCGCCAATACCTTGCGGTTAGTCTCATGTAGTGTCCAATCAACAACAAACCGGCATCACCGCCCTCGAACTGATAGTCACGATGACCGTCGTCACCATATTGCTGGCAGCCGGTGTACCGGCCATTAAAAACTACAACTGGAACCTGCGTATGCGCAGCGCAATAGCCCTGCTACAGACAGACCTGAACCTGGCCCGTGGCCGAGCCATCAGCCATAACATCCAAACCATTGTCTGTCCGGCCGTTGACAACACTGCTTGTTCCGGAACCTCACATTGGCAGCATGGCTGGATCGTATTTACGGATATTAACGGTGACCGGCAAAAACAGGGTGGCGAACCACTTTTAAAACAGTCGGGTGCAGTCGAGTTTATTTCTATTAACAGCTCACTCTCTCGCCCCGATCTGCGTTTCTTCCCCAATGGTTCAGCACCGGGCAGTAACACGAGCATCCGGTTCTGTGACGAGCGTGGCGCACAACACGCTGGCAGGATAATCGTCTCAAACAGTGGCCGAATCCGGGTGGAAACGGGTGGTATAGAATCTTCTGAAGAATGTCCTTGACTCCCCCCCTCAAAGCACGGAAAATACCGCGCCTTAGATATTCCCCGGTAGCTCAGTTGGTTAGAGCGGGTGACTGTTAATCACTAGGTCGTTGGTTCGAGTCCATCCCGGGGAGCCAATTCCAAAAAAGGCCCGCAAAAGCGGGCTTTTTTTTGCCGGCAGAAATGGCATTCAACCTTTGTAAGTTTCGTATGTATCGTCTATATTTGATTTTCACAAGTATCATTACACCCCTACCCTGTCAAGGAGACATCATGAAAAAACTAAGTGTTGCTTTATTCACCCTTTATTTCATTTTTGCGGCTTCCATCACACAGGCGTGGAGCCCAGACCAATCCGATAAGCTGGAATTGTCAGTCGCGAAGGCACTCATTGATGCCAAGGATAAGGATCCTTCATTAGAAAAGTGGTTTTCTGAAGCCTATGCTTATGCGGTATTCCCCAGGGTTGGTAAAGGCGGCATCGGCATCGGCGGCGCCTATGGAAAAGGCATCGTCATCAAGAATGACGTCACCGTTGCCGAGACCTCATTGTCCCAGGCGACCATCGGCTTCCAGTGGGGCGGTCAGGTCTATTCCCAGTTCATCCTGTTCAAGGATAAAACGGCCTTTGAAAATTTCTCCCGTGGCAACTTTGAAATGGGAGCGCAGGTATCTGCAGTTGCAATTACCCTTGGTGCTTCAGCGGACGCGAACTACGACGGCGGTGTGGCGGTATTTACCATTGCGGAAGGCGGCCTGATGTATGAAGCCACCATCGGTGGACAGAAGTTTAAATACAAAGCCAAGTAAGCAAACCAGACCACCACAACAGACCTGGAAAAATTATGCATAAACTATCAGCGATTCTGATCGCCGCAATTATGTTTTGCGTCAGCGTCCATTCCTATGCGTGGGAGCCGGACAACAGTGACAAACTGGAGCTTTCGGTCGCCCAGGCCATCATTGCAGCCAAGGACAGGGACCCGTCGATGGAGAAGTGGTTTGAAACGGCCTATGCCTATGCCGTGTTTCCGAGAGTCGGAAAGGCTGGAATCGGGGTCGGTGGCGCACACGGCAAAGGTATCGTCATTTTTGGCGACTCCACGGTTGGGCGAACCTCATTGTCCCAGGTTACGATCGGTCTTCAACTGGGTGGCCAGGTATACGCTGAGTTCATCATGTTCAGGGACAAGACCGCTTTTGACCACTTTACGCGGGGCAATTTCGAAATGGGCGCGCAGGTCTCAGCCGTTGCACTGACCGCCGGTGCCTCGGCCGACGCCAACTACGACGGTGGTGTCGCGGTGTTCACAAACGCCGGAGGCGGGCTGATGTTTGAAGCCAGCGTCGGTGGTCAGAAGTTTACCTACGAAGCCAAGTAAGTACCCGGCGGCAGGTTCCCAACCTGCCGCCTTCTTACAAGCTGTAGGCGAACACCAGCACCAGGGTTAAAACCACCCACATCAGCAGGGTCAGCGGTGTTCCGACCTTCACAAAATCATTGAACTTATATCCACCCGCATTCATGACCAGCAGGTTTGTTTTGTATGCCATGGGTGTCACAAAACTCAGGTTGGCGCCGAACAGTACGGCCAATACAAATGGTTCCAGCGGCAAGCCCAGTTCCTGTGCGATGCTGATGGCGATGGGCGTGCCAATAACGGCAGCCGCGTTGTTGGAAACCACGTTGGTCAGGATGGCCAGCAGCAGCATCAGAAAGGCTATTATCCACGCCGGTGACAAGCCGGCGGTCAGGAACAGGAACACCTGGGCGAGGTAATCGGCACCGCCGGTCATCATCAGTGCGGAGCCCAGCGCCAGGGATGCCACGATAATCATGATGACCTGTGCACTGAGCGCGCGGCTGGCTTGCTGCCAGTTGATGCAACCAGTGCCGATCAAAGCCATGCACCCCAACAGCGCGCTCATGGCGATCGGCAGAATGCCAAAGGCGGCCAACGACACTATCGCCGCCATGATCAGCAAGGCAAGAGGCGCCCTGGATGATTTTTGCAGGTCCGCCGTGCTGTCGAGCACCAGTAACTCACTACCCGCCTTGAGTTTGCGGATATCCTCGGATTTACCCTGTACCAGCAGCACGTCACTGGCTTGAAGCTCAGTCTGGTTCAGTGCCGGCATACTGGCACTGACAATATCCCCGCCACAGTGAACAGCCAGAAGATCCAGCCCATACTGCGCTTTCAGGCGGGCATCGGACACTTTCAGTCCCCGTAACCGTGATCCGCCGGTGACCACGACCTCGGCAAGTTGAAGGTCACCGACCGATACGGCGTCCGGTGAATCCGGTCCGGCCAGCAGCCGGGCATCCAGCAATGCTTCGTATTCTTTCAGCATGTCCACGGTGGCGGAAACCTGGATACGGTCGCCCGGTTTGATGACCACATCCGGCAATGGTGAAATATACAGGTGCTCATCCCTGACAATACACTTCACCCGTAACCCTTCCCCGGCCTTGTGAATGGCGTCGGCGAGAGATCTTCCAATCATCGGGTTGCCACGTGTAAATAACAGGTAGGCCTGGAATTCCCGGTTGGATAACTGCAAGCCCGGTGGCGTGCGTTCCGGGATCATGCGCGGCGCGATCAACCACAAGTACAGAATCGCAACACTGCCGGCTATCACCACCGGCAACAGGAAATCAAACATGTCAAAACGGACCATACCCATGTCCGCCGCTACCGAAACGACCAGCAGGTTGGTGGAAGTGCCGATGGTCGTTCCCATACCCCCGATCAGGGTGGCAAGACCCATCGGCAGCAATACACCCGAAGTGCCTCGTTTGCTGCGCAGTGCAGCCCCGATCAGCATCGGTAACATAAGTACAACGATGGGTGTGTTGTTCATGAATGCACTGCAAAATGCGCCAACGATCAATGTCAGCAACAGCGCAAAACTCGGGCTCCATTTCCAAAGCCTTGCCAACCGCCGGGTAACCGGCTCGAGGGCACCGGTCCTTACCAGTGCCTCACCGGCAATCATCAGAGCACACACTGCAATCAGCGCCTCGTGACCAAAGCCATGGAAAAATGTCATTGGTTCGATTGCACCGTGCGCGCCCTCAAATGGGAACAGTTCAAAACCAACGACTACCAGCACCAGGATTGCAAGGCTGGATGACTCCAGCCGGATTTTTTCGCGGGAGAAGATGTACAGCGCCATACCGGTCATCAACAGCATGACCAAGGCGTGATTGTTCGGTATTTGAGGGAAATCCATTTATAAATAACCCCGGCAACCAGTGTATAAATATATATTAACAATACAGTGGACTTGATTCTCCACATTATTACAATAGCTTATGCACTTCAGAAACCTGTCTTTGGTTACACTCATTGCGCTAGCAGGTCTGTCCGCCTGCGACAAGCAGCCAGGAATACCGCCGGAGAACTCCCCGCCACAGCCGGTTTCGATCGAACACAGCGGATGGCTGGCATCCCCCCAACTCATCGAAGCCAGCGGCATCCAGGCCAGTTATTCACGTGAGGGAGATTTTTTTCTGCAGAACGACTCAGGCGCCCCGGTCATATATGCCATTGACGAAACCGGCAGGGACCTGGGCAGTGTTTTAATCGTGCCGGCCAAGAACAAAGACTGGGAAGACCTGACCTCGATACCTGTTGCCGACGGCCGATGGATCATTGCGGGTGATATCGGCGACAACCGGGCTAAGCGCAAATCGATCAAACTATACTTTGCCGAGGAACCCCGGACCGGGAAAAACAACCGCTATTCCGGCGAACTTGAATTGAAACACTGGTTGTCGCTTACCTACCCCGATGGGCCGCGTGATTGCGAATCGATGGCCTACGACCCGTCGTCGAAACAGATTTTGCTGCTGAGCAAACGTGACAAACCACCGCGGTTGTATTCCATTGACCTGGAGACTGCCCTGGCAAACGACCAGGCTGAACTGAAATTCCTGGGTACCATCTCACGCCTGAGGCCGCCATCACCCGCCGACCGGGGAAACTGGGGCGGCCGGGCGGACTGGATATCACAACCGACCGGTTTAGATATTTCACCCGATGGCACGGAAGCCGTGGTGATCACTTACCGCAGCCTTTACCGCTATCACCGCAAACAGGGTGAAGACTGGCTAAGCGCGATGCAAAGAAAACCGACAGAACTGGTCGGTCCACCCGCCGTTCAGAACGAGGCGATTGGGTACTCCATTGATGGGAAGGCGATTTATGTCACCACTGAAAAAGTCCCGGCTCCGGTTTACCGGATCCAATTTACGGATGATCTGTAAGTGCAAGAGCGGTTCATGTAGGAGCCACGCAAGCGTGGCTCCTACAGTAATCTGTGGGGAATATTTTAAGATATCTGCACACCGTAGGACTGAAGAAGTTTCACGAAATCTGATTCCGAGATGACTTTTACATCCAGTTTTTGAGCCTTGGCGAGCTTGGAGCCTGCGGCTTCTCCAGCCAGCAGCATTGTGGTTTTGGCGGACACGCTGCCGGTAACTTTCGCCCCCAGTGATTCGAGCAGGTTTTTTGCCTGGATTCTTGGCATCGACAAGGCGCCCGTCAGCACCCAGATTTCACCCGCAAGGGGTTGCTCTCCGCCCTGCTCTTCCAGTGCCTGCCAATCGACACCCGCCTCGCTCAACGCCTGTATGACCTGGAGATTATTTTCCTGCTGGAAAAACGCTGCTACGTGACCGGCTACGATGGGTCCTACATCGCTGACCTCGGTCAGGGTCTGTTCATCGGCCTGTTGCAAGGCTTTCATGGTACCGAAATGCGCTGCCAGTGAGTGCGCTGTCACTTCACCGACCTCCCTGATACCCAACGCATAGAGCAAGCGGTCAAGCGGCGGGTGTTTGCTGTCTTCAAGGGCCTTCAGCAAATTTTCGGCCGACTTGCCGCCCATGCGTTCCAGCGAGACCAGTTGCTCATGGGTCAGCAGATACAAATCGGCAACCGTGTGTACCAGTCCCTCCTCGACGAGTTGGTCGACCAGCTTGTCACCCAGGCCCTCGATATCCATTGCCTTGCGCGTGGCGAAGTGCCGGATGCTATGTTTACGCTGGGCCGGGCAGAACAGTCCGCCGCTACAGCGGGCGACCGCTTCGCCCTCTACCCGTTCGACCGCTGAACCACATTCGGGGCAGGTCTCAGGCATCTGAAATTCCGGCAGAACATCCCTTCGGCGCTCATGAATGGCACGCGCCACCTCGGGTATGACATCACCTGCCCTGCGAACCATGACCCAATCCCCCGGACGGACATCCTTACGACGGATTTCATCCTCGTTGTGCAGCGTTGCATTGGTTACCGTGACCCCGCCGACAAAAACCGGCTCCAGCCGCGCGACCGGTGTCAAGGCACCGGTACGCCCTACCTGCACGTCGATATCAAGCAGTCGCGTGATCTCTTCTTCGGCCGGAAATTTATGCGCCAGCGCCCAGCGTGGCGCCTTGCTGACGAACCCCAGGAAGCCCTGTTGGTCAAAACGGTCTACCTTGTAGACCACGCCGTCGATGTCATAGCCCAGCGTGGGGCGCAGTGTGCCTATCCGTTGATGGTAGGCCAGACACCCGTCCAGGCCCCGTACACGCCTGACCTCCGGGTTGACGGGAATACCCCAGTCCTTGAGACGGGCCAGGGTGTCAAATTGCGTGTCGGGCAAATTATCACGGGTTGCGGTGCTGTAAGCAAAGAATGCGAGCGGGCGTTTTGCGGTCAGTTGCGGGTCGAGCTGGCGGAGACTACCGGCAGCGCCGTTGCGGGGGTTTACCAGTGGTTTTTCACCCAGTTCGCGCGCCCTGCGGTTAAATGCTTCGAAGCCGGAACGCGGCATGTATATCTCGCCACGCACTTCCAGCAGGGCCGGCCAGCCTTGTCCGTGAAGTTTCAGTGGAACGGCACGGATTGTACGTACATTGGCCGTTACATCTTCGCCACGTTCCCCGTCTCCACGGGTCGCTGCCGTGGTCAGCAAACCATCCACATAAGTCAACGAAATGGCAACTCCGTCGAGCTTGGGCTCAGCGGCAAACTCAATGTCTTCGCGTTCCAGACCCTGCGCCACGCGGCGGTAAAAGTCAGCCACCTCCTGGTCGGAAAATGCATTGCCAAGCGACAACATCGGCACCCGGTGCCGCACGGTTTCAAAACCGTCCATCGGTGTACCGCTGACGCGTTGTGTGGGTGAATCAGGAGTGACCAGTTCCGGGTGCCTGGACTCCAGCGATTCCAGTTGCCGGATCAGGCGATCGTATTCAGCGTCAGGAACCTCCGGGTCGTCCAGAACGTAATAGCGGTAATTGTGGTGCTCGATCAAACGGCGCAGTTCTTCAGCACGTTTGTGTGCTTCCGGTTGCGTCATGAGCCGGGGTTTTTCTGCCGTTCGTATTCGCGCAATTCTTCCTTGATCTGCAACGAGCGCTGGCGTGTAAATACGACTTGCGTGTCATCGAGCAGGTCCGCGTGTAACAACTCCGCCAGCCTGCGGCTTGTTGCCAGCATTGAATCCCATGCATCCAGCGCGTTCCGGGGGCCGGGCAAGGTCATGAACATGGTAACACCCTTGATTTCCATTGTGTTCCAGGCGTTCTTGTCAAATGTTCCAGGCTTTGTCAGGTTAGCCATGCTGAAAATGGGTTCAATATCCTCCTCCTGGATACGGTGGAAAATATCGTGGTTGCCAAACACCAGGCCCGATTTCAATGAAGCATCGAGTAATTCGACACCCGTGATGGTGTGGTTATCACGCGCCTGCAGGAACAACGTTACGATCTTGTCCGGCGGCGGGGCAGCGGGGGCCGCCGGCCTTGTGCTGCTCCTGGACTCAATGTCCGGGTCAACCGTGGGCTCTTCATCAACACCACCGATCGCCAGTTCCGGTTGTCTTGCATCGGAGTCTTCATTGTTGTCCCGGTCGTCACCCCTTTCGGCATCCAGGACCGGCTCACGCCGGACACGCTGTGCATGCACACGTTTTCGCGAAGCTCGCGGCTTACGCTTTTTGTCCGGGTTGCCAAACAGGAATATACCCGCGACGATGACGATACCGACAATAATCAAAACCCATCTGAAAGTAGAAATATCCATACCAGTACTCTCTCGAAGTTTTACACCCCGGCAAATTTGGCGGCCTCATCGATATCGACCTGCACCAACCTGGACACGCCCGGTTCGCGCATGGTTACACCGCTGAGCTGGTGCGCCATTTCCATGGTGATCTTATTATGTGTGACCACGACAAACTGAACGGTCTCGGTCATTTCTTTCACCATTGCAGTAAATCGTGCCACGTTTGCATCATCCAGTGGCGCATCAACCTCGTCAAGCAGGCAAAATGGCGCCGGATTCAAGCGGAAAATTGCAAATACAAACGCAACAGCCGTCAATGCCTTTTCACCACCGGACATCAGGTGAATACTGCTGATACGTTTGCCAGGCGGCCGTGCCATAATCGACACACCGGTGGTCAGCAGGTCGTCACCCGTCAATTCGAGATAGGCGTGCCCGCCACCAAAAAGTTTTGGAAATAATTCCTGTAAACCCTTGTTAACATTCTCAAATGTATCCTTGAAACGGGTGCGGGTTTTTCGGTCAATTTTCTTGATCGCGTTTTCAAGGGTTTCCAGCGCACTGACCAGGTCATCATTCTGGCTGTCCAGGTATTCCTTGCGTTTGAGTTCTTCCTCGTACTCGGAGATGGCTGCCAGATTGACAGGTTCAAGACGGGTGATGCGGACACCCAGACGCTCCAGTTCCTCCTGCCAGGCTTGCGGATCGGCGTCTTCCGGTAATTCCCCAGCCAACTCCGACACCTCATGACCCATCTGCTCCACCTGGCGTTGCAGGCTACGTGCATTGAGTTCGACTTCCTGTTGTTGCAAACGTGCTTTTTCCAGCGAACTGCGAATCTCCTCGACCTTGCCGATACAGGTCTGACGGGCCGCGTCAAGTGTCCGGTAATCTTCTTCGAGACTCTGCAATTTTATCCTTGCCGCCGTCAGGCGCTGCTCAATTTCGACCCGGGTTTGCAAAAGACTATCCATTTCGGCACGGTGTTTCTCTTCCGGGTCTTCCCCGTGCGCCATTTGTTCGCTTAAGTCCACGTAACGCTGCTGCAGTTGGCTAAACTGTGAATCCATACGCTGCAGCGAGTTACGCAAGGAATCGAGACTGGCGCGGCGGGATTCGGTTTTCAAAGCCAGCTCATGCCGCTGGTTGCGTGCAGCAGCAGCGCGTGAGCGGGCCGTATCCCTGCGTTCCAGCAGGATCTGGCGCTGTGCATCAAGCGTGGCACGTTCTTTTTCGACAGTGCCCATTTCATCGATCAAGGAAGCGAGTTCTTT